>DEIK01000084.1 GCA_002352425.1 Rhodobacteraceae bacterium UBA2776
TTCTGCGGCCCGTCCGGTGCCAACTATGATCGAGGTTGGCGTGGCCAGCCCCATAGCGCATGGGCAGGCGATAATCAGCACTGAAACACCCGCCACCAGCGCGAAACTAAGCGCGGGGTCAGGGCCAATGGCGAACCAGATAGCAAAGGTGAGGATGGCAGCAACCAGAACTGCGGGCACGAAAATCGCAGTTATTTTATCCACCAACCCTTGTATCGGCAGCTTGGCACCTTGGGCCTGTTCGACCATCTGGATGATCTTGGCCAGCACTGTGTCGGCCCCTACATTTGTTGCGCGAAACGCAAGCGCACCTTCGCCGTTGATCGTGCCGCCGATTACATCAGCGCCTTCGGTTTTTTCAACTGGCGCAGGCTCACCGGTGATCATGCTTTCCTCGACATACGACTCGCCACCAAGCACCACACCATCGACCGCAATCTTTTCGCCCGGGCGCACATGGATCACGTCGCCCTGAACAATCTGGTCAATCTCAAGCTCCACCATATCACCGCCCCGTTCAACTCGCGCGGTTTTTGCTTGCAGGCCAACCAGTTTGCGGATCGCTTCGCCAGTGCGCCCCTTGGCGCGGGCTTCTAGGTAACGACCAAGCAGGATTAGCACGATGATCACTGCAGCAGCTTCGAAATACACGTTCGCCGTGCCCTTGGGCAGAAGTTGAGGCAGGAAGGTTGCCACCACGGAAAACCCATAGGCGGCCGCTGTGCCCAGTGCCACCAGTGAGTTCATCTCCGGCGCGCCCTTTAGCAAGGCGGGGATGCCGATTTTGTAAAACTTCAAACCGGGGCCGAACAACACCAGCGTGGTCAGCACGAATTGCATCAGGCGGCTGTTTTGCATCCCGATATTGGCGTGGACCCAGTGATGCACACGGGGGATGAAATGACTGCCCATTTCAACGGCAAAAACCGGCAGGGCAAGGATGGCGGCGATTAGGGTCAACCAGCCAAGGCGGTTGATTTCTTCTGCTTTGCGTTCGGCTTTGCCATCCACATCCGATTGTTCACTTGATTTCACTTTGGCAGAGTATCCGGCGGTTGCCGCTACAGCCATGATTCCGCCCACTGTGGTGGCTTTGCTGGCGTAGCGCACCGTGGCGGTTTCCGTCGCCAAATTGACTGACACATCCACCACACCGTCGCTGGCCGCAATGGCTTTGTCCACACGGCCAACGCAGGACGCACAGCTCATGCCTTCGATTTCCAATGTTACCTTCTGGGTTGCGGCGGGGTATCCGGCGTTGGACAGGGCTTTGATCAGCGCTTGGGTATCGGCGGGGGCATCATATGAGACCCGTGCAGTCTCTGCGGCCAGATTGACGGTTGCCTTTGCCACGCCTTCAACAGCATTCAAAGCCTTTTCGGCCCGTCCTGCGCAGGATGCACAGTTCAAGCCCTCGATTTGAAATGACATTGTTTTTTGATCGCCCATGGGATTACCCGCTTAAGAATTCGAATTTCAAACTATAGATAAGGTCTCCAGTAAGTGGAAGGTCAAGCGGTGATTGCCACACCGAGTTGTTTCGTATTTTCTGCCCCAGCGGTCGATTGACGTAAGGTAAGGAATCCCCGACCTGACCAGCAACTGCCTGCGTGTTAGAAAGAAGCATATTTTAATACAATTTTTCTCACCACATTTTTGAAAGCGGAATAATGGAAAAGCTCTATTACTCACAAAGCCTTTTTGAACTGCTCGGCGTGTTTGGTTTCTTTTTGTATGTGTTGAATTATACGCTCCTGACGTTTCGGGTGTTGTCAGGCGACAGCCTGACGTATTTTGCGATAAATTTTTGCGCGGCATCACTGGTGTTGGTCGGTCTAACAACCAGTTTCAATCTGGCCGCGGCGCTGGTTCAGATTTTCTGGATTTGCATGTCGACGCTGGCGATTATTCTGCGTCTGGTCCGGCGAAATCCCAGCGTGAAACTTTAGCGCTTCAACGTATCGCCAAATTGCAGTTTTGGCGTTAGCTCGATCCGCCGCTCTATTTCTTCCCCACGGGACCGTGCGGCAATGATTTCGGCCGCGATGCGCCCGATCTGGTGGCGTTCGGCATCCATTGTTGCCAGTTGTTTTGGCAACCCGTCCAGCAGTTCAACTCCGTTAAAGCCAGCCAGACCAACCTGACCCGGNNACATCGATGCCGTTCGCCAAACAATACAACAAGCCGCCTGCGCCAATCATGTCGTTTGAATAATATAGGAAATCCAGATTAGGCGAGCGCTTCAAAATTGCTTCGGTCATTTCGCGGCCTTTAACGAGAGCCGAGCCGCCAGAATAAAACTCCTGATCCGTGATCTCGATACCGGCCTTTGCCAAGGCTTCAGTGAAGCCCTCAAACCGTTTCCGTGCACGGTGGTCCAGCGGCATGTTGGTGCCCATGAACCCGATTTTACGATAGCCCTCTTTGATAATCGCCTCGGCCATTTCACGGCCTGCGCGGCGTTGCGACACCCCCACGATGGCGTCAATCGGCTCGCCATCCAGATCCATAATCTCGACAATCGGAACATCGGCATTGCGCATCATTGCCCGTGCTGCAGCCGTATGTTCCAGCCCCGCGATGATCACACCGGATGGCCGCCATGACAGCATTTCAAACAGTACCGCCTCTTCTTTTTCGGGCAGGTAGTTGGTGACGCCGATCACGGGTTGCAATGGGGTCTCGTCCAATACCTCTGATATGCTGGTCATTACCTCTGGGAACACCATGTTGGACATCGACGGGATGATCACAGCAACCAGATTGACTCGTTGTGACGCCAACGCCCCTGCAATTTTGTTCGGGACATATCCAAGTTGTTTTGCGGCCTTGGTCACTCGAGCACGGGTTGCATCCGATACATCGCCCTGGTTGCGCAATACACGGCTGACGGTCATTTCACTGACGCCTGAAGCCTCAGAGACATCGCGCAAAGTCAGCGGACGCTTAGGCGGGCTATGCTGCGGTGACACGTTTGAATATTCCTTTTTGACATATTTCCAACCTTGTTAGCGACAAATACCGACTTGTCCAAGGATGATGTTCTTGTTATGTTAACGCTAACAGAGATTTCCGGTGGCGTTAGCAAGCTCTCTTAGTTCAATGTGCCGGATATAGAAGGGGAGCGGTGGGCCAACTTCGCTCCCCTTTAATTTTTTGGAAATTCGGAAATTTGTCGTATTTACGCTAGAGTTTCGGCTGTTGATCGCCAAACTAACAGCAATTCCACTGATTATTCCGGCTGTGAAATAGGATACCCAGATGAATAAGCATATTATGGACCCGTTGGCGGCCCTGAAGACAAACGTGGCGCTTCCATTTGAGCAGGCCCGCGCCATGCCGCCGGAAGTCTACACTACGAAGGAGTTCCATGACGCAGAGCTGGAACATGTTTTTCGGCGGGAATGGTTCTGCGTTGGCCGCGCGTCGTCTTTGACTGAGCCGGGGGAATACATCACCTGCGATCTGGCGGGGGAGCCGATCGTGGTGATACGGGATCGTGACGGAACGCTACGTGCTATGTCAAATGTGTGCAGGCATCGTATGTCGACGCTGCTGCACGGGCGTGGACAAGTGCGCAGCATAGTCTGCCCCTATCACGCCTGGACCTACAATCTGGATGGGTCGTTACGAGGTGCACCGGCAATGGCCCTGAACAAGGGTTTTTGCAAAGATAACTATCAGCTGCCCGCGGTGCGCTGCGAAGAATGGCTTGGTTGGGTGTTTGTAACGCTTAACCCTGATTGCCCGCCTGTGGCGGAAAAGCTGGCAGACGTCGAAACGATGATCGCCGACTATGATATGACGAGTTATCAAGAGACCTTCTTCGAGACCCATCTGTGGGATACAAACTGGAAGATCCTGGCTGAAAATTTCATGGAAAGCTATCACTTGCCGGTGTGTCACGCTGGCACCATCGGCGGGTTTTCCAAGCTGGAAGAAATGGTTTGCCCGCCGGGGCATGATGCGTTCAACTATCATACAATTCTCAAAGATGACTCGCTGAAAATTGCGCTGGCGCATGAGGACAACACCCGCTTGGTTGG
>DEIK01000028.1 GCA_002352425.1 Rhodobacteraceae bacterium UBA2776
ATAGGTGAAGGCCACGCCGGGTGGCTCCGGCCCGTTCCATGCGCGATCATCGCGGGCCAAAGCCCAGAAATAGCCGGTTTTAGTTTTGCCTCGTCCAGGATCAAGGACGGGCGCTGGTGTCTCATCCATGAAAAGCTTGGTCGATATCTTTAGGTGCTTCAGCAGTGCGTCATGGACAGGCCTCAACTCATGGGCGGCTTTGCCTACCCAGAATGCCAATGTTGATCGGTCTATATCAACGCCCTGTCGGGCATAGATTTGTGACTGGCGATACAAAGGCAAGTGGTCCGCATACTTCGATACAATCACGCTGGCGATGGTCGCTTCTGTTGGCATACCACCTTCAATCAAGCGCGGTTTGGCAGGGGCTTGCACTACGCCCGCCTCGCAGGAACGACAAGCATATTTGGGGCGACGGGTGACAATCACCCGGAACTGTGCGGGAATGATATCCAGCCGTTCAGTGACGTCTTCGCCAATGACATGGCGCTCAGTTCCACAGCCGCAGATCATGCTATCGGGTTCGATCNNCCTCTTCAACACGCGGCAGGTGCTTGGGCAATACACCTCGGCCAGTTCGCCGGTTTGATTTAGGGTGCGTCGTCGGCGGATCAATCGCGTCATCCTCGGCATGGATGATTGCCATGGCCGTTTCGATATCCTCGAGTGCCAGTTGATACTGGTCGGGGTGGCCCTTCTCAGACTTCGAGCCGTAAAGCGCACGCTTGAAGTCTGCCAGAAGTTTTTCCAACCGAATGATGCGATCTTCCTTGCGCTCAATGACACCATCTTGCTTGGCCATCTTCGCTTGCGAAGCCATGATAATGGCCTTCAGCGCATCGACATCATCAGGAAGATCAGAAGGGAAAGTCATGGGCTTTAACTATCAAATTCCACCCTGACTGGCCTGTATAAAAGAGGCTCTGAGTCACTCTGCCGCAGCAGGTGGCCGCGCTTCCAACGCAGTCACACGCCGCCAATCCAGGCCAGAAAAAAGCGCTTCAAATTGTGCGGTATCCAAGCGCAAAACTCCATCCCGAATAGCAGGCCATTTGAACACATTCTGCTCAAGGCGCTTATAAGCCATGACCAAACCCGTGCCATCCCACCAAATCATCTTAAGCCGATCCGCCCGTTTTGAGCGGAACACATAAACCGCGCCATCAAAGGGTTTCTTGTGCAAATGGCTTTGTACGATTCCAGCTAACCCGTCATGGCCCTTGCGGAAATCTACCGGCTTGGTCGCCACAAATACCTGAACGCCGTGCGACGGATGAATCATAAGGCTGCAACAATCTCGGCGATCCGTTGTGCAGATATGCCTACATCCAGCCGGATCGTCACATCCCCTTTGATCAGATCAATTGTGTTCCGGAGTACTGCCGCCTCTTCAACAGGTGGCTCCGAAAATGGCACGATCTCAACCGGAACGAATGCTGCCCCCGAAAGATCGGGTAAAACCAGCTTACCTTCGCGTGCCTGCCGACGCCATTCCGACAGATGATTGGGCCGCATGCCCACGCGGCGGGCCACCTCGTTCACGGTGACACCCGGAACAAGCGTTTCCGCAACCAACTGACCCTTCACGACGTCAGGCCAGCGCCGCTTGCCATCAGCACCAACCAAAATCTCATGACCCGCAACGGACTCCATCCGTAGCTCCCGATGTACTCCCACAACAATCTCCTCTGCAATTCTACGTTGCCGCAGGAATCGCAGATTAGGACAGATTAAAAAAGGTGGGGTCTAAACAACGGTTACNNTGGACCTGTCGCGGTTTCGTGCCGCCCCAAGTGCTCGTTTAAGCAATCTTTCGTTCGAAAGCGACAGGGCTTTTCCATCCCAATGATGAATGGCGGCGCCGTGGATTGTAGAAGCCGTTGATATATTCGAAGATAGCCATCTCAGCCGACCGGCGTGTCTCCCAAGAATGACGCCAGATCAGTTCAGCTTTGACGGTCTTGAAGAACATTTCCACAGCAGCATTATCATAACAATTACCTTTGCCGCTCATCGACACTTTGAAATCATGTTGGCGCAGTATCTTCTGATAATCATGTGAACAATATTGGCTGCCACGGTCGGTGTGATGGATGCACCCTTTGGGCGGCGCGCGAGAGGCCATGGCCATTTTCAATGCGCGGATCGCCAAATCACGCTTCATTCGATTACTGACCGCCCAACCAATGACGCGCCGAGAATGGAGGTCAAGGATCACGGCTAGGTAAAGCCAACCTTCGCGCGTCCAAATATAGGTAATGTCACCTGCCCATTTCTGGTTTGGGCAATCTGCTGCAAAATTCCCCACTCTCATGCATGTAAACATGCATTGCCGTGCGGCGGATCCAGCAGGTTAGGCGCGATGTTGAACTTGTGATTACTGTCCGTCGTGGCCTTATGTTTGCGCGTTCTGACAATAGATAAATCGTTCTGGCGCATCAAACGGCCCACACGGCGATGACCGACGTTCAGACCGATCTCCTTCAGCTCTTCGATCATTCGTGGGCGACCGTAGCTGCCCAGGCTGAGGCGCGACTGCGCCTTGATGTGCGCTAGCGTGACAAGATCAGATCGTTGTCGACGGCTGGCAGGACGGCTGCGGAACGCACGCAAGCCACGCGGACTGACATCCATGACATGACACATCCGGCCAATGGAAAATACAGATTGGTGCTCTTCGCTGAGCTTAAACCTTACGGCTTTTGGCTCGCGAAGAACA
>DEIK01000035.1 GCA_002352425.1 Rhodobacteraceae bacterium UBA2776
GTTGGAATACACCTTAACAGACTGTCCGATTTTGCAGGACCACTTCACACTTTCCCATTCGGTGCGTTGCGCAGGAAGATTTCCAGCACTGCCCTCAATGTATCGCCCGAACACTGGGTGTCACACTGCGCATTGGCGCTTTGCCTGTTCGTTGGCATGCGAGGCATGTGGGTCTGAGCTGACACCTTCTTGCACAGCGGGCGGCCAATTTAAAACGATCCCCGCCAAACTAAAGGTAAGGGCGGCTAGGGGTGCGCAGTCCTTGAAATCGGCCTATGGCAATCGCTCGGCCATGGATGCTCGAAGGGTAAAATTTTGCCGTGCAGATTGCGGGCAGTTTGGGTCCAGACGTCAGCAAAACCGCTCTGACTTCATATTGCCAGATGCAGTGATTCAATCTGCTTGTAGCCATTGGAATGAGCGCATCTCAGCCCTTGTTAAAGGCGGCATTGGTTCTTCGTAATGACGCCCGTGCCGTTGAAAATTTGCACCACGCCTATCTATATCAACGGCGACTTCTCAAGATAATCATTGAGCTGTCATATGATCTGAATCGAAAAACCCAACGAGGCGAGCAAAGTGAACATTGACCAACTAAATCACACGACTTCAAGTTTGCATCTTCGGTTTCAAAGCACGCTCTGACTGCAGCCCGTCAGGCGATCAAAGAACTTTGCCCGAACAGCACCGCGCCACAAGCTTTTGTCTCACGCCGCGGCTATTTTGGAGAAACAAAAAGTGACGCAGACTACAACCAAACGCATACCAGTGATCCTGTGGATGTCTTGTAATTAACTCAACTAAAACCGCCTGAAAAACACCCCGGTCTGCAGAATTTCATTATTAACACTACTATGACAGTAGGATTTAGCACTCAGCCGGAGCTGACCCCTATTATATTCTGACAGATTGTGTGGATAGCATTGCGTAACATGCAGATTCTGACCAATATTCGCATTAACTTGCCGAGACGCTCTCAAACCTTCCGGCTCTGTACCGCTTATCCGCTAAAACGTTCCTGATTTTCGGAAATGAATGTTTCAACATCTTTTGCCGGGCGTCCAAGTACCTCTTCAATCGTTGTCTCGACCCCCGCCAGATAGCCCTTGGGGGCCAAGGCCGACAATTCGACCATTGCCTTTGCAACCTCGCCGCCCATGCCGGATGCAATCATGGCGTTGCGCGAATCCTCGGCTGATACAGGATGCAGGGTGATCGTGCGGCCCGTGACCTTGCCAAGCAATGCAGCGATGGCCGCGCCGTCTAGCGCCTCGGCTCCGGTCAGGCCATAGGCCTTACCCTCATGCCCTTCACCTGTCAGTGCTTTGGTTGCGACATCGGCAATGTCGCGGGCATCGACCCATGAAACCGGCCCGCCCAGATCGTCATGGTATACGCCATCCTTTGCGATGCTGCCTGCTTGCCACAGCAGGTTTTGCGTAAAATAGGTTGGCTGGATCAGGGTCCAGTCCATGCCGCTGGCTTTCAGCAGTTCCTGACTTTCGGAATGCCAGATACCAAAGGTCAGCCGCGCCTTGGGTGATGCACCCAGCCCTGTGGACATCACCATATGTTTTATTCCGGCTGATGCGGCGGCGGTAATGACGTTTGCTTTCCATGTGCGCATGTCCAGATCGGCTGGGGTAACCAGAAACGCCCTTTGCGCCCCCGCGCAAGCCTTGGCTAAAGCATCAGGATCGTCAAAACCGGCGACAACGGCCTCGCAGCCCTGTTTTTGCAAGGCATCGACCTTGGCCGGATCACTGGTCACAGCGCGAACCTGCACCCCTTTTGCCAGCAATGCAGTAACAAGAGGTGTTCCGATGGTGCCGGTGGCACCGAAAACAACGATCATAGGATGTCCTTTCGCAATGCGGAAATGGGGGCGATTGTTTCGGGGTTTGAAACTGGCGACAGGTCGCCCATGTCTTCGCCCAGAAACGCCGCGCGCACGATGCGGCGCATGGTTTTCAGGGTGCGGGTTTTGGGCAGGCCGTCAACAAAATAAATCTCGCGCGGGCGGAAGGGTTTTGAAACCTCTGAACCCACCCGGTCCTTCAAGGATTTGATCAGTGCGTCATCGGCAGTGACCCCCGGTGCAAGCACACAGATACAAACCACAGCCACGCCCTTTAACTCATCCGGCGCGGCAATGGCGGCGGCGTCTATGACCTTGCCGGTTGCGGTGATGGCACCCTCGATTTCGGGCGGGCCAATGCGTTTTCCGGCGATGTTCAAGGTGTCGTCCGAACGACCAAGAATATACCACGTGCCATCGGCATCCTGCCGCACCCAGTCGCCATGATACCAAAGGCCGGGGTATCTGGACCAATAGGTTTCCAGATAGCGCGCATAATCTTGCCAGATTGTTGATGCCAGCCCCATTGGTGGTTGGGTCACAACCAGTTCGCCAACCTCGCCGATGTCAGCCTCTGAGCCATCAGGCCGCAGAACCTTGGCGCCGACGGCCAGCGCCTGCCCCGAAAATCCACTGGGTTTTTGGGCGTGTAAAACGGTCGAAGTCAAAATAGCGCCAAACAGTTCGGTTCCGCCTGCAATGTTCAGCGGCACGGCGCGGTTGTTGCAGATGTGTTCCACTTGCCATAGCCAGGCATCATCGGTCCACGGCTCGCCGGTAGAGGCAACAATGCGCAGGTTTGACAGGTTATATTCAGCCAGCGGCGTCGGGTCTTGGGCCATGAACTGACGCACCAACGTGGGGGCGACGCCCATATGGGTCACGCGCTGTTCCGAGGCA
>DEIK01000078.1 GCA_002352425.1 Rhodobacteraceae bacterium UBA2776
GCTCTATCAGGATGTCAAAGCCGAACTGGTGGGATCCGGCCCACTGATCGCATGCGGTCACGATGTGCTTTGAGCCTCATTGAACGGTGGTTCCCTTTGGATAGTGCGTCAGGAACGGCATCAACTGTTCCCGTGCTCATCTTGAATTGCCATCCACTGAAAGGGCAGCGAATCAGCCTTATAACAGCCCGCAAACTGAAATAATGCCGGCAAGACCAATGGGCAGGCCCATGGGCATTTGCGACGTGTTCAGAAACGCCCAGTTGCTTTCTTCCATAGGTTTGACATTTCTGAGCAAAAGCACCGCGATGGTTCCCACAAACAGAGTTCCCGAGAATACTAGCAAAACTCCAGCTGCATGCTCAAGAGGTACGAACAACGCAAGAGCTGCGAGAATTTTGACATCCCCGCCCCCGAACAAATGGAACATGAAGGCGAAAAAACCGAGCGCGAACACAATTGCTGCCTGCGCCACTCTCACACCGATTTCAGAAGGCGAAAGCGCAAATGCAGATGCAACGAAAAGCACGATGAGAATGATACTGAGGAGGTTGGGTATTCGCATTTGGGATAAGTCAAAGAAGATGACCGCGACCAGCGTGGCAACAAGCCCAAGAGTGATTATCAACGCCATTACGCGGCCTGCATCATTGGCTGGGCAGAACGGCCGAAATGAGACACTACTTCAATTTGGCCTGCCATTTCGGTCTTGGCATAGATATTGCGCAGGTGAGTCCTGATCGTGGCGATGGACAAATTCAGTTCGCGCGCGATGATCTTGGGTTTCAAGCCAGTTACCAGCAAACGGCAAACGCGAAATTCCGAGCGGCTAAGCCCATAGGCATTCTCAGGGCTTAAGATTGGCATTTCTTTTGTCGCATGGAGTTGTGACTGGCGGGTTCTGGTTTGCGCATAGGCGAGTGTGCTGGCCAGACCTGGCTGGCGCATCTTCCAAGAAACCGCAAAAGCCGGCGCCATCGTGCTCAAAGACAAAACGCTGTCTGCGTCTGCCGTCGCAGGGAAGGTCAATTGCATCACATCAGCTTCGCCGCGGTTTGCGCGCATTACGATCATAAGCAGAGTTTTGCCGGACCTTGAGTCGATTGTTTTGCGAACTGTCCCGGCTTTAATATCTGGCTGTGTGACCAGCGTGTTCAGGGCGTCAGCCTCTTCACGTGTGAACGAACTGTCACCGACGCTAATAATCTTGCGGGGTAGGGAATCACCATCGGTGGCACGATAAATCGCGACTTTTGAAAGGGCAAAAATGCTCTGGAATTGCTCCAGCGCACCTGGAACCTTAGACTGATCAGCCAAAGAAGCGGAGAAACGAGCGACACAGCAGAATGCGTCCTCGGATGCTAATCTAATGTCGCCAACTTCAACTAAATTTGTTGAAGTTTTACAGGTATTCTCTGCGAAATCACGGTTCATCATTTTTTGCTCCTAGTCTTTATACTTTGTTAACCATGACGACCAATTCGTTCATTAATGGGGAAATTTGTTGACTTTCGAGGTGAGTGTGTGGCACGAATGTGGCAATCGCGGACGATTGCCCTGCTGCTGCCACGATTGAAGAACTGTTGGGACCCCGAGTCATCCGCTTGGGCAGCGAGAAGCTTCAAAAAAATCCAAAAAAACCCGAATTTTGCAACCTAAAGGCAAATTTCTCATCCAAATGGATGAAGAAACAGGCTTTTTATTGCTCCATATTGGTTTCATCGGTCCGGGCACTCCGGCTCGGAGCTCTGCAATATCGCAAGCTCCTTCAACAAACAAAATGGATGTAATGATATGTATAAACTGATCCTCAACACCGCAAACCGCCTTCGTCGTGACGAAAAAGGTGCAACACTTGTCGAGTACGGCATCGCACTGAGCCTTGCTATCGCTCTGGGCGCCGGCGCTCTGGCTACTCTTGGTAACGATGTTGGCGCGACTTACGGTGCGGCCAGCTCCGCACTGCCGACCCAAGCTGGTACCCCTTAAGCTGATCTAAGACTTTTGAGTATGCGCCCGCCTTCTGGGCGGGCGCTTATCTACTTTCGCAGATCACCGATACGTTTTTGTATCCAGCAATCATGAGGGCCTGTCTCACCTCTCGGAGAAAACAATGAATATCCGCGCTCTTATAATGTCAGTAACTGGAGTGTTTATTGCAGTCGGAGCGGTTTGGGCCGCGATGAGTGATGATAAAGAGCTCGGTGTAAACGCGATTCAAGCACCCGAAATGGTGCAGTTGATCAGCGCCCGTCGCGACATTCGCTTCGGTGAAGAAATTACCATGAGCATGCTCGCCGTTCAGCAATGGCCGGGCGGAACTGCCCCCGAAAATACATTCACGGATTTGGTTCAACTGATTGGTCAGCCAGACGGCGAAGCCCGTCGCGCCAAAGAAACCATCCGCAAAGGCCAACTCCTAGTTTCTGAAAACATTTCGGATTTCGGAGAGTCGGTTACCATTGTCCAAGCACTTGGTTCGAACAGCCGCGCTGTTGCAATCCGCGTGGATTCTGTAACAGCTGTTGGTGGCTTTCTGACACCAGGTGACTATGTCGACGTCGTGCTGACAGAAGGCAAAGGCGCAGGCCTGCGTGCCGCAACGATTTTGCAAGACATCCGAATTCTGGGCGTTGACCAAAATACAGAACAAACCAGCCGTGCGAACAGCGCCGCCCGCACCGTTACCGTTGAGGTGGCGCCGCGCGAGGGCCAAATCCTGGCTCTGGCACAAAAGGCCGGCACTCTCAGCCTGACGCTGCGCACCGAACGTGATGTTGCGAATGAGGAAATGGATCAGATCACGCTTGCGGATCTTCTGCGAAATTCTGAGCCAGTGGTTATCCCCTCTGCGCCTGAAAAAACCGTTGCAACAAAGAGAACAGTTACTGTCCGCCGTGGTGTGTCTGCCGAAGTTGTTGAGCTTGAGTGATGCTCCAAGTTTTTCACAAAATTTGTGAGGCGTATCGACGGTTCAGATACGCAGAAGAGGGCGCAGTATTGGCACTTGTCGCCATTTCGCTTTCCGTGATGCTGGGATTTCTCGCTCTGACCTTTGATTTTGGTCGGCTCGCAGCAACCCAATCAGAACTGCAAAGTTTTGTCGATAATGTCGCGCTTAGTGCGGCGGGTGAACTGGACGGGCGGGATAACGCGATCACACGTGCCACCGCAGCGGCAGATCAGATGATTACCGACAGTCATACCTTTGGGAGCGGGGCCAAGCTGCTCTCTGGGGAGTCTGACTATTCGATTGCCTTTTATGAAGAAAACCCCGCAGGCCCGACAGCCCCCCCGCCAACCAATGACCCGCGCGACGCTGGGTTTGTTGAAATCATCTCGAATGGTGAGACGGTTCAATTGGGTTTTGCGGCTGCTTTTTCCGGCCTCAGCGGCAATGATGCCTCGCGCAATGATGTCGGGGCCACAGCCGTGGCCGGGTTTACACAATCTGCCTGCGACATCACA
>DEIK01000077.1 GCA_002352425.1 Rhodobacteraceae bacterium UBA2776
GCATCAAACGGTGCAAACTCTACTGGCGCGGGCAGAACATCAAACTGACCTTTGTAGCTAACCATTGCTTTACGCAGGAACGCAGCATCAGGCTTGCCTTGGGTCCGCAGCAGTTCGATCAACACGCCATTGTCTTCAATATCAATCGATGTGGCGGCATCCCCGTTCTGGAAATCCAGATCAAGCAGCGCGACCTTTGGCACGGGCGACTTGTCGCGGCGTGACTTGGGTGCAGACAACATCGATGCCAGATTGATGGCCAGAGTTGTGGCGCCAATTCCTCCGCGTGTCTGGGCAATGGTCAGCACCATGCCGCTATGCAGATCGGCGGGTTGAGTGTGGACTGGTACTGCGGGCTGCGGCTCATTCTGTGTGTCACGCAATGCAGTGGTCGGCAAAACCTCTTGCACACCTGCTTCCATCAGTTCACGTGCGACACTGATTGTCAGTTCTTGCGGTGTGATGGCCAGAAATCGGGCGCTTTCTGCTGCGCGGGAAGTCACACTGCGAAGAGCTGCCATTTCGGTTGGGTCAGCGGGGTCAATTTCCACGACGATGATGTAATGCGTGTCATTGGTGCTCAGGTCATTCCCCGCCATCTCGATCAGAGACTGGCCCGCCAAATCAATCACGACATCGTCGTTTTCGCCAATTGCCCGGCGGACCTTTTCGGCCATATCATCCGTTTTGGTACATAGAAGGAAACGCTCAGCGGTATCAGCAGGCGCGGGTTTTTCGTCGATGCTTTCTGTCTGCATGGCATCTTCCTCCGTAAGCACAAGCGGTTCAGCTTGCTCTACATGGTCAACTTTTGCTGAGCGACTGCTGCGGAACGCATGTTCAGGTGTTTGCATGGTCATGATTTTTCTCCTTCGGTGAGGGCTTCTGCTGGCAATGAAGCGCTCATGCTGGGAAAAGCGAAATCGCTCCCAAGAGTGCCAGTACCAGCTTGTCTGGCCAGTCCGGCGAGCGCGCCAAGTGGTGTGATAAATTGGAAATCAAGTCCTTCGATCCGTGCGGTTACGATGGGGGTGTAAGGCCCACCCAGGAACCCAAGATCGGGTGTAAATTCATAGGCCAGAACAATGTTTCCTGCTGTTGCATTGGCGGGCATCAACGGAACGATCTCGTCCCAGATGGCATTCGCTGTGGGATGGCTAACAGCGAGTGTACAACTAACGATACCGGGGTTTTCGCACAGGCCCGCATCCGCTTTGCAGGACGTGCCATAGCGCAAACCGGTTGCAATGGATTGGCCGCGCGCATTCACTTCTGGAACGCCGGGGCATGGCGGCGACACGACAACAGCCAAGCGAACGGCGCGATCCATTGCCTTGCCTGTCATGACATAGGTAAAGCCAAGGCGCGCGAAATCAATGAATCCAAACAGCAAGAGCAGCAGCAGGGGCATAACCAAGGCCATCTCGACCAAAGTTGCTCCGTTTTCGTCTTGGCGGAAACGGCGAAGCCGCGTTATGGAAAACAGACCCCTCATGAGCCAAACACCCGCGAACTGTCAGAAACATATGTGGTTGCGGTCGGCTCTGTTACGCCGAACAACCCGAAAATCGATGCAAACGGGTAGGTGATGGTCAGCGCCGCTGTCACGGTAGCGATCGGCGTCTGTTCGAGACGGTAGTCTTCTGTCAGGCAGCTCAGGCTAGACGAGACCGAATCAACGGAAATTGACGACGGGAACAGCGTGTTGCCCTCGCGTGTTTTACGAACGATCTGCGTGATCGTCGCATCAAGGCCATTCAGCGTGCCACCAACCGTGCAGATATTGTTGGGTGTTGTCCGCCCCACGAACCGCGCCGCATCGCGCACGCCCGAGATGACGGTCTGATAAGACCAGAACGTGCGTGACCCTTCAATGGCAACCGCAAAGAACAAAAGACAAAGAGGAATTGCAAAAGCGAATTCCACCAGCGCCCCGCCGTTGTCATCCTTGCGGCACTTTCTCAGTGTTGCCCCAAACATCTTATGCCAGCTGCGCAAGCTCACTTGTAGAGCCTCACGACATCACGAAATACCGACGTTTCACCTGTGCCGCCGTCACCGCCTCCAACAGTCCCGATGACTTCGACCCACACATCGCGCGTGCCATCCATGCCTACGGGTTTGATCATGAAGACCTCAACGAACTCCTCAACCGGAATGTCGTTGCCGCCGCTACCGCTAAGGGAATTTGCCGCACAATCGACGCCAGCCGCAACAAGCACGCGACGCTTCGGGTTGGTATCCTGATGCGCAGAACATTGCGGGCGTCCAGTTTCGGTTTTGTTTGTCAGAATGTCCGCCAAAGAGGCACCACCGCCAGCCGCGGCGATTTCTGCAAGGTAATATTCATAACGAGTGCCCGCAGAAGGATGCGGGTCTACGCCGTCATAATTGGTCACAACATAATTCGCACGACCAGCGGCCCAACCACCATCGCCATAGCGGCCGCATGTTCCTGATGCGTGGCAGTCATCTTCTGGCAAGCCAATTGAGTCAGGTGATTCACTTCCGGAATTCGCCACACATTGGCCCGCGCTGCCATTCCCTTGTCCTACATAACCGCTGATCACATTCGGCGCGGGGGCATAAAGCGGGTCGTTGCGCAGTTGACTGACAGAAGCCAGGAAGATGTCAAACCGGATATTTAATGCGGCCTCATAAACACCAACGCTCTGGCCTGTGCGCACATCCACACCAGTCGATTCAAAACATGCGGTCCGCTCTGCAGCGGCGGCAAGCAGGCAGATGTCTAGATTTGAGCCGGTCTTGCCTGCGCAGGCTCCTGTATCGTCTGATAGGCCACTGCTGGGGTCGATAAATCCAAAAGCACCAGGCCCCCAACCCGCACCCTGACCGCCAGTGCGCAACTGAATGCTATCGCCGACATGATTATCCGCGTTCCAATCACCGTTGGGGATGCAAAACATCAACGGTGTGATGTCGCAGGCAGATTGTGTGAACCCGGCCACGGCTGTGGCCCCGACATCATTGCGCGAGGCATCATTGCCGCTGAGGCCGGAAAAAGCAGCCGCAAAACCCAATTGAACCGTCTCACCATTCGAGATGATTTCAACAAACCCAGCGTCGCGCGCGTCATTGATTGGTTGGGGTGCCGTTGGGCCTGCGGGGTTCTCTTCATAAAAAGCGATCGTGTAGTCAGACTCTCCAGAGAGCAGGCTGGCCCCGCTCCCAAAGGTATGACTATCGGAAATCATTTGGTTAGCCGCAGCGGTGGCACGTGTGATAGAGTCCCCCCGCCCGTCCAGTTCACCCGCCGCACTAAGCGCGACATTATCGACAAAACTTTGCAGTTCTGATTGGGTTGTTGCGAGCCGACCAAAATCAAAGGTCAAGGCGAGAAATCCCAGCATCACGGCAAGCGAAACGGCCACAAGTGCCAATACTGCGCCTTCTTCTGCGTGCCTGAACCGTCGATACGCCTCACAAGTTTTGTAAAAAACTTGGAGCATCACTCAAGCTCAACAACTTCGGCAGACACACCACGGCGGACAGTAACTGTTCTCTTTGTTGCAACGGGTTTTTCAGGCGCAGAGGAGATAACCATTGGCTCAGAATTTCGCAGAAGATCCGCAAGCGATATCTGACCCATTTCCTCATCCGCAACATCACGTTCAGTGCGCAGCGTCAGGCTGAGAGTGCCGGCCTTTTGTGCCAGAGCCAGAATTTGGCCCTCGCGCGGTGCCACCTCAACGGTAACGGTGCGGGCGGGGCTGCTCGAACGGCTGGTTTGTTCTGTATTTTCGTCAACGCCCAGAATTCGGATGTCTTGCAAAATCGTTGCGGCACGCAGGCCTGTGCCTTTGCCTTCTGTCAGCACGACGTCGACATAGTCACCTGGTGTTAGAAAGCCACCAACAGCTGTTACAGAATCCACGCGGATTGCAACAGCGCGGCTATTCGAACCAAGTGCTTGGACAATAGTAACCGACTCTCCGAAATCCGAAATGCTTTCAGAAACTAGGAGTTGGCCTTTACGGATGGTTTCTTTGGCGCGACGGGCTTCTCCGTCTGGCTGGCCAATCAGTTGAGCCAAATCCGTGAATGTATTTTCGGGGACAGTTCCGCCCGGCCATTGCTGAACGGCGAGCATGCTCATGGTAATTTCTTCACCGAAGCGAATGTCGCGACGGGCACTAATCAACTGCACCATTTTGGGTGCTTGAATCACATTTGCACCGCCCTCTTTATCGTCATTCATCGCGGCCCAAACCGCTCCGACTGCAATAAACAGTCCAATTGTTGACATTATAAGAGCGCGGATATTCATTGTCTTCTCCCAGAGGTGAGACAGGGCTTCAAGATTGCTGGATACAAAAACGTATCGGTGATCTGTGAAAGTGGATAAGCGCCCGCCCAGAAGGCGGGCGCTTACTTAAAAGTCTTAGGTTAGCTTAAGGAGTAGCTTGGGTTGGTAGTGCGGCGCTGGCCGAGCCATAAGTCGCGCCAACATCGTTACCAAGAGTAACCAGAGCACCGGCGCCCAGAGCGATAGCAAGGCTCAATGCGATGCCGTACTCGACAAGTGTTGCACCTTTTTCGTCACGACGAAGGCGGTTTGCGGTGTTGAGGATCAGTTTATACATATCATTACATCCATTTTGTTTGTTGAAGGAGCTTGCGTTATTGCGGAGCTCCGAGCCGGAGTGCCCGGACAGATGAAACCAATATGGACCAATGAAAAGCCTGTTTCTTCATCCATGTGGATGAAAAATTTGCCTTTAGGTTGTAAAATTTGGGATTTTTTTGGATATTTTTGAAATATCTCGCTGCCCAAGCTGATGATTCGAACTTCCTGCAGTTCCGAACTGTGGCAACAGCAGGGCCATCGCCCGCGATTGCCACACTCATGCCACACACTCACCTAGAAAGTCAACAAATTTCCGTATTAATGAACGAATTGGAGGTCATGGTTAACAAAGTATAAAGACTGGGAGCAAAAATGATGAACCGTAATTTCGCAGAGAACACCTGTAAAAATTCAGCAAAATTAGTTGAAGTTGGCGACATTAGATTAGCATCCGAAGATGCATTCTGCTGTGTCGCTCGTTTCTCCGCCTCTTTGGTTAATCATTCTAAGGTTGCAGGTGCGTTGGAGCAATTTCAGAGCATTTTCGCCCTTTCAAAAGTCGCGATTTACCGCGCCACCGATGATGATTCCCCACCCCGCAAGATTATTAGCGTCGGCGACAGCTCTTTCACACATGAAGAGGCTGACGCCCTGAACGCGCTGGTCACACAACCAGATATTAAAGCCGGGACAGTTCGTAAAACAATCGACACAAGGTCCGGCAAAACTCTGCTTCTAATCGTAATGCGCGCAAACCGCGGCGAAGCTGATGTGCTGCAATTGACCTTCCCTGCGACGGCTGATGCAGACAGCGTTTTATCTTTGAGCACGATGGCACCGGCTCTTGCGGTTTCTTGGAAGATGCGCCAGCCAGGTCTGGCCAGCACACTCGCCTATGCACAATCCAGAACCCGCCAGTCACAGCTCCATGAGACAAAAGAAATGCCAATTTTAAGCCCTGAGAATGCCTATGGTCTTAGCCGCTCGGAATTTCGCGTTTGCCGTTTGCTAGTAACTGGTCTGAAACCCAAGATCATCGCGCGCGAGCTGAATTTGTCCATCGCCACGATCAGGACTCACCTGCGCAATATCTATGCCAAGACCGAAATGGCAGGCCAAATTGAAGTAGTGTCTCATTTCGGCCGTTCTGCCCAGCCAATGGTGCAGGCCGCGTAATGGCGTTGAT
>DEIK01000063.1:0-14032 GCA_002352425.1 Rhodobacteraceae bacterium UBA2776
GATTGGCGAATCTTTGAGGGTGATCGGCAAACTATCACACCAAAGAGCTGGCGTCAGATGGGCGGTTCTGTGGCATCTGCCAAATGGACCTACCTTCGCGGAAACAAGAGAGTATGCTGAACGCATAGCATAGCACCTCAACCGTCTATTCTTTTTGTTATTCAGGTACCGACAGCCAATTATCCCGTTGGTATATTGCTGTTTGAAGTTACACTAAAGGAGCACAAATCTTGACCGAAACAATCGACACCGCAATAACCTGTGAAAGAATTCTAAAAGAGGGAATAAGCTACAACAACGAACACGAAATACTGCCCAGTGAAAACATAATTGCCGAACGACTGCTGAAAAGGCAATGCGAAATGAAGTCGGCGTATAGCGAACTACACGATAAATTGGGTGAATCGCCACCAGCCTTGGAAGTTTTTTTGGGGCGGCTGCTTAGTGCGGCGGCATTCTGGAACCCCGATAAGAGTAAAGTGGCCCGGGAAATGAAGGCCCAGATAGAAGGAGTAAATAAAGAAATATCAGAAAACGGCAAAGAACTTGCAGCGCTGCTTGCAAAACGTTCTGAACTCGAAAACTCGTCTGGATTTACAAGCAATACCCATTTCCATGTAATTAGCATTATCGAAGAAGCTGCTGCAGACAATCACCTTTTCAATTCTAGGGTCAAAGACCCTCTGCACACCTTGGCATGTCGATTTGACCTAAAGTACTGGCCTTCCCCTAGTAAGATGCTGAGGACAATCTCCCAAGATGCGGATCAAGCAATCTTACAAGCGACAGACTCGCTAACAGATGCCTTCACAGTTGGAAAGCGCAGTTCTAGGGCAGACTTTATCAGGGCCCTACTCAAAGCCATTAATGAGGAAAGTTTTAGTTACTCAGGGCATTTCCCAAAAGATTTCAATCTAACAGACAACACCCTAGCAACGCTGGCAAACTGCGCTCTGGGTCTGGAACCTGATGAGATGATTGATTGTGCCTATGTTAAACGTTTGCGCCAACGCGAACGAGAAAGAAACCGTTAACCCCTCAAAACCCCTGCACCAGTATATCCACCGCATCCGTGATCTCGGCGAACTGCGCGTTCAGACTCCCCTCCGCCCCCCCTTGCACATGAACTATGCGCATCAAACATGCGCGAATTCAAAGCAAGCCATGTTTTCCCAACCCGAAACATTGTCATATGGAATTCATATGGTTTTCATATGCAATTCATATACCCCATTTCACCCATTCAAACCGGCTTTGCCTCGGGCACCTTCATCCCCTCCAGTATTCGCAATGGCCGGCGCACCGCTTCAGACAACCCCGGTCTTTTCGGCGCCGGTATCTGTTTGCTAACCTCAACCATCAGCACCCCGCCCGCCACCACCGTCGGAATCTTGCGCCCCGCTTTTTCCCAAAATCCAGCCGTGCGCAGCCAGAACCGTTTGTGCGACGGTGGTGCATATAACGCCCCCACATGGCGTTCCGGTATCAACCCGTGGCTTTTCAGCAGCGCCTCTAGCTGCCCCAAACTGTAGGGGCGGCCATAGCCAAACGGCGTGTGATCACTGCGCGCCCACATGCCAACCCGGTTGGGCACAATAAACAGCGCCCGCCCCCCCGGACCCAGCACGCGGTAACATTCCTGTAGCAAATCAAACGGATGATCCGAAGTTTCCAGCCCATGCATCAGCACCAGTTTATCCACCGATCCGGTCTCGAGCGGCCATAGCGTGTCCTCACACAGGCAGGCGACGTTTTTCATGCCAACCGGCCACGCCATCACCCCTTGCGGGGCTGGCATCATGGCAATCACACGGCGGGCTTCGGCCAGATAAGGGCGCAGCAAAGGGGCTGCAAAGCCAAATCCAACCACGGTCTGGCCTTTGGCCTCGGGCCACATCTGGACCAAGCGGTCACGCACAGCCCTCTGTGCCGCGCGGCCCAATGCCGAGCGGTAATAGAAGGCTTTTAAATCCAACACATCTAGGTGCATTTATCGGGTCTTACTCGGTTGCATTCCTCGCAACATAACCACCCTACTCATAAACGCCAAGCTCATCATGCCCTGTGCGGGCATTCTTCGCACCGTCCAAGCAGGGCCCAGCGAAAAGTGCCCGTCTAGGGCGCGCTGAGCGCCGCTTCGGCTTTAAGCTGCGCCATCAATGTCGCCAGCCCTTTTGCATAGAGTTCGCCCTCGGCCAGTCGCCCATCGGCGAACTGCCCATGCGCACCCGCCACCATGACCTCGGGGCCCATCAACAGCCGTGGCTGAAACGGTGTCATCGCCAGCCGCAAAGCATATTGCGCCCGCGCGCCACCTGCACGTCCCGCTGCCGCCGACACAATCGCTACAGGCTTGCCAGCCCAGGGCGCGCCTTCGGTCCGGCTGACCCAGTCCAGCGCATTTTTCAAAACACCCGAGAAGGATTGATTGTATTCAGGCGTCGAAATCACCACGCCGTCCGCTGCCGCAATCTGGTCTGCCAGTCGCGCAACGCCTGCTGGCACGCCCTCAGCATCCTCGACATCACCGTTATAAAGCGGCACATCCAAATCGGCCTCGGTATAGCTTGCATTCTCCATCAAACGCCCCGCCTCGCGGATCAGCATCCGGTTGAACGATCCCGCCCGCAGCGAGCCTGAAATTCCCAATAGGTTAAATTGTGACATCTCGCACCTTTCCATAAATCTAGCCTATAAGATGTTGCAAAACACCGCCGGACACAAGAGACCTGCCAGCACAGTCACTGTGCAATTTTTTAGCCCCCCTTACGGGCCACCACGGCCAGATTGTTGGCTGGCATCTCGTGGACTGCCGCCAAGGACAGGCCGCATTGCATCAATTCTGCCTGCATCCATTCAAGGTCTTTGTATCCGATCGCCACATTCTGTGCAGTCAAACTCGCGTGGAACGCCGCGTCCCCGTCGCTGCGAAACTTACCTTCGTTTCGAAACGGCCCGTATATAAAGAAGTGCCCGCCAGCATTCAGCGCCGCCGCTGCACCACGGATCACCGCCGAGGCGTCCTCGTTTGTGATCAAATGGAACAGATTGACCACATAAACCAATCCCAAATCAGGAAATTGCGGCCATGCTCCGCTGGCATCAAACTGAACAGGCGACTGCAAATTAGGCGCGTTCACATACGCGCGCCATGCCTCCACACTGCCCATACGTTCCGCCGACAAATCGCTGGGCTGCCACGTTACATCCGACGCGCTTGGTGCGAATGCGGCTATATGTTGCCCCGTGCCACTGGCCAATTCCAGCACCATGCCCCCTGTGGGAACATACCCTATCAAACGCTCAAATATCGCCGCTGCATTGCGTTCGGCCGATGGGGCCGACAGGCGGCCGTCCGGCAGGGTGTCCGTCATGGGGCCGCTGTCGGGCAATTTCAAAGGAGGTTGTGACATTTTGCGCCTTTCTAATCAGGAACCAATATTGCGCTCTGCCGCGCAATGGGCAAGAGTGGGGCGAACACAAATATAAGGACACATCATGCCGCTCCAGATTGTCACCATTCCCTGCTGCACCGACAACTACGCATTTTTGCTGCATGATGCGGCCAGCGGCGAAACCGCGCTGGTGGATGCGCCCGAGGTTGCGCCGATCATCAACGCGCTAGACGATCTTGGCTGGTCCCTGTCGCAAATCCTCATCACCCATCATCACCATGATCATATCGAAGGGGTACAGGAATTGCGCACCAAATACGGGGCGAAGGTCCTTGGTGCCAAGGCCGACGCGCACCGCTTGCCGCCGCTTGATATCGCGCTGTCCGAAGGAGATATGATTGAGGTCGGAAAAAGCATTGGCCGGGTGCTGGATGTTTCGGGCCACTGTGACGATCACCTTGCGTTCTATTTTGCCGATAGCCAAGCCGTGTTCACGGCTGACAGCTTGATGGCGCTTGGGTGTGGTCGCTTGTTTGAGGGTACACCCCTTCAAATGTGGGGCAGCCTAAGTAAGATCGCCGCCCTGCCACCTGAAACGATTGTCTATTCCGGACATGAATACACCATCGCAAATGCAATATTCGCCTATTCCCTTGAGCCAAACAACCCCGCCCTGCGGACCCGCATCCAGCAGACCGTTGATGCGCGCGCCAATGACATTCCGACCGTGCCGTCAACCTTGTCGGATGAACTGGAAACGAACCCGTTCTTACGCCCAGCCTCGGCCGAAATTCGCAAAAACCTAAAAATGAACGCCAACACCGACGCCGAGGTTTTCGCTGAAATCCGGCGGCTCAAAGACGGGTTCAGTCAAACAGAATTACCCGATTTCACGAAATAACTACGCGAATGTGTGATTGAATAGCTAAAAAGCACTTGAATTTACGGCCAATCACACCGAACTTTAAGACTATCAGGCCATAAGTGGGTAAACCGCTAAATACAAAGGAGCACACAGCGTGCCGTCATTTTCAAATACACTCGAGCAAGCCATACATTCTGCGCTGGCCTTGGCCAACGCCCGCAAACACGAACTTGCCACGCTTGAGCATCTGCTGCTGTCCCTGATTGACGAGCCGGATGCCGCCAAAGTGATGCAGGCCTGTAATGTTGACCTTGAGGCGCTGCGCAAAACGTTGGTTGATTTCATTGACGAGGATCTGGCCACGCTTGAAACCAGTGTTGAAGGATCCGAAGCGGTGCCAACAGCGGCGTTCCAACGGGTGATCCAGCGGGCAGCGATCCATGTGCAATCCTCTGGCCGCACCGAGGTAACGGGGGCCAATGTTTTGGTCGCCATTTTTGCCGAGCGCGAATCCAATGCCGCCTACTTCCTACAGGATCAGGACATGACTCGTTATGATGCGGTGAATTTTATCGCACATGGTGTTGCAAAAGACCCTGAATTTGGCGAATCCCGCCCGCTGACAGGCGCGTCTGATTTCGGCGAAGAGGCCTTTGATGTTGAAGGCGAAGAAAAAGAAAGTGCGCTGGCGAAATACTGCGTTGATCTGAACGCGAAATCCGCCAAGGGCGATATTGATCCGCTGATTGGGCGCACCCTTGAGGTTGAACGCTGCATTCAAGTGCTGTGTCGCCGTCGTAAAAATAACCCGCTGCTGGTGGGGGATCCCGGCGTTGGGAAAACGGCGATTGCCGAAGGTCTGGCGCGCAAAATCGTATCGGGTGAAACGCCCGAAGTTCTGTCCAATACCACAATCTATTCACTGGATATGGGCGCGCTGCTGGCTGGCACGCGATATCGCGGTGATTTTGAAGAACGTCTCAAGGCGGTGATGACCGAATTAGAGGAACATGATGATGCTGTCCTGTTCATCGACGAAATCCACACCATCATCGGCGCTGGCGCGACGTCTGGCGGGGCGATGGATGCCTCGAATTTGCTGAAACCTGCGTTGCAGGGCGGCAAGCTGCGCTGTATGGGCTCGACCACTTATAAAGAATTCCGTCAACATTTTGAAAAGGACCGCGCGCTGTCGCGTCGGTTCCAGAAGATTGACGTGAACGAGCCAACAGTTGAAGATACAATCAAAATCCTCAAAGGGGTGAAAAGCTATTTTGAGGACCACCACGGCATTCGCTACACAATGGATGCTATCAAAACGGCCGTAGAACTGTCAGCCCGCTATATGACGGACCGCAAGCTGCCCGATAAAGCCATCGACGTCATTGATGAGGCCGGAGCGGCCCAACATCTGGTGGTGGAAAGCAAACGGCGCAAAACCATTGGCGTCAAGGAAATCGAGGCGGTCGTTTCTAAACTGGCCCGCATTCCGGCCAAATCCGTGTCCAAGGACGACACCGAAGTACTGCGCGATTTGGAAAAATCGCTTAAGCGCGTGGTGTTTGGCCAAGACCCCGCCATCGAGGCGCTGTCTTCGGCCATCAAGCTGGCCCGCGCCGGTTTGCGCGAACCTGAAAAGCCGATTGGCAACTATCTGTTCGCTGGTCCAACCGGGGTTGGTAAAACCGAAGTCGCCAAACAGTTGGCCGATGTTCTGGGTGTCGAGATGCTGCGCTTTGACATGTCCGAATACATGGAGAAACACGCGGTTTCGCGTCTGATCGGTGCGCCTCCCGGTTATGTCGGGTTTGACCAAGGCGGCATGCTGACCGACGGCGTTGATCAGCATCCACATTGTGTGTTGTTGCTGGATGAAATGGAAAAGGCCCATCCGGATGTTTACAACATTCTGCTGCAAGTCATGGACCACGGTAAGCTGACCGACCACAATGGTCGCACCGTTGATTTTCGCAATGTGATCCTGATTATGACATCCAATGCTGGCGCGTCTGAAATGGCCAAAGAAGCCATTGGTTTTGGTCGTGATCGTCGCGAGGGTGAAGACACCGCCGCGATCGAGCGCACCTTCACACCGGAATTCCGAAATCGTTTGGATGCCACCATCAGCTTTGCCCCCTTGAGCAAAGATGTGATCGCCCAGGTGGTCGAAAAATTCGTGCTGCAATTGGAAGCGCAATTGATGGATCGCAATGTGTCGATTGAATTGACCAAGGCAGCTGCGGATTGGTTGGGTCACAAAGGCTATGACGACAAAATGGGCGCACGTCCATTGGCGCGCGTCATTCAGGAGCACATCAAGAAACCGCTGGCCGAAGAGTTGTTGTTTGGCAAGCTCGCCAAAGGTGGCTTGGTCAAGGTCGGCATCAAAGGCGGCAATCTGGACATCCAGATACTGCCCGTGCAAAAAGCGCGCCTGTCCTCGGGTGACAAGCCCCCCTTGCTGACGGCTGAATGATCCGCAGCGGATTATTATTAGCCCTGCTCACCTTGGCCGCGCCTGTTGCGGCCAAGGACCTGTCTCTCGGACTTCCTATTGACTGTACGCTTGGCGAAAACTGTTTTGTGCAACAGTTTGTGGATCGCGACGCCGGTCCTGATCACAGCGATTACAGTTGTGGCAGCCTAACCTATGACGGCCACAAAGGCACCGATTTCGCTCTGCTTAACCTTGACGCAATGTCGTCCGGGGTGGACGTACTAGCAGCTGCAAGTGGCGAGGTTGTCGCCACCCGCAATGACATGCCCGACATCATGCAAGGGGTTAAGGGCGCGCCTGACATCACGAACAAAGAATGCGGCAACGGTCTTGTTATAAAACATCCTGGCGGTTGGGAAACGCAATACTGCCATTTGAAATTGGGGTCGATCATAGTGGAGCGCGGTCAGGAGGTCGCGCAGGGTGATGTACTGGGCGAGATCGGACTGAGCGGAGAAACCCAATTCCCCCATGTCCATTTATCCGTGCGTAAAGATGGCAAGGTGATTGATCCCTATGATGCCGACGACAGCCTGATATGTGATGGCATTGATTTAAACGGCCTGTGGCAGGCCGATATGCCTTACGTTAGCGCAGGCGTGATAAGCCTTGGCTTTAGCACGGCTGTGCCCAAATATGCTGACGTCAAATCCGGCATTGCGCGCGTTGAAGCCTTACCCACAGATGCCCCGGCTATAGTGCTGTGGGGCTATGCCTATGGCGGTCGACAAGGCGATATTTTGGAGTTGTTGATCAACGGCCCTAAAGGTGAAGTGATCCGCCATCAGGCGTCTTTGGAAAAATCACAGGCACAGTTTTTTCGCGCAGCGGGCAAGCGCAACACAGGGGCCGGATGGCCTGCTGGCCACTACACAGGTGTGGTCAAACTTATGCGAGATGCTGTTTCGTTGGGACAGCGCGATGTCAGCATCCAGATCGAATAGCACCACCAAACGCTCATCGCGCCCTTGCGGGCGCTTTTCGCGAAGAAGGCTGTAAGGCCTGATAAGCCGCTGCTATCGCTCTGTGAACTTCAGCTCAATTCGGCGGTTCTGCGCGCGGGCCTCTGCTGTGTTTGCCGTGTTGATCGGTTGGAATTCCCCGAACCCATTCGCCGCCAATCGCCGTGGCGCGATCCCCAAACCGCCAGACATGTACCGCACCACCGACAAGGCCCGCCCTTGGCTCAGTTCCCAATTGTCCCGATAGCGCCCAAGACCTGACAGCGGCTGGTTGTCTGTATGACCATCGACACGAATGATCCAATCAATTTCAGCCGGAATTTGATCCGAAACCCGCTTCAAGATCGCCGCAATCTGGGCAATTTGGGCGCGCCCCTCATCAGACAATTCCGCATTGCCGGTCTGGAACAAAACCTCGCTTGAGAACACAAAACGGTCGCCGACAATACGCACCCCTTGTTCACGGCCCAACAGATCGCGCAGCTGTCCAAAGAACTCACTCCGATAGCGTTCCAAATCCTTGGCCTCAGCCTCCAGCCGTTTGCGCTCAACCTCTTCCACCGCTCGTCGGCGTTTTTCTTCGGCTGCAACGCGAGCCAATGCCGTGTTCAATTGCGAGCCTAGGGCTTGCAGTTGAACATTGCTTTGCGCGTCCTTTGCGGCGGACGCATCCAATAGCGACTGCAGCCCCCCCAATTGCGTGCGCAACGCGGCCACCTGCTCGTTCAACAACGCCAATTTGCGTTGTTCCTCGGCGGTCAAAGCTTCTTGCTCGGACAGCGCGGCCTGCGCAACGGCCAACAAAGCAGCGCGTTCTTGGGCCGCTGACAATTGTGCCTGCGCATCTAAATCCGCCGCACCTTTTGCGGCCTTTGCAGCGGCCAGCAGCGTCAGGGTTTGCTCGGCCCGCCTGCGCTGTTCTTCCAGCGCCAATGTCATCGCGGTCAGTTCGGTATCTGCGTTTTGCAACCTCTCACGTAGAGTTTCAGCAGCAGCAGCATCGGCCAAACGGGTGGCTTCTTCTTCAGATAACTCTGCCTCGACGCCAGCCAACCTTTCGCGCAAGACTTGCGCGGCGGCCGCCTCGGTTAAACGGACCTTTTCAGCTGCGGACATCTGCGCTTCAACGGTTGCCAACCGCCCCTCCAAATCACGCCCCCGTGTCGTTGCACCTTCCAGCCGCGCCAATGCGTCGGCCAGCGTTTGGCCCTGCGTTGCGGCCTGCCCGCGCAAATCCGCGATCATAGCATCCAACGCCGCCTTGCGAGCAGCGGCCAAACGTGCGGCCTCGACCTGGCTATCAATTTCCTCGCGGGATTTGGCCAAGGCCAATTGCAGGGCCTCTTGATCTGAAATCAACGCCGCCCTTTCTGCCTCGGCTTCCATCAGACGCTCGGCCAACGCAGCGCCCTCACCGCGCGCAGCGTTTCGCTCGACCAACAATGTGGCGACCTGCGCCTCGAAACTGCTGACCTTGGCACGCTGTTGTTCCAACAACGCTGTTTTTTCATTGGACTGTGCGGTGAGCGTCGCGATCAACGCCAAGCGCACGTCCGCATCCCTGCGGGCCTGATCTAACGAGGTGTCCAGTCGCGCAACATCTCCTTCCAACTGCGTAGAGCGTTGTTGTTCCAATCCCAAAGCATCCGCCAAACCAACGATCTGCGCGCTAAGGTCGTCCAGTTCGGTTTCTTGTCCGGTGATGGTTTCACGCAGCACAAATTGCACCACCATGAAAATGGTCAGCACGAACATCAGCACCAGCAACAGCGCCGTCATCGCATCGACAAAACCAGGCCAGATCGAGGCCTGAAACCGTTGCCCGCTACGACGGCTAAGGGCCATCAGTTACGCCCCCGCCCACCGCTGGCGCCGCCACTTTTGGGGGTCGCGGCGCGGATGGCTTTGGTCAATGCCGATAGATCAGATCGCAGGTCCGTGGTGACCTCTTGGCGGCCCGCGGACATTTCTTCGAGCAAGCGCAGCAGTTGTACGTCGATCGAGCGCAGACGCATACGGCTTTCGGCGTCCACATGTGCGCCGCCATCTTCGGCCTGTTTGGTCAACAATTGGATCAATGCATCCTGCCCCTTGGCGATCCGATCCAAAGCATCGGGGTCGCCAGAATTTTGCGCCATCCGGTCGGTCAATCGCTCCACCGATGTGGCAAGCGTGCTGAGTTTTTCATCCACCAATGCGCGGCTGACGTCGGATTGGGTGAACATAGAGCGCATAGATTCCATTTGTCCGGACATGTGATCCAGCAAACCCGCGACAACGCCTTGTTCGCCGCCCTCTGTGTCGCCGGATGAAAATCCGACCCGTGTGATGGTCGACAGCCACTCTTCCAATTCACGGTAAAACCGGTTTTGGCCGTGGCTGGCAAACAGCTCCAACAACCCGACCACCAATGAGCCCGCCAATCCCAACAAGGATGACGCGAACGCCGTGCCCATGCCGCCCAGCTGTTTTTCGAGGCCCCCCATCAAACGGCCAAACACTTCGATACCGCTTTCGCCATTTGCAGGGGCAAGTGCGCGAATGGTTTCGACCAAGGCAGGCACAGTGGTGGCCAACCCGTAGAACGTGCCAAGCAAGCCGAGGAAAATCAGCAGGTTGACGATGTACCTGGTGATATCGCGGGCCTCGTCGATGCGGGTGCCGACGGAATCCAGGATCGAGCGGGAAGAAGACGCACCGATTTGCATCTTGGCGGCCCGCGAGCGTAGCAATGCCGCCAAGGGCGCCAGCAAGCGTGGCGCGCTTATGGCCTCGTTTTCTTCGCGATCCGCAACAAAGGCTTCGATCCATTTGACCGAAGTCACCAGTTGAAAGACCTGCCAAAAGCAGGCAAACACCCCGACCAAAAACACAAACAGGATAAAGCCATTCAACAACGGATTGGCCAAAAACACAGGAGCGACACGCGGGAAAGCGACATAGGTGCCAAAGCCGACCAGCCCCAGCACGATCAACATCATTAGAACCTGGCGCACCGGTTGGGTGAAATGTGACTTGGCCTCAAGTTCCGGCTGGGCCTCAAAATCCGGCTGGTCCATGGGGACGTTTCCTGACCTGTTTGCATTGTTTTGCCAACGATAGTGCGCGGATGGCTATATGCCAACAGTCAAGTTGAATGCAGGTCTGCCCGGTTTTAGCTGAGCGCGCTCACCCGTTGCGACAGCCAATCCAGATCGTCGTCCGATATGCCAAGTTCATGCAAATGGTCCGCGGTGCTGTGCAGGTATTCGGTGTTCGGCCCGCGGCCACCAACGGCTGTGGTGATGATCTGGGCTTGTTCTTCCAACGGCAGATCGCCGCAATATTGCACGTGGTCTGGATCAATCACATAGGTAACTGCGTCAACGCGCCGCCCGTCCCGCAAGGTGATGGGCAAAATGATTTCAAGGTAGGCCGAAGAAATCAGCTCGCGTTCGCGTAGGTATTCTAACACCTGCGGGGCGTTCTTGCCGTCGACCTCAAAGGCCAAGCCGTCGCATGTTGCACCAGATTTTGCGTCCAGTGCCAGCACCAGCCCCGGGGCCTCTTCGGTGCCGCGGTGGTGGATCGAACGCATACAGAATGATCTGCGGTATTCCCCCAACAGGGCGACTTGCTTATCGACAAATTCAAATCCGGGGTTCCACAAGAGTGACCCGTATCCAAATACCCACATCGCTGATTGCGTCATCTAACTGGTCCTTTTTCGCTGATGCCTATAAACACCACATCAATGCAGGATTAAAGAGGCCATCATGCGTAAACTGATCAGTCTAATCTTATTCTTGTTCCTTCTGTGGGGCGGCTATTGGTTTGTTGGCTCCACCGCGTTGGAAACGGGCCTAAAGGATTATTTATCCAAAGAACATACCGCGTCAGATCCGATCCCTATTGCCTATTCCGATTTGTCGGTGCGCGGGTTTCCAAACCGGTTTGACACGCGTCTGAGTGACGTCAGCGTGACCGATACAAGGGCTGGCGTCCGTTGGAGTGCGCCGTTTTTCCAAATTCATGCGCTCAGCTACAAACCCTATCACATCATCGCGGCCCTGCCGCACAGCCAGACGTTACAGTTGCCGGATCAAACCCTGCAAATCACCAGTGACGAGATCAAGGGCAGCGTGGTGTTCCTTGCGGGCTCGTTGTTAGAGAAAGCGCTGGAAATCGACCACAGCAGCATTGTGATCCGCAAATTGGGTTTGGTCTCGAACATGGGGTGGGACACTGCGATTGAGGACGGCAGTATCGCCACACGTCGCACACCAACCCAGCCCCTGCATTACGATCTGGCGGCTTCGGCCAATGTCATTGCTTTGCCCGCTTCATTGCGCGCAGTGATTGACCCCAAACAACAACAGCCCGCCACGTTAAGCCGCGTTTCGTTGGACAGCACCTTGCGGTTCACGCAGACGTGGAACCTGCTGGCACCCCGTGGCGAGACACCGAGACTGAGTGAAATCACCGTAAATAGGTTGAGCATTTTGTGGGGGGATGTGGTCATGCAAGCCAGTGGCGAGTTGCAAATTGACCGACATGGATATCCCGAGGGGCGGCTGGACCTGGTCGCCACCAATTGGCAGCAAATATACCAGCTGGCCGAAAACGCCAATGCAGTAGACCCGGACTTTGCCCAGACCATTCACAATGGCCTAAAGGTTTTGGCAGGCTTGTCTGGAGGCGAAAATGTGATCGAAGCGCCGCTGAGTTTCAAGGACGGCCAGATGTTATTGGGGCCGTGGCCCATCGGGCCAGCACCGCGTCTAAACTAGCGGCAATAGGTACCGCTGCGATAGCGAGCCGTGTCAAAATGGAAGTGATCCTGATGGTACTTGTTCGCATTTGGCCCAAGAACAGTGCCAAAAGGGCCGCAGGCAGCTTTGTGCATTTGCTTTAGCGCCGCACCTTTGCGGTTGGTGCGCCAGTCGGTCAACACGGTCAATGCTGTGCCGTTGTTCAGATTGATCGCGGCAATATCAATGGCGCGGCCGCGGCCGTGTTCTGATATTTTGGCGCCGCGCTGGTTGTTGCGGGTCCGGCAGGCGTAATGCGCCACCACACGCAATGATTTGATGCCGCCGCCCATGCGCCCCACGGCCGGTTTTGCCCCATTGTGCACCCACTGTTTCAACGCTTTTGCTGTTGTGCAGTCCAGTGTGGCGGGGGTGCTTAGGGCAACGCCGTCAACCGATGTAATTTTGACGGGGTTATCAATACCGCAGGCACTGATCCGCCCACGAATGCGCGAGATCGCCTGACCGCGAATGGCCCTATCCCCACAAACAGCACCGCGCTTGGGGCCGCGAACTTCGCCAGCAACCGCCGTCGGGATGACCGGTGCCGTTTTGGCGCGCGCCATGATCCGACGCATGTTTTTGGGCCGTGCTTTGGGGCGCAAGGAACGCTGCAAACCAGGCACATTTCCTAAAAACACCGCGACCTCTGGTTGGGGGCTGGGATGGGCAACAGTTGTCACCTGAACCTGCGTGCGGGGGGGCGCCTGCCACGCGGTTGTCGGGCGGGGTTTGGGGCGGATATGTGCATTGTAAAAAACTGGCGCACGGGGCTGGTGTGGCACATAGGTGGTGATACCGACGGGCCGCGCCTTGGGCCGCAATGAGGTTGACGGGGCATTGGCAAGCGCCACCTTCCCCGCAAAAATGCAGAGCAATGTCACGAGAAATATGCGCGGCAAACTCATGTTTTACTTTTTTATCCGTCCAAAATCGGCGGCATCCGTGTCCTGGCCCGCTTCAATAATGCCACGACGAATTGCCCGTGTGCGGGTGAAATAGTCGTGCAGATGGTCGCCGTCCCCAGTGCGAATGGCCCGTTGCAGAGCGAATAACTCTTCGGTGAACCGGCCCAGAATTTCCAGCGTTGCATCTTTGTTGTTCAGAAAAACATCCCGCCACATGGTGGGGTCCGAAGCCGCGATACGGGTGAAATCCCGAAAGCCGGCAGCGGAATAATTCACCACTTCGGTGTCGGTCACGCGGCTCAAATCATCAGCCACGCCAACCATTGTGTAAGCGATCAAATGCGGCGCATGGCTGGTGACGGCCAGTACCAGATCGTGGTGATCGGCCTCCATCTCATCCACCAGCGCCCCCATCCCCTCCCAGAGATCACGCAAGCGGCGGGTTGCCGTCGGATCTGTGCCTTCGATCGGGACGATCAGGGTCCAGCGCCTGTCGAACAATTCGGCAAACCCCGATGTAGGGCCGGAATGCTCGGTTCCCGCCAGCGGGTGCGCCGGAATAAAATGCACGTTCTCGGCAACAAATGGCCCAACCGCATCAATCACTGCGCGTTT
>DEIK01000063.1:14086-57569 GCA_002352425.1 Rhodobacteraceae bacterium UBA2776
GACATCCGCCATCACGCCAACCGGCACGCAAAGTACCACCAGATCAGCGTCTTTGACTGCCTCAACAACGCTGTCGCAAACCCGATCAACCAAGCCAATGTCAGACGCAACCTTGCGGGTTTCTGCCGAGCGCGCATAGCCGACAATTTCACCCGCCAAACCCGCGCGGCGCATCGCCAATGACATTGAACCCGCGATCAGGCCAAGCCCGATCAGGGCAACGCGGTTATAAATCTGCGGCATCACTGTGCCTCCTTAAAACCGGCGACGGCATGGGCCACACGGCGACACGAGGCTTCGTCCCCGACCGTAATCCGCAAGCAATTGGGCAGGCCATATCCGGCCACAAGGCGCACGATCAGCCCTTGGGTTTTCAGGTAGGCGTCACAGGCCACGGCCTCAGCTTCGGAGGCAAATCGTGCCAGAATAAAGTTGGCGGTTGACGTGTCCGATGGCACCCCCAATTCGGCCAAAGCCTCGGCCAGCCACGCGCGCATGCGTGTGTTATCTGTGCGGCATTTGGTGATGTAATCCTGATCCTGCACCGCAGCGATGGCGGTGGACATTTGTGCCTCGGACAGGTTGAACGGTCCGCGCACACGGTTCAGCACGTCGATCACCGATTTGGGGCCGTATCCCCACCCGATGCGCAATCCGCCCAGCCCGTAAATCTTAGAAAAGGTGCGGGTCATCACCACATTGTCGCGCCCGTCGATCAAGCCAGCGCCGCCGTCAAACCCTTCGACATACTCCGCATAAGCACCGTCCAGAACCAGCAAAGCTTTGGGTGGCAACCCGTCGGCCAAACGCGCCATTTCATTGCCCCCAATCATGGTTCCCGTCGGGTTATTGGGGTTGGCCACAAACACCAGTCGCGTTTTGTCGGTACAGGCGGCCAGCAGCGCGTCCACGTCCGTTACACGCTCGCGCTCTTTGGCCTCGACCGGGGTGGCACCGGCCGCAAGGGCCGAAATGCGGTACATTGAAAATCCGTGTTCGGTGAACAGCACCTCGTCACCAACCCCCGCAAAGGCCTGACACAAAAAGGTAATGATTTCGTCGGACCCAGCACCGCAGATGATGCGTTCAGGGTCCAGCCCGTGGACTTCGCCGATAGCCGCACGCAAGGGGGCCTGATCGGTCGATGGGTAACGGTGCAATTGATGGGCCGCGTGGGTGAACGCCTTGCGGGCCGCATCCGACGGGCCAGCAGGATTCTCGTTAGAGGACAACTTCACCACATCAGACAGCCCTTCAACAGCGGCACTCCCACCTTGGTAAAGGTTGATATCCATGATCCCGGGTTGCGGATTAATATCTGCACTCATAGCTTAAATACTCCTGTTAAGAAGCGTTCTAGCTTAGGCGTTGGCGCATTGCCAGCCGCATAAGACGCGCAGTTTGCAACCGTGGCTTTGCTGCCAACATTTAGGCAGCATAATTGGCCAGTTGGCTTTCAAAAGTCGCGGCAAGTTCGTTAACGCTGTCGATAATATATTGCGCCGTTTCGTCGGACATCAGGTAGCTGAAATTCAAACGCACCCACCCCGGTTTATGCACCTCGTTGCCCGCCAGAATTTCGCCACGCAACTGATCTGAATAGGCCTGATCAATGCCCAGCAAACGGTGGCCATATGGCCCAGCACAAGCGCAGCCCCCGCGGGCCTGAATGCCGTAGATGTCGCTGAGCATGCGGGTGAACATCTGTTCGGACACCACTTTTCCTGCGCCGTCATGCACCGTGAAGGAAAAGATTGGCAGGCGGTGGGCCGTGTCATTGCCCAACAAGGTCAGGTGTGGACTATCTGCCCACCCCCTGCGCGCCATTTGAATAAACTCAGCCTCGCGGGCGTGGATCGCCGCCTCGCCGACGGCTTCTTTGATCAAGAAGACGAGCGCTGCGCGGATGTCGCCTATGGCATTAGGGGTTCCTGCTTCTTCGCGCTCAGATAAGTTGTTGGTATAGTCATGGTTCCACGGCGACACGAAGCAAACTGTGCCACCGCCGGGCCAGCTGGGTACGTTTTGACGCACCGCTGAATTGCGCAGGATTAACACGCCAGAGGCCGCAGGGCCGCCCGCGAATTTATGGGCGGACACCACCACGGCGTCTTTTTCAGCATCGGTTTCGCATTGCATGTCGATGGGCAAATACGGCCCGCCGCCAGCATAATCCCAGACCGACAATGCCCCGTGTTTTTTCAACAGGCGCGACACCGGGTCTGGGTCGGTTACGATGCCTGTCACGTTCGAAGCCGCCGAAAAACTGCCGATTATCAGGTCTGCGCTGGCGTGATCCATTAGCGCCTGCTCTAGAGCGGCCAAGTCAGGCCCGCCGTGGTCGGCTTCGGGTATTTCTACCACCTCGGCTTTGCTCTCGCGCCAAGGCAACATGTTTGAGTGGTGCTCATAAGGGCCGATCAGCACCACGGGGTTTTGTGCAGTATTGACCCCCAGCAGATTGACCAAACGGTTCAGGCCCGCCGTGGCACCTGCCCCCGTGAAAATCACCGAGCAAGCATCTGTGGCATTGGTCAGGCGGGCAATTTCACCACGCGCCTCTTCGCGCAAGCGAGTTATGTAGCCGCCGCAATAGGAGGCCTCTGTGTGGCTGTTGGCATAGAAGGGCAGCACACGTTCATTGATGAACTCCTCGACCTGTCGCAATGCGCGGCCCGAGGCAACGTAGTCGGCGTAAACCAGCGGCACGGGGCCATCTGTGCCGGGGATAGTTACGCCTTCGCCGATAAGGCCGGCGCGTAAGTCGGCCAATGGATGTTGGGTTGCGATGTCGGACTTGAAGGATTGTAGCGGCATGGTTTCTCCTGTTTCCAGGATGTTAGACCCAAAATGGTGAAAAAACTTAGCCTATTTACTTGAGTAATTGCCACTATTTGTGTCAAATGACCACATGAAGAATGGTTTATCAGATCAAATTGATCGAAAAATTTTGAAAGAACTACAGATGGACGCCGATCTGTCGCAACGCCAATTGGCAGATCGCGTCGGCATCTCGCAAAATGCCTGTTGGCGACGATTGCAGGCCCTCACCACGGCGGGCGTACTGCAAGGCACAACTGCGCGGCTTGATCGCGAGCAATTGGGCCTTGGGCTTGTGGTGTTTGTTATGTTGCGTACGCGACACCATTCAGCGGAGTGGCTGGCGCGATTTCGCAGCCATGTTTTGACCATTCCCGAGGTGGTAGATTTTCACCGGATTGGCGGGGATTATGACTATCAATTGAAAGTGGTGACCGAAGATATGGCCAGCTATGATCGCGTCTATCAACGGTTAATCGAAAAGGTCGATCTGGATTCGGTCACATCCTATTTTGCAATGGAAGCGATCGCTGAGGGGCGTCCACTGCCACTGTGACAAATCCAGAAATGCGCGACCATCCAGAGGCATTCATTCCCAAGAATGGGTTTTTACAACTGCACCTGAAAGATTCCATTATTCCGGAATAGTGGTTCTATTTCGAAACAGGATTACAGTCTCAAAATCATAATATTACCTGTAATTTCCATGCCTTTCAGAGCAGCCAAATCCAATCCATCGCAACGGAAAAGGGCCACGCAATTGCGCAGCCCTTTAAAAATTCGACTATGGTGGCGAAGATTAGTTCTTCGCGTAGAATTCCACCACCAGATTTGGTTCCATCATCACAGGATAAGGCACATCGCCCAAAGCTGGGGTGCGCACGAATGTCGCAGTCATTTTGGAGTGATCCGCATCAACGTAATCAGGTACATCGCGTTCAGCCAATTGAGTGGCTTCCAGCAGAACTGCCAATTGCTTGGAACGATCGCGCACTTCGATCACGTCGCCCTCTTTTACGCGGTAGGATGGGATGTTCACTTTTTTGCCGTTCACGCGGACGTGGCCGTGGTTCACGAATTGACGGGCCGCAAATACGGTTGCCACGAATTTCGCGCGGTACACAACAGCGTCCAGACGACGCTCCAGCAGGCCGATCAGGTTTTCACCGGTATCACCTTTGACACGCTCGGCTTCGCCATAGATGCGACGGAATTGTTTTTCAGTCAGGTCGCCGTAGTAACCCTTAAGCTTTTGCTTGGCGCGCAGCTGGATGCCGAAATCCGACAGTTTTTGCTTGCGGCGCTGGCCGTGCTGGCCGGGGCCATATTCGCGGCGATTTACGGGTGACTTGGGGCGACCCCAAATGTTTTCGCCCATGCGGCGGTCTAGTTTGTGCTTGGCAGCGGTGCGTTTGGTCACGGCTGATCTCCTTCAGTTATATGTGCGCGAAATGCGCAAGAAGGGCGTTGTCCTTTCCCTCCCCCTTATCGGGTTCGGGCGACAGGCATCCCCTTACAGGGGCCACCAACACCAAATGGAATCCCCAGCCGGTTAAAGCTGGGAACTTGGGGCTTCTAGGTCGCTATCGGATCAGAGTCAATGGCGAAGGTTGCCATCATATTTCAAAATTTCTGCTTCCGAGGGCGAAAGGTTGCGCCGCGCATAATCTCCATATTTATGCGGGTCCTGCTCCAGCTCGGGCATCACTTCATACAGATTGTCGCGCTGATCTTTTTGAATCTCGTTTAGCGACGTGTTTGCTGGATGGAAACTCTCGGTTTCAACTCCGTTTGCCCAGACCACCTGATGGCGATCCAGCATCATATGAAAATAGGTCACTTCACGCAATCCATGCTCAATCAGAACATTGTTATCATTGACCAAATCCTTGGCCGCAACCAGAACCTCGGACGTGTTGAACAAAACCGAGGCCGCCGGCCCCTTGACCAGCAAACGATGATCCGGCGACACCAGCAGATCCTCATCCGGCTCACCCTCGCATAAGGCCCCCGTTTTGATCCGGACGGGGCGCAAATGCGGCATCGCGTGCAACCGTGCGCCCGTCATCCGACGTTGACCAATCCATAGAATGTCTTGCTCACCATTGTCTTTGGTCTGCAGCTTATCCCCCTCACCGAGGTCTTCCACCAGTCGTGGCCCTTCTGGGGTCAGAATTTTGGTGCCTTTCGTGAAACAGATAACGCCACCAGTTTGGCCGCTCATCTGATCCAGTATCGGTTCTTTGATCGAGGAGTTCACAACCCACATATCGACCTGCACAGGCGGAATTTCGTCCAAAAACATCAGCAAGGGCGGCGCGTCATTGCCAACCTCGATCACAGTTGCCGTGAATGTGCGGCGCCCGTCCGTTACCACGAACCCACCGTCCATCACGGGATCCTCAATGCGGATATCGTCAAAACTCTTTTTGGGTTGGAGGGCTGCCCCAACCAACCGGCGAACCGAGCGTGCTGCCCGTTTCCGTAAATCTGCCACCCCTTTTGCCCCATCCAAAAGCAATAGTTCCGCAGGGCCGTCGACCCGCACCGCTTCACCCGCCCAACGCCACGCCGCCCCGACCGACAGCATGTCAGTGGTTGCAGCCCGCAAGCCGTCTACTTCTGTTTGCGACCAGGAAATGACAAACGTGCCTCGAAAGCCCGTTCCCATATCTGTACGCCTGCCTCATCGTTTTTATCGACGTCTTTTTGACGCCTTTATCGTTGGTATTACCAAATGGTTAACACAAATCGATTCGGTCTGGATAGGGGCTGATTCTATTTTTTATCCAGCGTTCGAAATGTGTGGGAAATGCGCACTGTCACCTGGATAGGCTTAAACCCTACCCGCCCGCTCGATTTCGACTTGCGTGACTCCGTATTGCGGCCCCAACCGCGTGCGCGCACGGATCAAACGCGGATCATCAGGGCGCAGCCCCATGGTGGACAGGAATTCGACCCGCCCCTTTTGTTTGATCTCGTCGTTCGGAATAGCTGTGCCCATAAGCCTGTCGATCACAAACCCACCGGGATTGACATGATACCAGCGATTGTAATCCCGAAAATGGTGCATTCCGTGCAGCCGCGTCACATGTCGTTCCAGCGCCCATTTCTTTACATTGGTGTGGGCCGTCATGTGAAACCATTCATAGAACAAAAACGCCGTCAGACCACCGATAAAGGTGAACGTCGTCGCGCCGACCAGCGGGTTCGCAAGCCCAATCAGGCTCAGAACGCCATAGGCCACCGTCACCAATATCAGCGCCATCGGCACCGCGAACCAGACCGGCACAAAGAACAGCGCGGTTTTGTTGGGGAAATCGTGGTGGCCGTAATGCACGCGGTAAAGCACATCAAACCAGAACTGACCTTTCGGGGCGGGCCAGTGGAACAGGTAGCGGTGAATGCTATATTCATTCAGCATCTGCCCTAGGATGCCCAGCGGGGCCAGCCACAACAGGTGGGTGTTCCCCGTGGCAAAAAGCATCACCCAGCCCAACAGCCACAAGCCCAGCAGGATTTGCAGGGACAGGTGCGAGAACATCAGCTTGAGGCGATCTGAATACATGGCCGTGATGGTGCGTTATTCGTTTTGGACAATCAACCAATACGCCGCGTCAGCCCAACCTTCGCTGTGAAACACTGACACGTCCGAAATCAAGGCAAAGCCGCCGACCGATCGCCGGCCCGCCCCATCGGGTCGGCGATTAGAGGGGTACGTTATAGCTGGTGAATGCAGCCGAACCTTGCTGGGATAAAGTGCCAAACTGAAAGGCCCGTCGTCGCCCAGGCGGCCTATCGCTTGCACGACTTTCGCAACATTCCGGCTAACAGGAGCCATTCCAACCTTTGGATCAAGCTCTTTCTGTAAAGTCAGCTGCCCGAGGTCAGTATGCGGACAAAGCGGTCCTTCGCATTTGCAGATCGAATGGCTGTTTTCACTGAGGAGTGTCGCTCTATCACCTCCTTGTTCAGGGCTCGTCTTGAAATCTTACGCAGGAACGGCGGTGAAACTGCATGGCCCGTTGACTTCATTGCGCCTGCGAAATAATGTTTAAAAACGGCGACTTAAGACCTTCGAGAAACTCGAAAGAAGACTGTTTGAAATGAGGATATCAATGAAAAACGTGTATAAGCTTTTGGTGGAGGATGGCCTTCCAGAGACAGATTATACGCGGGAAGAGTTCGAGCCAATTGATGGCAGTTTCGAGTCATTCGAAATCACCGACACCTCGGATGATGGTGGCACAAAGTCACTAGGCGGGGAGCTGAATATCGGGCGCGAGGTGACCACATCCAATCCCCCGACACAGGTGCGGCGCAAGCGGCTTGGTAAGGCAATTCCGATGGCGGATTTTATTTCCGCGCCACGTGGGGCCGTTTTCATCAGTGATCGTGTCAAAGAGATTATCGAGAGCTTTGAGCCCAACGTTCATCAGTTTTTTCCGATGACAGTTAGCCATCGCGGACAAGAGATTGGACCGCTGAATTATTTGATCATTGGGTCTCGCCTGGACAGTCTTGATGCCGAGGCGTGTTACCCACCTATTCCAACGGGTGCGAGGATCTGGAAACGGGATCGTAAGAACCCAGCGCAGAACAAGATCGTCGTCAGCGCGGCCGCGATAGAAGGCAAACACCTTTGGCACGACCAGCGGGTGATTGGGTTACGGATGATCAGTCCTGAGTTGATGGCTGCGTTCATGGAGGCTGATGTCAAAGGCCTGCGCGACGCGAAGCCGTTCGAAGTGCTTTAGTGCGAGGTATTTACTGTGTCTAAGGAAAAGACGCTTGAGAATCGGGATGGAGAATGAACCTGACTGACCCATAAAGAAAGTATATCAGCTTCTGGTCGACGACGGCCTTCCAGAGACCAACCATCTTTCTGAAGAATTTGTGCCGGTTGATGGTGATTTTAACAGTATCACGATCATTGATGAAACAGACGATGGCGGAACAAAACCATTGGGCGGTGATTTGAAAACCGGCCTCGCCATTGACCCAACGGGAGCGCCGACGCAAAGCCTTCGACGCAAGCGTCCCTATTGCCGATTTCATTCCGGCCCCTCGTGCTGCAATCTATGTGAGCGACCGCGCCAAGGACATAATCGAGAGTTTCGAGCCCGGCACACACCAGTTCATCCCGATGGACGTGCTCTCACGAGGAAAGATCATTGGACGGTTGAATTACTTGATCATTGGCAACCGCCTTGAAACGCTGGATCGAGAACGAACAAAGCCGGAGATGGCTGTGAGCTCGAAGCACTGGGTTCGGGACTTCCGAAACCCTGCCAACAACAATCCGGTCTTCAGCTCTTCTGCGACAAAAGGAAAGCACCTATGGCACGACTTGTGCATCACATCATCGCGTCTGATGAGTGCGGAGCTCAAAGCTGCCTTCGACGACGCATCCATTCGAGGGTTAAAGGATCATTTCGGTTACGAACTAGTTTGACGTCTTATTCTATTGCACCAAACTTTTTGTAGGTTTTGAGCTATGATAGAGTTTGCATCGATCAAAGCTGCCATTCAAGCGAGGCGCAGCATCAAGCACTTTGGGCTCGCAGCCACCATTCGAACTTTATTAATGCATGACCGGTCTGGGAGGGCGAACGACTAAGGCCGCTCGCCCAGTGTTCTGATATCGATCTTCTCGGCGATGCTAAGTGCATCTTCGAGTTCGACGCCCAAGTAACGCACTGTGCTGTCGACCTTGGTGTGACCAAGCAAAAATTGTACGGTGCGCAAATTCCCCGTCTTGCGGTAAATCTCAGCAGCCTTTGTCCGACGCATCGAATGTGTACCATATCCGCTTGGCTCTAAACCAATTGCTGTTACCCAGACTCGCACCAATCGCCCATATTGGCGCGTTGATATGTGTGGGCGATCATGAAAGCGGCTCGGGAACATGAAGGCACAACCGATCATCTCCGGCAAGAACACCCAGTTCTCTACGGATTCACGTGTGTTTTCCGTGAGTTCAAATTGAACAGGCCGGTTTGTCTTACTTTGAATTACGGATGCCCGTTCACGAACTCGGTCGGCGGTTACAAGGTCAACCACTTTGAGTCGCACCAAGTCACAGCCACGTAATTTGCTATCGATTGCCACATTGAATAGCGCTAGATCACGTAGATTGCCTGCGATTCCGAGACGGGTTCGGATTGCCCAGACTTGTTTAGGTAGTAACGGACGTTTCTGACCTATGAGGCGACCCTTGTTCCAGGCTCTGCGCTTTGGGGTGACGGCGGGAAGTTGGACTCTTGGCGTGATTTGCCCTCCATGCCGCCCTCCGAACCCATACATCAGCACCGCGCTGACGTTGAACCCCAACACTGTTTTCAACGGCGGCTTCGCAATTTGATGGAAACTGGGCGAGGCCGCGTATGCATCGGGCCGCTTTGAGCCCAGACGGACTATACAAATCAATCAACCAACCCGTTCGCCTTTCCAAAATCGGAGTAACATTTCTCGCTACGCAATGCCTCCAACGTATCTTCTCCGACATTGGTTGGGTCGAGATGATATTCTGTGATGCCTGTCCCTTCGAGGACTCTGTTCATCAAGTTAAACAGACCGCAAACTTGAATTGCATCGAAAAGAGCTGCTTCTGACCAGTTCGCATCATAAACCGCCGTTGCATCTGCTTCCGTCATTCTTGCCGGAGTGCTCGTAAGCTTGCCACAATATGCCAGCAACGACTTCAGCTTTTCGTCGATAGGAGCGGATGCAAGGTCATTCATCATTGCTTCGATGTCGCTGATTTCAACACCAAATGCCTTCGCATGTACTGTATGCGCACCGTGACAGAATGCACACGCATTTAGCCCTGGAACGAAGGCCGCGATAAGTTCACGTTCAGCGATGCTAAGATCACTTTCACCTCGCATCACGCGGTTTTGGTATTCCGCCAATGGTGCAAGCTTGTCTGGCAACGTGCGATACACGTTGCCCAGATTTGCACCTTCGGGAAATGAAGGGAAAAGTCGTTTCATCTTGGCATCTCCAAACCGAATGGTCGAAATGGCAACCGAAAGCTGGCTTGGCACCAAGCGAGTTTTCGCTAGCGCACCGCCGCGCCCCGTTCATCGACTTGATCGAAGTGAGGAGGCGAATTTCGCTGCATCAGCATCATGCGGGTTTGTCCGCAGTCTGTGAATTCGACCTCTGATCCCTGCTGCACTCTGCACGAATGGCTGGTTTTCCAGCAGCGCGGCTGCACCGAATTTTGCGCTGACGCAGTATTTTCCACGCTACGAGCGCATGCCGCGAGAAAATCAAACTCACACAATGGACTCAATCCAGACTTTCGCAACAATTTGCGCAACTCGTCACTTAAACAAAAAGCCCCGCCAAATTGGCAGGGCTTCTTAATCCGTCAAACCGAAGGTGCGTTTAGGCAGCGGCTGCTGTCTGCGCCTCGGCGATGTCTTTTTTGATTTTCAGGGCTTTCACGGAAAGCTCTGCGTCTTTGGATTTCGCCATGAAGGCGTCCAGACCACCGCGGTGGTCGACAGTGCGCAGCGCAGATGCGGAAATCCGCAATTTGAACGAGCGACCCAGAATGTCAGAAATCAGCGTGACATCATTCAGGTTGGGCAGAAACCGACGACGGGTTCTGTTTTTCGCGTGGCTGACATTGTTGCCAGACATTGGGCCTTTACCGGTCAGTTCGCAGCGACGTGCCATTTTATTCTTCCTTCGTCTCAGCGCCAGCCCGACGTGATCGTGGGCGGCTCGATAAGTAAATAGGGCACCGACTCATGTGCAGTGCCCTGAATTCCGTTCGCGGTATTTAGGCGCTACAAGCGGGGGCGTCAAGGGGGTCGCACCCATTCGCCCCATTATATATCCAACCCCAGAAAACCACCGGATTGGCGTTCCCACAGGCCAGCATAGATACCACCCTTGGACAGCAGTTCGGCATGGCTGCCATCCTCGACCACACGGCCCTGATCCAGCACGATAATGCGGTCCATCTGGGCAATCGTTGATAGGCGATGCGCAATCGCAATCACGGTTTTACCCTGCATCACGCCATATAGAGTCTGCTGAATTGCCGCCTCGACTTCGCTGTCCAGTGCCGATGTGGCCTCGTCCAGCACCAAAATAGGGGCATTTTTCAGAATCACCCGCGCGATGCCGATGCGTTGGCGCTGACCTCCGGACAGCTTTACGCCACGCTCACCGACATGGGCGTTATAGCCGCGACGCCCTTGCGGATCAGACAGATCGGCGATGAAGTCATCCGCTTCGGCCTGTTTACAGGCGGCGATCATTTCGGCCTCATTGGCGTCTGGTTTGCCATAAAGAATGTTGGCCCGTACCGAGCGATGCAGCAGGGACGAATCCTGTGTCACCATGCCAATGCCGTGGCGCAGGCTGTCTTGCGTCACTTTGCTCACATTTTGCCCGTCGATCAGAATTTGGCCCTGTTCGGCGTCTTGAAACCGCAATAGCAGGTTTACCAGGCTGGATTTCCCAGCCCCGGAACGACCAATCAACCCAACCTTCTGCCCCGCAGGTATGGCCAGTGAAACATGATCCAACCCGCCGCTTTCGCGCCCATAATGGTGCGAAATATCGTTAAATTCGATCTCGCCTTCGGAGATGACCATCTCGGAGGCGCCCGCCATGTCTGTCACCGAATGCGGCACCGCGACCGAGCGCAGGCCCTCGCGGATCACACCCATATGTTCGAATAAACGGATCGTCACCCACATGATCCAGCCAGACATGCCGTTCAATCGGATCGTCAGGGCAGAGGCCGCCGCCACTTGCCCAACCGTGACTTGGCCCTGCGTCCACAACCAAATCGCCATGCCCAGAACGCCAGTGATCAGCAAGCCGTTGATCAGGTTCAGACCCAGCGACAATTCCGTCATCAGCCGTAAAAACCGCTGGAACCGCAGGCGAAGACGGCGCATCGCCGACATCACATAGCGCTCTTCGCCCTCGCTATGGGCGAACAGTTTGACGCTCTCGATATTGGAATAGGCATCCACCACGCGCCCCGTCACCAGTGATCGTGCATCTGACCATTTTTCCGACGCCACAGAGACCCGCCGCGCAATGAAGCGCACGTAGCCGATGTAGATCAACAACCAAACCGACAGCGGCAACGCCAACCGGACATCCATTTGCGACAGGATAATGATCGCGCCAATCACATAGGTCAGCGCATACCAAATGCCCTCAAAGAACATGTATATACTGTCCTCGACCGCGACTCCCAGCTGCATCACACGGTTGGCCAAACGCCCTGCAAAATCATTCTGGAAAAAGCTCGAAGATTGCCCAAGCAGATGTTTGTGTGCACGCCACCTCACCTGTTCTTGCATGTTGCCTGCCAGCGTTTGTTCTAACAGCAAATGGTTCAGGGTGATGATCAACGGGCGCACAATGATGATAAAAACAACCGCCAGCGCCAGCTCAATGCCGTGTATGTCCCAAAACGCTGACGCCTCAGTACCGTTCAGCAGATCAATGATGCGTCCAGTATAAAAGATCAGGCCAGTCTCGACGATCGCCACTAAAATTCCAGTGGCCGCCATCCAGGCCATCAGTCTTTTGAACGGCGCGAATTGACTGCGCAAATAGGGCCACAAGGAATTGGGCGGCGTACTTGCATCAAAGGACCTGAAGGGGTCGACGAGATTTTCAAAGAAACGAAACATGACAGGGGCTCGTAAAGTTAGAAAGTGGAATGCGTGATGAATGGCTAATGTGCATAGCCCAACAGGACCGGCAGTTAGCTGCTTGGTCGGATCCTGCAATAAATCATCGGCGTTTTCCTTGTCATGTTACCCAATTAGGCTAGCGGAATTATTTCTGTCTGGAAAGGGGGAAAAACTTGGTGCCCATCCGAGCCCCTGCAAGGGGCGAGATATCGAGCGTTGCGTAGCAACTCCGCATTGTTACTTCTTTAATAGATCCGCTAAAAACAACCGCGCACCGCCTTAAGCCGCCAAGTCATCGTCAACTTAGCCCCCGTCTAAAGCCTTGCGCGCCGCCACCGCAACCGAGACCTCCCCCGCCGCAACTGCCGCTCCCAGCCGCTCCATCTTTGACCGCATTTCGCCCTCACTCAAACGCGCCAACAACCCCAGCCGAACCTCTTCCTCAAACCAGTGTCGCGCTTGTTTGGTGCGGTTGGTATCCCAATGGCCGCTGTCTTTACGCCATTTCACCAACGCCCGCATTTCGTCCCACGCGGCATCAAGCCCGTCGCTTGTGATCGCCGAAACCAGCATGGCCTTGGGAAACCCTTCGGGATCGCTGCTGCGCTTGCGCAACAGCCGTAGGGCACCCGCATAGTCGGCACAGGTGCGCGTCGCAGCGGGCAGCAGATCGCCATCCGCTTTGTTGACCAAAATCATGTCGGCAATCTCCATGATGCCGCGCTTGACCCCCTGCAATTCATCGCCACCCGCAGGCGCCAACAGCAGCATAAACAGATCGGCCATGCCCGCCACCATGGTTTCGGATTGCCCTACCCCAACAGTTTCGATCAATACCACGTCATAGCCCGCGGCCTCGCACAGCATAACCGCTTCACGGGTGCGCCGCGCAACGCCGCCCAGCGCCGTTTGGCTGGGCGAGGGGCGGATAAATGCGTTTGGGTTGCGCGACAGCATTTCCATACGTGTTTTGTCGCCCAGAATTGATCCCCCAGAAAGGGTCGAGGAAGGATCCACAGCCAGCACCGCAACACGTAACCCCTGCCCCGTCAACATCATCCCGAAGGCCTCGATGAAGGTGGATTTCCCCACGCCGGGCGTCCCGGACAGACCAATTCGCAAGGCCTGCCTCTCGGCCCCTTTGACGGCCTCCAACAAGGCGACCGCTTGCTCACGGTGATCGGCGCGCGCGCTTTCGATCAAGGTAATTCCACGGGCCAAGGCGCGGCGTTCGCCCGCGACAATGCGTTTGGCTTGGTCTGCAATATCCATCAGTTTTTAGCCCTTCTCACAGATGGTTATCCGATAGCGAGCGCCTGATATTGGTTAGCCCCGCTGCTTGGCCGCATCTTAATCTCAAGACAACTGGCATGAAAAGCCCGCATTGGAAAAGGAACATAGAAATGGCACGTTTGAATATGATGAAAACGGTTGGGCTGATCTTGCTCTTGGTAATCGCTTTGACACTGCCCGCTGTGTTGCCGCAAACCAGCCAAACAACCAACGGACAGATCAGCACCCCAGCGCCAAACGACCGTAGCAACGTATAACCGCTGGATTTTCATGGCCTTTCGGGGCGAATTCACCGATAAGGCGGCATGACAGATCGCCTGCCCATTGACGATGCCCTTCCGGCCCTGATCAGCGCCTTGCGTGATCATGGTCGCGCCGTGCTGCAAGCCCCGCCCGGGGCAGGTAAAACCACGCGGGTACCACTGGCGATGCTGGATGCTGGCCTGTGCAAGGGCCGCATTCTGATGTTGGAGCCACGGCGATTGGCAGCGCGGGCGGCGGCTGAGCGGATGGCGCAGACTTTGGGTGAAAAGGTTGGTGATACTGTTGGCTACCGCATTCGCGGTGAAGCTAAGACTTGCAAATCAACCCGCATCGAGGTGGTCACCGAAGGAATCCTGACGCGGATGCTGCAGTCGGATCCGTCACTCAAGGGCATTGATGCTGTAATCTTTGACGAATTTCACGAGCGCAGCCTGAACGCCGATTTGGGCTTGGCCTTAACTTGGGAGGTGCGCGGCGCGCTGCGCGAAGATTTGTTGGTGGTGGTAATGTCCGCAACTCTGGATGCCGAACCCGTTGCGGCCATGCTGGACGCCGCACCCGTGATCACCTCGCAGGGGCAATCTTATCCGGTCGAGACCCGCTGGCTGGCGCGGCCATTGCCCAAGACCAAACGCTTTGCCGAGGCCGCCGCAGAACTGGTTCGTCAAGCTGTTTCTGAAACCACAGGTGGCGTTTTGGTGTTCCTACCGGGCGAGGGCGAAATTCGCCGTGTGGCCGGAATGCTGTCTGGCCTGCCGGCTGATTGCCACGTCCACACCTTATTTGGAGCGATGGATTTCGCCGCCCAGCGCGCCGCTATTGCACCTGCCAAATCAGGGCGCAAACTGGTACTCGCCACGGCCATCGCCGAAACCTCGCTGACCATTTCAGACATCCGCGTGGTGGTCGATTGCGGCCAGGCGCGGCGCGCACGTTTTGATGCGGCGTCGGGCATGTCGCGATTGGTGACCGAACGGGTGACCAAGGCCGAAGCGGTGCAACGCATGGGACGCGCAGGGCGGGTTGCCGAAGGCACCGGCTACAGATTGTGGACCAAGGGCGAAGAAGGCGGCATGGCCGCTTTCCCCCCCGCCGAGATCGAGGCGGCCGATCTGTGCGGTTTGGTGTTGGAATTGGCGTTATGGGGCACTGCCGACACGGACGATATGGCCCTGCTGACACAGCCAAATCCTGGGGCTTATGAACAGGCCACGGCCCTGTTGTGCCAGTTGGGTGCGTTGGACAGTGCGGGGCGCATCACAGCCCATGGACGCAGTTTGGCCAAGCTGCCACTGCATCCAAGGTTGGCACATATGGTTGCCCTTGCAGGGCCACAGGCTGCGTTGTTTACCGCCTTGTTGGCCGAGCGCGATCCATTGCGCGGGGCACCGGTTGATCTGGGTTTGCGTATAGAGGCTCTGCGCGATCCCAGACGTTTTGCCCGTGAACGACCTTATCAGGTCAACGCCGGTGCCATTCACCGCATTCGGGCCGACGCCAAACGGTTGCGGCGCGGCACAGACAGGGCCGATTTATCCCTCGGTGAAATGGCCGCGCTGGCCTATCCGGATCGTATTGGTTTACGGCGCAAGGGAGACGCGCCGCGGTGGGTGCTTTCCGGCGGCAAGGGTGCGATGATGCGCGATGATGACCCGATGGCGGGAGCGCGTTTGATCGTGGCGACCGATCTGGATGGCGACGCCCGCGAGGCCCGTATTCGCCAAGCCGTGGAGATTTCCGAGGCTGGTCTACGCGCCCTTTTTGCCGCGCAGATCACGTGGCGCGACCATTGCGCATGGTCCAAGCGCGAGCGCCGTGTTTTGACACGCCAACAGGAGTGCTTTGGTGCCTTGGTGTTGGCAGACCGGAATTGGCACGACGCGCCGGATCACGACGTCGCGCATGCGATGCTGGACGGGGTGCGCGAGCTGGGCCTACCTTGGTCGGCGGCTGCGCGTCGCTTTCAGGCCCGGGTGATGTTGGTGGACGGGATGCCGGATTTTTTCGATGACGCTTTGATGGAGCGTATTGAGACCTGGTTGCTGGCGCATCTTGTTGGGGTGAAAACCGCGGCAGACTTAAAGGGGTTGGATCTGTTGGATCCGCTTCGAGGCGCATTGACATGGGAGCAGCAACAGATGCTCGACCGGGCGGCACCCGCCCATTTCACCACGCCGCTTGGCAACAAAACCCCGATTGATTACAGCGGTGAAGCCCCCGAAATATCGCTGCGCATTCAAGAGATGTTCGGCGTGACCCGCCACCCCCATATCGGCCGCACACCTCTGCGTGTGACCCTGTTGTCGCCCGCCCGACGTCCTGTGCAAACCACAATGGACATCCCGGGGTTTTGGGCGTCGTCTTATGCGGATGTGCGCAAAGACATGCGGGCCAAATACCCCAGACATCCATGGCCCGAAGACCCCACCCAAGCGGACCCGACATTAAGGGCCAAGCCGCGCAAGAAATAGCCCCGTTTTTGTGCCCAAATACAGCGCCATAGGCATCCGGAGGCTACAACAAGCGGATCAGCCACTTTTGTACGCCGCGATACCCCATGCGACAATTATGTTTTCGGATTTCCAAAGGGGACCGGCATCGACAAAACTGCCGATCTCAACGCCCTGCATGTTTGCGTAGAATGCCCTGGCATTTGCGTTGCTTTGAACAACGGCCAAGGCGGCCGTAACAAACCCGTCCTTCGCCATCTGACCAAACGCCTCATGTATGAGACGTTGCCCGATTTTTTGGCGTTTGCAAAAGGGGGCAACATACAGATGCTTGATCTCGCCATGCGCCTCAAAAACGGTCTGGGTCGGTGGTCCAAATGCGATGAATCCGACAATTGTTGCGCCGTTGAGCGCGACCAAAACCCCTTGGTGTGATGTGAGGTTCGACAGGTGGTTTTGCCATGTTTTCAAGCGGTGTGCGGCGTCGAGTTTCGCAATTGCTGCGATCGGCGCGACATCCTGATAGGTGTCGCGCCAGATTTCTGCGTGGAGCGTGGCAATTTGCGTGGCCTCACCCACATGGGCCGGGCGAATACTGATCATTGCTGGATCAGCGTTCGAGGCAATAGCGCATCACGGCCTTTTGGGCATGCAGACGGTTTTCGGCCTCATCGAAAATCACCGATTGTTTGCCGTCCATCACTTCGGATGTCACTTCTTCTTCACGGTGGGCCGGCAGGCAATGCATGAACAAAGCGTCCGTTTTGGCTTGCCCCATCAAATGCTCATTGACCTGATAGGGCTTTAGCTGGTTGTGGCGGCGCTGGCGGGTGGATTGACTGTCGTGCATGGAAACCCATGTGTCTGCGACCACCAAATCGGCGCCTTGAACGGCCACTTCCGCGTCGCGTTCAACCGAAACGGTCACCCCTTTGGAGCGCGCAAAGGCGATCAACTCTGGATCAGGGTCCAGTTCCGCGGGGCCCGCAAAGGTAAAGTCAAAGCCAAACTGGCCGGCTGCGTGCAGCAAAGACGCGCAGGTGTTGTTGCCGTCCCCTGCCCAGACAACTTTTTTGCCTTTTATCGGCCCGTTGTGTTCCTCGAATGTCATCACGTCGGCCATCACCTGACAAGGGTGGCTGGTGTTGGTCAGCCCGTTGATCACAGGCACATCAGCGTATTCGGCCAGTTCGTGCAGGATGCTTTCCTCAAAGGTCCGGATCATGATCATATCGACATAGCGCGACAAAACCCGTGCCGTGTCAGAGATGCTTTCGCCGTGCCCCAGTTGCATGTCATTGCCCGAAAGCACCAGCGTTTGGCCACCCATCTGGCGGATGCCAACGTCAAACGAAACCCGTGTGCGGGTTGATGGTTTCTCAAAAATTAACGCGACCATATGATTGGCCAGTGGTTGCTCGGCATCCGGCGTGCCTTTGGGGAGGCCAGCGCGGGCGTCCTTCATGCTGCGGGCCTGATCAATGATGCCCCGAAGAGCTGTGGCATCTGTGGTGTGAATGTCCAGAAAATGGTTCATTATTTCGATCCTTTAGAAACAGTATTGGCTGCAATATCCATCCGCGCCACGGCCTCGGCCATTTCGTCATCCGAGATGTTCAAGGCGGGCAGCAGACGGATCACATTGTCAGCTGCGGGCACCATTAGCAACTCGGCGCTGTAGCCTGCGTTGATCACATCCAAGTTCGGCGCCACGCATTTCAGACCCAGCATCAAGCCCGATCCGCGGACTTCTTCGAACACATCGGGGTGGCTTGCAACCAGCCCTTCCAGCTTTTGACGCAGCGTGCCTGCCTTGCGATTGACCTCGGCCAAAAACTCATCGGTGGCAACCACGTCCATCACCGCATTTCCGACAGCACAAGCCAGCGGGTTGCCGCCATAGGTGGACCCATGCGTGCCCGCTGTCATTCCGGATGCAGCATTTTCGGTGGCCAACAAAGCGCCCAACGGAAAGCCCCCACCGATGCCTTTGGCGACCAACATGATATCAGGTGAAATGCCGGACCATTCATAAGCGAACAGTTTGCCGGTGCGCCCCATACCGCATTGAATTTCGTCCAGAATCAGCAACGCGCCAACCTCATCGCAAATCTCGCGGATCGCTTTCATATCGGCGTCAGAGAAGGGGCGGATACCGCCTTCTCCCTGCACTGGTTCCAAGATCACAGCGGCGACATCGCTGTCCATTTCGGCGCGTAGCGCGTCGATGTCACCAAAAGGAACATGCACAAACCCCGCCAAAAGCGGCCCAAACCCATGCGTCAGTTTTTCGGCCCCAGCAGCCGCAATACCTGCGGAAGAACGGCCATGGAACGAGCCCTCAAAGGCAATGATTTTCACCCGCTCGGGTTGATCCTTTTCAAACCAGTATTTGCGCGCCATTTTAATGGCCAATTCGCAAGCCTCGGTGCCAGAATTGGTGAAAAACGTCGTGTCCGCGAATGTGGCGGCGACCAATTTGTCGGCCAGTGCCTTTTGCTGCGGGATTTCATAAAGATTCGAGGTGTGCCAAAGTTGGCCAGCCTGTTCGGTCAGGGCTTGGGTCAGCACAGAGTTGGCGTGACCCAACACATTGACCGCAATGCCAGCTCCCATGTCCAAAAATCGGCGCCCGTCTGCCTCGGTCAACCAGCAACCTTCGCCTTTGACGAAGGTGAGCGGTGCGCGGGAATAGGTCGGCAGAACGGAAGAGATCATTGCGGCGGTCCTTTTGGTGAAGCCCAAGATTATCATACGGAGGTGCCGCATGGACGCAGGCATGTCAATATTTCAGGAAAGAATGCGCGAAAATAGCGCGGTCGAACAGGCAGCGGGACGTCAGGCGCGGGTGCGTCGGCGTCGGATCAAAGCGATATGGTACTGCGTGTTCATAGCTATGCGTTTAGGTCAAATTGGCGGGGGTTGTCAAATGGTCGATTTTCTTATCCGTGAATAGAACCACTATTCCGGAATAGTAGTTTTGGTTAAACTCAAATTTTGCATATTAATATCAGTATCTTATGCTGGTTTTCCTAAGAATTTTCGTGGCCGCAAATGCCCGTTGCCTTGTTCCTCGCCTCAGACTCCGTACCCATTTCTTAATCAAGCCCTATTTCAGAAATAGTGCTTTTTAATCCGTGCGAGCGAGGCTACGAGTTGCAGATGCAAGAGTCCCAAAATTCAGAACGCCTTATCGCTATTGGCTTTATCCTGGCCGCGTCTGCCCTTGTTGCTGGCACCAGCCTGCTGGCCAAAACACTTGGTCACGACACACTCGGCCCTGCCCTGCATCCACTACAGATTAGTCACGGGCGTTTTTTGTTTGCCTTCATCGCCCTGCTGGCCGTCGCCGGGGTTTTGCGACCCAAGTTCCAGAAAGTCCATTTTGGCTTGCACATTGCCCGTAGCAGTTTTGGTTGGGCGGGCATTTCGCTGGTATTTGCGGCCATCACCTATATCCCGCTTGCGGACGCAACCGCCATCAGCTTTCTCAACCCCGTGTTTGCAATGCTGTTGGCGATCCCTCTTCTGGGCGAGCGGGTTGGGCCAATACGTTGGGCGGCAGCTGTTTTGGCTCTGGTCGGTGCGCTTGTGTTGTTGCGCCCAACCCCCGACAGCTTTCAACCCGCAGCTTTACTGGCCTTAACGGCGGCCGTGGTCATGGGCCTTGAGATTACCTTGATCAAACTATTGACAGGGCGTGAAAAACCGCTGCAAATTCTGCTGGTGAACAACGCGATTGGCCTGAGCATTGCCTCAGTGGCCGTGCTGTTTGTCTGGGCGGTGCCGACGCCTGCGCAATGGGCAGCTCTTGTGGCGTTGGGGGTGATGATGGCCTTGGCACAGACCTGCTATCTTCAGGCGATGCGCCGGGCCGAGTCCAGCTTTGTGGTGCCGTTTTCATATGTCACGCTGATATTCGCAGCACTCTACGACTACTTGGTTTTCAACGCCATGCCAGATGGCGTCAGCATCCTTGGCGCAATGATTATCATCACCGGGGCGCTGCTTTTGGCTTGGCGTGAGACGCGATTGCGTTAGGCCGGATTGGGGGGGCTTGTTGCCCAACCTTTGGACGATTTAGCAGATAAACATCAACGTCATCGCTTGCCGTAGAAATGAGCTATTGGCCCAAAAGACACGGCATCGCGTTACGGGCGCTTGTATCCTGCGCATGGCGCGTATAAAATGACCTCAACAGATCTCCAAATATGGTCGTAGGATAAGGGCGCATTGCCTTCCTCACGGCCATTTTCAATTTAAGGAAAACACATGGCTTGGACAGATGATCGCGTAGCAACGCTCACTAAAATGTGGGGCGAAGGCCAATCCGCAAGCCAGATTGCCAAGGAATTGGGCGGCGTGACCCGCAATGCCGTAATCGGCAAAGTCCACCGTTTGGGCCTGTCGAACCGTGCAACGGGCGGGGCGAAACCCGCAGCTAAGGCGAAACCCGCAGCCAAGCCAGCCGTCAAGGCGAAACCCGCAGCCAAGGCGAAAGTGGCCTCGCCCCCCGCCACGCCGCCAAAGCCCAACCTGCCAGCCCGCAAGGTGATCATTCCCGCTGGACAGCCGTTGCCACCGCAGCCATCCGCGAATGAAATCAGCCCTGAAGCGCTTGCCAGTGTGCGCGAAGTCGAAAAGAAAGCCAAAAAGATCGGCCTGATGGATCTGACCGAACGCACTTGCAAATGGCCCATCGGTGACCCTGCAACAGACGAGTTTTGGTTCTGCGGCCTAAACGCCGAACCTGGCAAGCCTTATTGCGAAGCCCATGTCGGCGTTGCGTTTCAGCCGATGTCTTCGCGCCGTGATCGCCGCCGCTAGGTCGCAAAAAACATGCGCCCCTTAGCCGAATTCCCCGTCAAGGATGCCGCCAAGGTCACGACTGTTTTCACAGACATCGACGACACTTTGACAACGGATGGCAATTTGCCTGCCGCGGCCTACGCGGCGCTTGAAAATCTGCGAGACGCGGGCATTCAGGTGGCCGCCATCACGGGTCGGCCTGCCGGTTGGTGCGATATGATTGCACGGTTTTGGCCCGTTGCGGGTGTGGTCGGGGAAAACGGGGCATTCTATTTTGCCTATGACCACGGCAAGCGAAAAATGCGCCGCGCCTATTTCGCGGATGCCGAAACACGGGCCATCAATGCGCAAAAGTTGGACCGCATTCGCACGCGTGTTCTAGCCGAAGTGGCGGGGGCCGCGATATCGGCGGATCAGGCCTATCGCGAGGCTGATTTGGCGGTGGATTTCTGCGAAGATGTGCCACCACTTGATGAGCGGGCAATTACCCGCATCAAACAGATATTTGAAGAAGAGGGCGCGGTCGCCAAAATATCCTCGATCCATGTCAATGGCTGGTTCGGCGATTATGACAAGCTATCAATGTCACGGCGTTTTAGCGCCGAGGTGCTGGGTTTTGACATGGACGCGCAAAAACATAACTTCGTCTTTTGTGGTGACAGCCCGAATGACGCGCCGATGTTCGGGTTTTTTCCGAACGCCTGCGGTGTGGCCAATGTGTTGGATTTCCAAAATCAGATGGAGGCCACACCAAGCTGGATATCCACCCAAAAGGGCGGGGCCGGATTTGTTGAAATCGCCGACGTGCTGCTTAGCGCCCGGAAGTAAAAGCGTTCAGATCACGCCGCAACCTTTTGCCGTGTGCGGGTTGGGATGCTAACCAATCCACTCAGCGGAATGGTCAACAGGTGTTTAATATCCTCACGGGCCGACCAGACCATAAAACCCTCCATCATCTGGTCCAAATTGTTGCTATGCAGGCTCATCGCGCCGGGCTCCGAATGCATGTAACCTTCGCGCTCAGCCAACCCTTTGAATGCAAGGGGCCGTTCCATAAAGCCGACGACATAATCAGGGGCCCAACGCTGCAACGCCGTCGCAAGTGAAAAACGGGCCAATACGTTAACCAATCCAGTGCCACGATAGTCCGAGCTGAGCCACAGGTCGCCGTGATAGCAGACTTTGCCTTTGATCCGCCGCGCTGCCGGGCCCGGATTATAGGAGGATCTTGCACGGTCCAGATCGAAGCCCTTTGGCAAAAAGTCGGTGTATTTTTGCGCCATATAATCGGCCAAAGTTTGCCTCGATAATTGGATTTTTCGCGTCGCCTGTTTGTGAACCAGTGCGCCATTTGCGTTCCAACCCGCGATCCAAAACCCGCTGTTGGAAGAAAACTTGTTTCTTTTGGGGTCGAACGGCTGCCCCACCAGATGCGCTGGCAAATGGGTTGAAATTAGCTTTCCGTATTCGGCAAAACATGTGCCAATTCGCAATGATATGCCAATTTTCTTAGCTATTTCAGCAGCTTGCGCGATAAACTGCGCACTCTCAAATGTGTTGTGAATGGTCATATTATTCTCCCTTTGGGGTTGCGATATTATATTCTTATCGCAAAGCTTCCGTTTAGGGAGAGTTAAGTTAGAGGGGTACAACCTCCATCAGGTATTTGTCCGGCATTGATTTTGCCTGTTCTTCAGTTAGGCCGGAAATTTCAACATTGTGCGTTCTGTCAATCAATGTCACCAAGGCGAAGCTGCCGTCTGGAAACCGGCTTCCTAACAGCAAACGCTGATAAGTGATTGGCACCATCTCGAGCCCATCCTGATCACCAATCTGTGTATGAATATGGTCCAGACGTGCGCAACCATGTTCATGAACGTCCCAAAACGGTTGCGAAAGAAGTTTGGCAAATCCCCCTCCGCCGGGCATATCCACAATTGCGCGCCCGATGCTGCTGCGCTCGGCCTGCCAGCCATACCATGTGGCATAGGAGGATTGACTGCCAACTTCGGCGCAGATCCAGTCGTCCTCTAGCAATCGGAAAACTGTTATATATGGTCGGATCAATACCATAGGCTCGGCTTCAATTTCGCCCTTGGCATCTGCCCAGCATTGAAACGCGCGTTGCAATAACGGTGTGCCCGAGCGCCAGATATCCCCGAAGGCATGCTGCTGCAAGTGATAGGAAAAACCCTCTTCATCCTGATAGGCAAGGCGGGACAAACCATTGATGTGATCCGATTGATTGTTCAGCCATGCCTCACCACGGGCCAGCAGTTCTTCAGCCTCTTGAATCGCGCCCCGGCCAGCCTCGGTCAGCTGGTACTGGCGGTCCTCCAGCACGAAAAGCGGCATACCTTTGCTTTCTTCCAACAGGCTAATATGACGTCGAACGGTTTGTCTGGTGCTGCCCAAAACACGAACCGCTTTGGACAGGTTCAGCGTCTTTGCCAACGTCGTGAACGAACGCAACAATTCAAATAAAATTGCAGAGTTTTGATTGCGAGTCATATTTTATCTTTCTTTCAATGATATACGCCAAATCCGGCTGGGATATATCGGCAAGCCAACATGGTAAACAAATCACCCATACATGTCTAGAATGGAAACCAGATCGTGTTGTGAATAACGGATTGATAGTTTTTTCAAACCGTGGATGCTCGTTAAGCGAGAAACGCGCAAAGGAAAACACATGGCCCACCCAGTAGATATACACGTCGGAAAACGCATCAAAGAAATCCGCACCATACGCGGATTAACCCAATCGAATGTCGCCGACCATCTGGGCATTTCGTTTCAACAGTTGCAAAAATATGAAACCGGTGCCAACCGCGTTTCTGCCAGCCGGATGTTTGAACTTTCGAAGTTATTGGACATCACGCCTTCATTTTTCTTTGAGGGGTTAGAGGGGCAGAACTATGATTCCATGCCACCAATGGATATGGAAACGGCGCGCATTGCATCGGCACTGTCGCGGATCAAAAACAAGAAACTGAAGAACCGCATCAATACGCTGATCAGCGAGATCGTTCGCAGCACGCCCAGCACCAATGAGGCTGATACAGCTGCGTGATCTGATCTTGGGGTAAGTTAACCCTTGCCAAACAGGCGTGCTGCTTCGGCTTTACTATACCGCCCCAGCCGCACGTCTTCTTCCACCAAGGCCGGGTCACGTTTCGCGGGATCTCCGTATCCGCCGCCGCCGGGTGTGCGCACCCGCACGCGGTCACCGGGGACAAGTGCGATGTCTTGCTCTTTGGACAGATGGCTCGGCACATGAACCTCGCCACCGCGTTGCACTTCGACCTCGTTCACGGCCCCGTCAGCGCCCCCTTTAGCGCCCTGTGGCCCGACCCGCCCGTGATCCATCACAAAACTGGCTTTGGCGTCGCCGCGCAGCAGTTCTAATTCGTAGTCCAACCCGAACCCGCCGCGGTGCATCCCTGCCCCGCCAGACCCGTCGCGCAGCGCATAGCGGTGGTACAACACCGGGAACATTTGCTCCATGATCTCAACCGGTGGCGCCTTCGAGATGCCAATGGTGGAGCATCCATTCGTCAGCCCGTCATGCCGCGCATTGCCGCCATAACCGCCGCCTGACAGTTGATACATAACAAAATTTCGATCCCGCTGCGGGTCATATCCACCCAGCGCAAAATTGCCCGAAGTGCCAGCGGGGGCTGCCGTGACGCGGTCTGGCAAAACCTCGACCAAGGCCGCGAACACCGCTTCGGCAATTCGCTGACTGACTTCGGCTGCACAGCCTGAAACGGGACGCGGGTATTGTGCGTCCAGAAAGGTGCCCGCAGGGCGGATCACGTTCAGCGGCTCGAACGCGCCAGCGCTGATCGGCACTTCGGGAAAGATGTGGCGCATGGCCAAGTAAACCGACGACAAGGTGGTCGCCAGAACCGAGTTCATCGGGCCAATGCAAGGCGGGCTTGAGTTTGAAAAATCAAACGCCAGCTCTTCGCCCGCTTTGGTTATTTTTAAATCAATAACCAAGGGCTGATCCACCACACCGTCGCTATCGACATAGGCTTTTGAGAAATATTCCCCGTCGGGAATTTCCGCAACGTAGCTGCGCATTTGTTCAGAGGCGCGGCGTTTTAATTCCTCAATTGCGTCGCCTACGGTGTCATCACCGTATCGATCCAGCAGTTCGTTCAGGCGCATTTCGCCAACCTTTAAAGCGGCGGCTTGGGCCTTTACGTCGCCAATGCGCTGATCGGACACGCGGATGTTAGAGCAAATGATTGAATAAATCTCGGTGTCCAGCACGCCCTGTTTGAACAGGCGCACCGGCGGCAGGCGCAGGCCTTCTTGCTCGACCGAGGTGGCGCTGGCCGAAAATCCGCCTGGAACTGACCCGCCAGTATCGGGCCAATGGCCTGTGTTGGACAGCCAGCAGAAAATCTTGCCATTACGGTAATAGGGTCGCGCAAATCGCACATCCATCAGGTGGGTGCCGCCAAGATAGGGGTCATTAACGATGTAGATGTCATCGGGCTGCGGGGGGGCGACTTTGCCCTCGGCAATCATTTCGATCAGCACACGGGTAGAGTATTGCATGGTCCCTACGAACACCGGCAGACCACCTGCACCCTGGGCAATCAGCGCGCCATCCGTGGCGCTGTAAATCCCGTCCGAACGGTCATTGGCCTCGGCAATCACGGGGGAAAAGGCGGCACGTGAAAAGGACAGGTCCATTTCATCGCAAACTTGCTGAAGGCCGGCCTGAATGACGCCAAGGGTGATTGGGTCAAGGGTCATAATGCGGCTCCTATGGTGATGATGATGTTGCCCTCAAGGTCGCCTTTGGCGGTGTCGTTTGGCTCAATCACTGTCGTTGTGTCCATTTGCTCGATGATCGCGGGGCCGTTGATTTCGGCATCAATTGGCAAGCGATCGCGCCAATAAATCGGCGTTTCATGCCACTGCGTATCAAACATCACTTTGCGGGTGCCTGTACGGGCTGCGGCCACGGTTTCGCGACGCTCCGCAGGATCAATCAGCAAAGACAGGTCCAGCGGTGGACGCGTGCCAATAACCGAGGTGTTCACATTCACCAAATTGGCCTGAATGTCGTCCAACTCGACTTGAAACCGATCAAAATAGACCTGTTCAAACCGCGTTTGCAACTCTTCAACTGTCGGCGTGGCGCTGTCCAGATCAACCCGCAGCAAATGGGTCTGCCCGATGAACTGCATATCGACGCTATAAAGATGCCTGATCCCTGTCAGGGTTATCTTTTCTTTGTCCACCAGCGCCTCGCCAAGCGCAATCTGTTCGGCAAACACCGCATGGACATCAGATGCGATCACGGCGCTCATAGGGCGGTTCACAGTGCGCACATAGTCATGCCGAAGGTCCGCCACCACGCAACCCAGTGCATTGGTAATCCCCGGGCGCGCTGGCACCAAGACCTGCGGCACGCCCAGTTCACGCGCCAAGGCGCAGGCGTGCAACGGCCCTGCCCCACCAAAGGCAAACAAAGCATAGTCACGCGGGTCCACGCCGAGCGAGACTGATACCATGCGTATCGCCCCCGCCATATGGGTATTGGCGACGCGGATCACCGCCTCGGCGGCCTGTTGAATACTGATCCCCAACGGGTCGGCCAGCGTTTGCATTCCCGCCTCAACCCGCGCCATCAAACTCTCTGCTGATCCTGCCCGCAAGGCCATCCGGCCAAGCATCAGATTTGCGTCGGAAATGGTCGGCACCTCGCCGCCTTTGTCATAGCAAATCGGCCCCGGTGTTGCACCTGCGCTTTCGGGGCCAACCTCAAGCAGACCCGCCGCATTCACATGTGCGATCGAGCCACCGCCCGCCCCAACCGTGCGCACATCAACCATAGGCACATGAATCGGCATGGCGTATTCAATTTCGATTTCGTTGGACACGGCAGGTTGCGCATTCTTGATCAGCGCAACATCGGTCGAAGTGCCGCCCATATCGTAAGTCAGCAGGTTGCGCATCCCCGCCCGTGCGCCAGTATAGGCTGCGGCCATCACGCCAGATGCGGGGCCGGACATGACAGTTTTTGCCGCCTCGCGCGCCACCATACCAGCCGACACCATGCCGCCATTGCCGTTCATCACCAACACATCATGGGCGTACCCCTTGTCTGCCAATTCGCTTGCCAACCGGTCGACATAACGCTGCAAGAGGGGCTGTACGGAGGCGTTCACTGCCGCCGTCACACCGCGCTCATATTCCCGACTTTCTGACAGCAGGGCATGACCGCAAGTGATGTAGTCATTTGGCCAGATATCGGCCAGCAATCCTGCGGCCGCTTGCTCATGGGCGGGATTGGCATAGGCGTGCAGGAAATGGATCACCACAGATTCGCATCCCGCCGCCAACAGAGATTTCGCCGCTGCCTGAACCGCTTTGGCGTCCAGCGGGGTGTGAACCGTGCCATCCGCCAACATACGTTCAGGCACCTCAAGGCGCAGGTCACGTGGAATGATTGGTGTAAATTCACCAAACATACCATAGGCTTGCGGACGGGTGCGCCGCCCCAACTCCAGCACATCGCGAAATCCGCGGGTGGTGATCAGGCCTGTTTTGGACAGCTTACGTTCCAACACAGCATTGGTGGTCGTTGTGGTCCCATGCACGATCAAATCGACATTTTGCAGATCAGCGTCCACAGCATTTAGCGCACTCAAAACCCCGAAAGCCTGATTGTCCAAGGTGCTTGGAACTTTGGACAGCCGCACCCGCCCCTGCGGTGAAAGCAGCACCAAATCCGTAAAGGTACCACCAACATCGACGCCGACGATATTGCCATTTCCTGTTTTCGCCATTGCGCAAATTCCTTGACAGGTTTTGATTAATTCATTTGTATACAAACTAGTTTGCATCGGTCCATCATTATTTACAGGTGGACATTTACAGCCATGCAATCACTTATAGAATTGACGAAAGACCGAGCATACGGCCCGTCAGACCAACACTTAGGGAGATACTAAATGGGACATAATACATTACCAACACGACGCAAAATCCTGACCGGCATGGCCGCTGTCGGGGCGGCATCCGCACTGCCAGATGTCACCAGATTCGCCCATGCAGGCAGCCACAGTGCGCCGATTAAGATCGGATTCCAAGTACATCGCACCGGTATTGGGGCGGCCTATGGACGCTGGTATGAGCGCACCACAAATGCCGCCGCTAAGGTGATCAACGATTTAGGTGGCATCAATGGACGCCCCGTCGAGATTGTCGCCGAGGATGACGGCACCGATCCCAAACGCGGCGCTGAAGTGTTGGAGAAATTCGCCAACCAGCATGGCTGCGACATTGCCTATGGCACGTTGTTTTCGCATGTTGTGATTGGCTCGGCCCCCCGTGCGGCCGAGCTGAAACTGCCGTATTTCGTGGTCTCCGAGGGGCACCATGTCGCCTCTGGTATGTTGAACCGCTACACCCTACAGCCGGGCATTACCGATGTGAAAAGCCAAGTGCAGGCGATGGCGCCTTGGGTGGCCAGCAATTTGGGTAAAAAGGTCACGATGATCTATCCAGATTTCGCGTTCGGTCATGATCACCGCGACTATTTCTCGGCCGCTATCGAGGCCCAAGGCGGCGAAGTCTTGGCCCAAATCGCCATCCCACCCACTGAAACCTCGTTCACCAAATACTTCCCGCAAATTCCGCGTGAAACCGAAATCGTGTATCACGTCATGGTCGGCCCGGCCGTTTTGACTTTCGTTAAGGAAATGGGCGAGTTCTTTGGCCCCAACGCACCGCAGCTCTTTGGTTTTGTGGATTCACTTGAAGGTGTTGATTTCGCCTCACCCGGGTTGGAGTTTTTGGAGGGGAGTTATTTCTGGGAAGGCATGCCGCGGTATGCACAATCCAACCAAACCAGCTATGATAAATTCTATCGCGATTCCATTGGTATCGACGAAAACGGTGCTGCGCGTGAGAATGCACAGGACGTGTCGACCTATGCCCATATGTTCGGTTGCTGGGAAACCTTATTTACCATCAAAGACGGTATGGAATCGTCAGGCTATAAGGGCCCCGAAGATCGCGCCAAGCTGATCGAAGCGGTCGAAGCCATAAGCGAAATGCCAGAAAGCAACGAACATCCGCAGGGCGAAAAAATATTCAACGGCAAGACCCATCAGGTGTTCGGTGTGCAGTACATCAGCCAAGTTGAAGGCGGGAAAATGAAGGTGAAACACACCACATCGCTTGAGGATGGATACTATCCTGACGAGGTGGATTACACCACGCAATCGTTCTAAACAGCCAATCTAAAACCCAACGCATCCCTTCCCTTTAATCGGGGAAGGGAGCAACATTGCAAAAAAACAACGAGCAGTTCACACCACATGGAATTCGGTCCCCATCTCATGCTTGCCATGCTCGAAGGTCTGGTACAGGCGTCGGTGCTGACGTTGACAGCCCTTGGCCTGTCGCTGGTGTTTGGCGTGATGCGCGTCGTCAATGTGGCGCATGGCGAATTCTACATGCTGGGCGCCGTTTTGGCATGGTGGATCACTTCGCTGCTGGGTGGGTCGGCGCTGATCGAGTTTACCGCTGCACTGATCCTAGCGCCCTTGTTGGTTGGCCTGTTGGCGGGGCTTGCCGATTGGTTGATTTTGCGCCGCGTCGATTATGACCCTGAGCGCACCATCGTCGCCACTATAGGGTTGCTCTACATCATCCAGCAGGTCACGTTGATGACTTACGGCCCGGATGCACGCCCTGTTGCGCCGCCCTTCAACACCCGACTTGCCTTGCCCTGGTTTGAATTTGGCGAGAATGGGTTTGCGCTCTATTGGCCTTGGGGGCTTAGCACCACCAGTTACAAATTGTTTGTCATCTTGGCGGCCATTCTCACGTTGATCGGGGTTTGGCTGTTGATGGCAAAAACCAAGATCGGCCTGATCCTGCGCGCCACCCAACTGGACAGCGAAACGGCACAGGCTTTTGGCATTCCGGTCGAGCGCATCTACGCGCTGGTGTTTGGCATGGGCGCGGCGCTGGCGGCGCTTGGCGCGGTGTTGGTTGTGCCGATACAACAAGCGCATTACCTGATGGGTGCAGACCCGCTGTTGCTGTCGTTCATCGTGGTGATCATCGGCGGTTTGGGCAGTTTGCGCGGCACAGTGGTGGCGGCGATTTTGATCGGCATGTCTGATGGCATCATATCGGTATTCTTTACCCCGACGTTGGCCAAAATGCTGGCCACACTGCTGGTGGCGATGGTGTTGGTATACCGTCCGCAAGGCTTGTTCGGAGCAAAACCGGCATGAGAAAGTCACTGACCTTGCACCTTGGCCTGATCGCCTTGCTGTTCGCCCTGCAATTCATCGCCCCAGCCTATCATCACGGCAATCTGGCCCGCATCATGGTGATGGCCAGCTTCGCGATGGGCTATAACATCATGTTTGGCTACACGGGCCTACTGAGCCTTGGGCACGCAATGTTTTTTGCCGTCGGCATGTATGGCATGGGCCTGTCCGCCACCCAATTGGGGCTCTCGATTGGGCCCGCTTTTGGCGTTGGCATTTTGTCGGCACTGATCTGTTCCCTGATTGTTGGCTTGCTGGCGCTCCGCACCATTGGCGTCGCGTTTATGATCGTTACCTTGATGTTTTCACAAACGATATTCCTGACCATCCTTTACTTTGGTGGCATCACCCGTGGCGATGAGGGCTTTGTGATCAAACAATCCACCCGCCAGATTTTCGGGCTGGATTTAAGCGACGCCACCACCCGATATTTTGCAGCCCTTTTGTTGTTCTCTCTGGTGTTGCTGGGCATCCTTTGGTTGGTCAAATCCCCCACTGGCCGCGTGTTGATCGCCATTCGCGAAAACGAGGAACGCGCCAAGATGCTGGGTTATGATGTCTGGCGGCACAAACTGGCAGCGGTGGTCATGTCGGGCACGGTTTCGGGCGCCGCAGGGGCCGCATATGGGGTTTTGTTTGGCTACGTCGGTGCCAGCTTTTCCCAAGTCCCCTACTCGATATTCCCGCTGTTGTGGGTGCTGCTCGGTGGGGCGGGAACCGTGATTGGCCCCTTTGTCGGCACCTTGTTCATGTTCTATCTGATTGATTTGTCGAGCACCGTGACGGACGCTTACATGCTGGTTGTCGGCGTCATTTTGGTTTTGCTGACAATGTTCGCCCGCAATGGCTTGATGGGGATTGTACGGGAAAGGTGGGCAAAATGGCTGCCGTGAACCTGCTCTCCACCCGCGGCCTAAGCCGCAATTTTGGCGGCATGAAAGCCGTGCAAAATGTGGACCTTGACTTGCAACAGGGCAAAATTCGCGCTTTGATCGGCCCCAATGGGGCTGGCAAAACCACGCTTGTGTCTATGCTCTGCGGGCGCATTCCCGCCAGCAGCGGCACCGTAACGTTTCTGGGGCAGGATGTCACCGACATGCCCGCCCATAAACGCATCTCGATGGGCATGGCCTATACGTTTCAGATCACTTCGATTTTCGATGATCTAACGGTGTTTGAAAACGTCGCGCTGGCCGTGCAGCACCGCTTGGGACGCGCGGCCAAACAACTCAAACCCGAAGTGCTCGCAACACTTGAACGTGTCGGGCTGGAAACCCGATCTGATCAAGTCGCAGGCGATCTGGCCTATGGCCATCAACGGTTGCTGGAAATCGCGATGGGGTTGGGACAGGAACCCAAACTTCTGATCCTGGACGAGCCAACGCAAGGTTTGTCGGATGGCGAGATAGACGAGTTCATCGCGCTGATCCGCGAGGTTTCAGCCAACACAACGGTGTTACTGATCGAACATAACATTTCGGTCGTGATGGCGCTGGCCGACGCCATAACCGTGCTGAATTTCGGCGAGATTATTGCCGAGGGCACACCAGAAGAAATCCACGCCAATCCTGCCGTGCAAGCCGCGTATTTGGGGGGCTGATGCTAAAACTAACCGACATCAATGCCTCCTATGGCAAGGTTCAGGTGCTACGCGACCTGTCGCTTGAGGCAAAGGCCGGCGAGATCCTGTGCCTGCTGGGCCGCAACGGAGCGGGCAAAACCACGGTGATGAAAACCATCATGGGGCTGGTGCCAATGACCTCTGGATCACTACAACTGGAAGCCCATGAAATCAGCGGATTACCAGCCTATCGCGTGCCAAAACTGGGGATCGGTTATATCCCGCAAGGGCGTCGGTTGTTCTCGGAAATGACCGTAGGGGAAAACCTGCAAATCGGCCTTATGACCCGTGGTAAAGGTGCCGACGTGCGCGAACATGTGTTGGGGATGTTCCCTCTGCTGCGCGAACGCCTGGATCAACGTGCCGAGACTTTATCCGGTGGCGAGCAGCAGATGCTGGCGACGGCCCGCGCCCTGTGCCTGGAACCAAAAGTGTTGCTGTTGGACGAGCCGACTGAAGGCTTGCAACCCTCGATGATATCGCTGATCCGCGACGTCGTTGTGCGCCTAAAAGAGCAAGGCGTGGCGATCATATTGGTCGAGCAACGGGTCGATGCGGTTCTAGAGGTCGCCGACAAGATCACCTTTGTCGAAAACGGGCGCAGCGCGATGACGGTGACGCCTGCTGAACTGAAAGCCGACAGCAGTTTGTTGCAGCGGTTTGTCGGTGTCTAGTGTTACGTCAGCTTTCGCAACAAATGCAACAAGATGGCCTGTTCGCTATCCGTTAAAGGTTTCAGGGTTTCATCCGTAACCTGGCGTGCGGTGCTGGTCAGCTCATCCAACAGATTCCGGCCTTGCGGCGTAAGGGATACAATTGTGCGACGGCGATCTGTTTTGTCATTTTCCGTCTGCACCAGTTCATGTTTCTTAAGCCGATCAACCACCCCCTTGATCGTCGCCCCATCCATCGCCGTCAACCGCCCCAAGGCGTTTTGCGACAAGGCTCCGGCCTCGGTCAATTTGGCGAGGGTTGCAAATTGCATTGGCGTCAGCGCACCGATAGCCTGCCCATAGATCGACAGATGGCGCTGTGTGGCACGGCGCAGCAAATGCCCAACCTGATCGTCTAAACGATAAGGTGCTGCGTCGGGCTTAGGGCCTGCTTTAGGCGAGGAGCTGTTTAACTTTGGCACAGCCTGAAAGTGACGCAAAATGATTTGACAGTAAAGCGAAATGCCCGCAAAATCCATTTGTATACGAATGAATTTCAGCCCCAACCTTCCGAGGCACCATGGCATATCACAGGCCCACAGTTCTGGACGACGCCTTTGGCATTTTGGCCAAATCTAACTTGCCGATAGTGGCGGGAGGCACGGATGTGTTTGCCGTTGAGACGGGACGCGAACTGCGCGGCGATGTGCTCGACATCACGGCGATTGAAACGCTGGGCGGGATCAGCCAAACGGACGACGGCTGGCGCATCGGCGCGACGACGACATGGACAGATATCGCTAAGGCGACCTTGCCACCTGCGTTCATCGCTTTGCAGCAAGCGGCGCTTGAAGTCGGCTCGTTTCAAATTCAAAATAGCGGTACGGTGGCAGGCAACCTGTGCAACGCTTCGCCTGCCGCTGACGGGGTGCCACCCTTGTTGGTTTTGGACGCCAGTGTCGAAATCGGATCGCAAAGCGGCACGCGCCACTTGCCCCTGTTCGATTTTATCACGGGGGTGCGCAGAACTGCACTGGAACCGGGGGAGATGGTAACCGCGATCCATGTTCCCAGTGCGGCTGTCCAAGGCGGGTCAGCGTTTCGAAAACTCGGTGCGCGTAAATATTTGGTGATCTCGATCTGCATGGTCGCGGCCCGGCTTGCTATCAAAGACGGGGTCATCACCGAGGCGGCAATCAGTGTCGGGTCATGTAGTCCTGTAGCCTGTCGAATGCCTGCGTTGGAGCACGCGCTACTGGGGCAATCCAGTGACAACTCTGCCGCATGGCTGGTCGCGCTGAAGCAACAAGTTAGTGAGCTGCTAACCCCGATCGACGACATTCGTGCCGACGCTGGATATCGCGATGCCGTCGCCGTTGAGTTGATCAACCGCACCTTACTGGATGCCGCCGGAAAGGCCTGCACATGACCAAGTTGCACGTCAACGGAACCGCACGGGAAACCAACGCAAGTCCCGCGCGCCGCCTTAGCGAAGTGTTGCGTGACGATCTTGGGCTATATGGTACCAAGGTGGGTTGTGATGCTGGTGATTGCGGCGCATGCACTGTGTTGCTGGACGGCGCACCGACCTGTTCTTGCCTGACCACATTGGGCCAAGCTGACGGCAAAGAAATCACTACGGTTGAAGGGTTGAACACCCAAAACCTGCAAGCTGCTTTCTTGCATTACGGGGCGGCACAATGCGGCATTTGCACCCCAGGAATGTTGATCAGCGCCGCTGCACTGTTGCAAGATCATCCGCATCCCTCAAAGCGCCAAGTCGAGGATGCCTTGGGCGGAGTTTTGTGTCGCTGCACCGGCTACACAAAGATTGTTCAAGCCGTGATGCAGGCCAACGCGCCACTGCCCGAGATTGTCGCACCAACGGCGGGCAATTCGATTGGCTGCGGCATAATCCGGCTCGACGGGCAGCCCAAAGTCGACGGGACAGAAGAGTATGGGGCCGATGTTGTGCCCAACAATTGCCTTAGCGTTCATGTGATCCGGTCGCCGCATCACAGCGCTGATTTTCAGATCGGTGACACGGTCGCCTGGACAAAACAAAACAGCGGTATTGTGATGGTTTTGACCGTCGATGACATCCCCGGCGAAAACCGTTTTGGAGTAATCCCGCCTTTTGCGGATCAACCCGCACTGGCCCAAAGCCCCGCGCGGTTCAGGGGCGAAGCTGTTGCGTTGATCGTTGGCAAAGCGCAAGCGATCGAAACATGTGGTTTGGCGGATTTTCCTATCACATGGTCGCCTCAATCCGAGGTGATGGACCCTTTGGAGGCAAAGCTGCCAAGCGCCCCGCAGCTGCACAAAGACCGAGCGGGCAATTTGTTGATCACCGGTCTTGTGCGCCACGGCGACTGGGCCGGCGGGTTGAAAGATTCCGCGTATGTTGCTGAAACCGCGATAGAAACTGCCTATGTCGAGCATGCATATATCGAACCCGAAGCGGGTGTTGCGTGGATGGACGACGGCACCTTGAACATCCGCGCCAGCACCCAAGCCCCCGTGATGGACCAAGAAGATGTTGCCAAAATCTTGGATCTACCGATGGAGCGTGTTCGCATCCGTGCTTGCGCAGCAGGCGGCGGATTTGGCTCCAAATTGGATGTGTCTTTGCAGCCGTTGATCGGCTTGGCCGCGTTGAAAACCAATCGCCCCTGTCGGATGACCTATTCGCGCCGGGACTCTATGACCTCGACCACCAAACGCCACCCGGCCAAGATGAGCGCACGGGTCGGGTGCGATGAAAATGGCCAGTTAACGGCGATGCATTTCGACGGTGATTTCAACACGGGTGCCTATGCATCATGGGGGCCGACAGTGGCCAACCGCGTCCCCGTTCATGCCTCGGGCCCTTATAAAATGCCTGCCTATCATGCTGAGGCCCGTGCGATCCATACCAACGGACCGCCCTCGGGTGCGTTTCGTGGATTTGGTGTGCCCCAAGCCGCGATTATTCAAGAAATCCTGTTTGATGATCTCGCTGTTAAAAGCGGTATCGACAGGTTGGAATTTCGCTGTCGCAATGCCCTGCGTGATGGGGATCGAACCCAAACCGGCCAAGTGCTTAGCGCGGTTGGCATCAGTGAATGCTTGGCGGCGCTCACCGATCCTTGGCAAAAGGCGCTCAAGACGAACGCGCAATGGAACGCGGCGGGCAGCCACATCAAACGCGGTGTTGGCGTGGCCAGCTGTTGGTATGGTTGCGGCAACACGTCCTTGCCCAACCCTTCGACCATTTTGGCCGGAATCACACCGGATGGGCGATTGGTGCTGCATCAAGGGGCGACCGACATTGGCCAAGGTGCCAACACGGTGATCTCGCAAATTTTCGCGGACGCCTTGGGTTTGCCAGTTTCACAAATTACGTTGGTTGGACCAGATACGGGCGTCACACCAGACGCCGGAAAAACCTCAGCCTCGCGGCAAACCTATGTCAGTGGCAAAGCTGCGGAACAAACGGGCCGACAACTGCGCGCAGATATTTTGCAGCGGTTGAATGTCGGTGAAGATGCAGCACTTACGCTTGAAGGCACGCGTATCACCAGCGGCCAATCACGGCTTGAATTGACCAGTCTTGGGGTGGATGATCGTGGTTACGCTATCGCAGCGATTTCCACCTATGATCCGCCAACCGCCCCGTTGGATGCTGACGGGCAAGGCACACCTTATGCGGTTTATGGCTATGGCGCGCAGATGGCCGAAGTCGAGGTGGACACGCGTCTTGGCACCGTAAAAGTACGCCATATACACGCAGCACATGATCTGGGGCGGGTGATCAATCCGGTGTTGGCCACGGGGCAAATCGAGGGCGGCATTGCGCAGGGGTTGGGCCTTGCTTTGATGGAAGAGTACATTCCGGGCCGAACAGAAAACCTGCATGATTATTTGATCCCGACAATTGGGGATATGCCCGACATCACCTCAATCCTGATCGAAGACCCTGACCCGCACGGACCATTCGGGGCCAAGGGGTTGGGCGAGCATGTTCTGATCCCGACAGCCCCCGCGATCCTGAACGCCATCCGCGATGCCACCGGCGCGCGCATCACCAAGTTACCAGCCCTGCCTTACCGTGTGTTGCACGCGATCAACGAGGCTAGACCATGACCGATAGACCCGTCAAAATCCGCTGCGATGCCTGTCCGGTGATGTGCTATGTCGCTGAAGGGCGGCTGGGGGCCTGTGATCGTTACGCAAATTTGGACGGCAAAATCATCCGTTGCGATCCGCTGACGATTTTGGATCAGCGCATTCAGGCGGGCGGCGAGATTAAGCCGTTTTTGGGGGCCGATTGGACCGATGATCTGACAGACGAGAGCGATAAATTCGTCACTGCCATTGGCTCGGGCACCACATATCCCGACTATAAACCCGCCCCGTTCATTGTCAGCCAGCAGGTCGAGGGGGCCGACATGATCACGGTCGTGACGGAAGCAATATTTTCCTATTGCGGTGTAAAGGTTAAGATCGACACAGACCGCCATTTAGGGTCAGAGGCCGCGATTGTGCGGGCAAGTGGCGAGGCTGTAGGCCATGTGATGACCAGTGAATATGGCTCACAAATGTTGTCGCTTGGCGGGGTTCATCATCTGACGGGCGGCACCAAGGCCGAAGGGCGCGTGACGTGCGATGCACTGTTGAAACTGTGCAATCGCGAGGCGGTGGAATTGACGATTGACGGTGGCTCGACCGTGATTGTGCAAGCTGGTCGTGCGCCGATTGTGGACGGCCAAACCGAGCTACGGATGCGGGTTGGTTGTGGCTCGGCCACCATCGGGATGTTCGCGTCACAGTGGCGGGGATTGGTCGACGAAGTGGTGGTGGTTGATGACCACATCACCGGCGTTGTGTCTGAACATCAGGCTGGCAAAGTGTTGGGTTGGGAGAGCACTGGTATCAAGATACTAGGCCGCCGCTCCACGCCCGGGCGCTATTTTCAGGTTGCGGCACCGGGTCTTGGCTGGGGCGGCACCGATATCGAAGATCCGCTCAGCATTCTGGGGCCCTGGAATGAGAAAAAGGGCGCCAAAGCTGGGCTGCGCATGTTGATGGTTTCAACCACCGGCGAGCAGTTTGGGTACTACGTGCTGGATGACAATCTGGTCCCGCATGAACAGCCCCTGCCTGACAATTTGAAACGCTCGGTCGCGCTGATTGACGAGAATTGCGAAGACGCCCTTTGCACCGTGTTGTTCATGGGGGGTGCGGGTGGCAGTTTGCGCTCTGGTGTTACCAACAACCCGATCCGCCTGACCCAGTCAGTCAGTGCCAACGACACGCATCTGACTTGCGGCGGGGCGCAGACCTACATTTGGCCAGGCGGTGGTATCACCATGATGGTCGATGTGCTAACTCTGCCGGAAAACGCATTTGGCTATGTGCCCACCCCTGCCCTTGTTGCGCCTCTGGAATTTACCATGACCAGCGATGAATATGCCCGTTTGGGGGGCCACACCAACAGTATCCGCAGTGCCACAGACATTTTGGATGAAGGTGGTGAATATGGTGATGACAGCCGTGCCATTGCGCCCGAAAATGACTTACCGTGGGGGGCGCGTTAGATGCCACAGGCGAGCTTTATGCCAGATGGTCGGCTGCATCTAAATCATGGGCCGATTGATCTGATCATACAGGCCTGGGGGCCGGATCAACACCGCGCTTATGAGCAAGCAACAGCGCGTTTTCAAACGGTGTTACAGGAGTTGGCGAATGAGTTACCATTGCTGCGCGCCCCTGTTTCCACGGATCGCCCTGTTGGCAAAATCGCGCGGGACATGGCCGATGCTGTGGTCCGCCATTCTGATCATTTTGTCACCCCGATGGCCGCCGTGGCAGGGGCCGTTGCCGACGAGATTTGCCGTGCAATGTGTGACGGCCTTCGATTGGACAAGGCCTTCGTGAATAACGGCGGTGATATTACCATTCATCTGGCTGCGGGCCAGCAGCTAAACTGTGCAATTCATGCGGCGGGCGATGCAGGGCGAGTCAGGCTAACAGCGGATCAACCGGTGCGCGGGCTGGCCACGTCGGGCTGGCGCGGTCGTAGCCATTCGCTGGGGATTGCCGATGCGGTGACGGTCACCGCCCGCACTGCCGCGCAGGCCGATGTCGCGGCCACGTTGGTTGCCAATGCCGTCGACCTGCCCGACCACCCAGAGATCATACGCCAAGCGGCGAACACCCTTAGTCCGGACAGTGACCTTGGCCAGATGTTCGTCACCACCGACGTTGGCCCGCTGACCCTCGCCGAAATCCAAGCTGCGCTAAGCGCCGGACAGACCCTTGCCCGCAAGATGGTTCGCCGTGGAGAAATCATCGCTGCCGCTCTGTTTTTGCGCGGCCAGAATTGTTATGCAGGCGAAATGCTCGCCCATTCAGGAGAACCCCATGTACGACTTCAAACTGCGTAAGACTATGATTTTCATAGAGGAAATCAGTCATGACGGTGGCCCCGTGACGGAAACCCCGCGTGTGCGCGCGGCCATTATCGCGCTGGTCAACAACCCGTTTGCGGGCAAGTACGTTGAAGATATCCAGCCTGCCATGGAGGCGCTCAAACCGCTGGGGTTGATGATGACCGACAAATTGATCGCGGCCTTGGGCGGCAAAGAGGGTATTGACGCCTTTGGGAAATCAGCGCTGGTTGGCGAAGCTGGCGAGCTGGAGCATGCCGCACTTTGGCATGTGCCGGGTGGTCATGTCATGCGCGAACGATTGGGCGAAGCCCGCGCAATTGTGCCGTCTTCGAAAAAGGTTGGCGGGGTAGGATCTGCCGTGGATATCCCCATCGCCCACATTAACGCAGCCTATGTGCGCGGACATTTTGACGCCATGGAAGTTCGCGTTCCGGATGGACCAAAGGCCAACGAAATCATGTTTGCACTGGCGATGGCCAAGGGGCCGCGCATTCATTCAAGGCTGGGTGGGCTGGAGTTGAAAGATGTCGTTGGCGAGGACGGCTTGCGATAGACCACAAATAGATGGCGCGCGTTTTCGGTTTTCTGTCGCAAGCACGATAGAATCGACACGAAAGGTTTACAAAACTGGTCCAAACAGTTGCGTAATAACCGAACGAAAGTCGCCATCATGCAAACCAGTTTTTTCACGGACCCCGGAAAATTTCGCCGTGGCAACCTGCACACGCACTCCACCCGCTCGGATGGCGCGTTGGAGCCACAAGACGTGTGCAAACGTTATCAGGATGCAGGCTATGACTTCATTGCATTAACCGACCATTTCATTGGTCAGTATGATTACCCGATCACCGACACAACCGCCTATCGCAATGATGATTTCACCACCATTTTGGGGGCTGAACTGCATTCCGGCGCGATGGAAAAAGGCAACCTTTGGCATATCGTTGCCGTTGGCCTGCCAACCGATTTCAAACCGCCAAATGCACCACATTTCGAACCCGTCGAGGGGCAAGAAAGCGGTGCCAGCATCGCCCAACGCGCCCGCGACGCTGGTGCTTTTGTTGCTATTGCCCATCCGCATTGGTCGTCACTAACCGAATCCGATGCACGCACCATTACGGCGGCACATGCGGTCGAAGTTTATAACCACGGCTGTGCCATCGAAAACGACCGTGGTGACGGCCACCTGTCGCTGGAGCATTTGCTGGATGAAGGTCGAAAACTAACGATGATTGCCACGGATGATGCGCATTTTCATACGCCTGATCATTTCGGCGGCTGGGTGATGGTCAAAACCCGTGAAAACACCGCCGATGCCCTATTGGACGCCATGAAGGCCGGGGCCTTTTATTCCTCGACCGGCCCACAAATTCACGACATCCGGCTGAACGGGATGACTGCCGAAGTGGAGTGCACGGAAGCTGCATCAATCACGGTTCAAGGCAGTGTGGCTTGCGCACCCTCGCTGTGCGGTGAAAAAATGACCCGGGGTGTGATTGATTTTAATAGGCTGAAGGGCAGCCCTTGGATACGCATAACCGTGATTGATCACGCTGGGAAAAGAGCATGGTCAAACCCGATCTGGCTTGACGCCTAGCGTGATTTTCTGCCCCATGTGGGCATGACAAAAAATATTCTCTTTATCATGTTCGACCAACTGCGGTTTGATTACCTCAGCTGCGCAGGCCATCCGCATCTTAAAACGCCACACATCGACCGGATAGCCGAAAAGGGTGTGCGGTTCACCCGCGCCTACGTACAATCGCCTGTCTGTGGTGCCTCGCGGATGAGCACCTACACGGGCCGCTACCCGTCCAGTCATGGCGCGCAGTTCAACGGGTTTCCTTTGCGCGTTGGCGAGATGACTTTGGGCGACCATTTACGCCCACTTGGTATGGGGTGTTGGTTGATCGGCAAGACCCACATGCGGGTTGATCAGGCTGGTATGGATCGCCTTGGCCTGTCGCCGGACAGCGTTATTGGTGCGCGCCAAGCCGAATGTGGTTTTGATATTTGGCAGCGCGATGATGGGCTGTGGGCCGAGGGACCGGATGGGTTTTATGACAAAAACCGTTCGCCCTATAACGCCTATCTGAAGTCCAAGGGTTATCCTGGTGACAACCCCTGGGCCGATTTCGCCAATGCGGGCGTCGAGGGCACCGACATTGCTTCAGGTTGGTTCATGACCAACGCCAACAAACCCGCCAATATTGCCGAGCAAGACAGTGAAACGCCGTGGCTGACCAGCGAGGCCATCAAGTTCATTGATCAGGCCAAGGGACCGTGGTGCGCGCATCTTTCCTATATCAAACCACATTGGCCCTATATCGTGCCGGCCCCCTATCACGACATGTTTGGCCCCGAACATATACCGCCGCCCCTGCGCGATGCCATTGAGCGAGACGACGCCCATGCGGTTTACAACGCCTTCATGAACAACCGCATCGGCAAGGCATTTTCCCGTGACGAAGTCCGCGACAAGGTGATCCCGGCCTATATGGGCCTGATCAAACAGTGCGATGATCAGATGGGGCGTCTATTTGATCATCTTGAGACCACGGGGCAGATGGACAATACCGTGATCGTGATCACCTCGGATCATGGTGACTATTTAGGTGACCATTGGTTGGGTGAAAAGGACTTGTTTCACGAGCAATCGGTCAAGGTCCCGCTGATCATTTTTGACCCAAGCGCCGAGTCTGATGCCACGCGCGGGACCAGTTGTGAGGCTTTGGTCGAGGCGATTGATCTGCCCGCAACCTTTATCGAAATTGCAGGCGGCGCGGTGCCGAACCACATCGTCGAGGGCCGTTCTTTGTTGCCGTTCTTGCACGGGGATGCCCCGGCTGAATGGCGCGAGTATGCGGTCAGTGAATACAATTATTCAACCAGCCCGATGTCGGTTCAACTGAAAGTGTCCAACGCCGACGCACGGCTGTTTATGATCGCCGATCAGCGCTACAAATTCATGCATGCCGAGGGCGGATTTCGTCCAATGCTGTTTGATTTGCAGGACGATCCGAATGAATTTCATGATCTTGGCAATAGTCCCGCGCACCAGGAAATCATCGCTTTGATGTATGAGCGGCTGGCTAAATGGTCTCGGCGCTCGTCACAACGGGTGGCGGTTTCGGATGCTCAGATCGACGCTGGAAAAGCAGGGCCCAACGGGGTTGGCATAGTGTTGGGCGTCTATGATGAGGACGAAATTGACCCAGCGTTGACCGTGAAATACCGTGGCAAAACGCCGTTAAAACAGGACTGACTTGATGGATATTCTAGCGAAACTTGCCAAAATAACGGGCCGCGAACATGTGTTGGAAGGGGATGACACAGCCCGCTACGCCCATGATTCAACAGGAAAATACAACGCGACACCGATAGCGGTAGTGCGCCCTGCCGATACGGAACAGGTCAGCGCCATCGTCAAATTGGCCAATGTGACAAAAACCCCGATTGTGCCTGTGTCGGGCAACACCGGATTGGTCGGCGGCACCTATGCGGACGGGGCGGTCCTGATCTCGCTGGAACGCCTAAACACTATTTATGAAATCCGCCCCGACGCGCGTATTGCCATTGTTGGCGCGGGCGCTGTCATTGCGGCCGTTCAAGACGCGGTTGAGGATTACAACCTGATCTTTCCGCTGCTGTTTGGGGCGCGAAGCTCGGCGATGATCGGCGGCGCATTGTCGACCAACGCTGGTGGCTCAAATGTGTTGCGCTATGGAAATACGCGGGCACTTTGTTTCGGGATCGAGGTTGTGACCCCATCGGGCGAGGTCATGGACCTGATGTCTGAACTCCACAAAGACAACTCGGGCTATAATCTAAAAGACCTGTTCATCGGGGCCGAGGGCACCTTGGGCATCATCACCAAGGCGGTACTGAAATTGTTCCCGAAACCGAGTTCTTACGCCACTGCTATGGTTGCAGTTCCCAGCCTTACGGATGCGCTGACACTGCTGAACCGTTTACAAAACGAAACGGCTGGTGCGGTTGAGGCCTTTGAGGTCATGCCCGGTATTTACATGGAGCGCCACAAGGCCCATTTCCCGGACGCTCGCCCCCCGTTTAACGCCAATTATGACGTCAATATTTTGGTCGAAATCGCGACAACCTCGCCCGGCATGTCGGTCGGTGGC
>DEIK01000063.1:57675-77374 GCA_002352425.1 Rhodobacteraceae bacterium UBA2776
GCCGAGGTGACATTCGCGATCACGCCTCACGTCGACAGTGACATATGCTTGGCGGTCGACAAGGTGCCTGATTTCTTCGATTTGATCGCCCCGCGCATTGACGCGCTAGACCCTGATGCGGGCAAGATGTACGTCGCGCACCTTGGCGATGGGAATATACATTTTACGGTTTACCCCACCCGCGATGACGTCGACCTGGCGGGACAATTCATCGAAGAAATCGAAGGGGTTGTGAAATCATTGGGCGGTAGTTTTTCTGCTGAACACGGGGTTGGCCTGTCCAAGCGCCCCTCTATGGCGCGGCGCAAAGACACGGTGGCATTGAACGCAATGCGTCAGATCAAAACGGCATTGGACCCGAACAACATCATGAACCCAGGCAAGGTTTTGCCTGATTAAGGAGCAAGACGAGGCTTTTCGAGGCGGCCAAATCAACAAAAATCACCGTCAACACATTGATATTATCTATTAATAATACCTTCACGACATTTCCATTATTCCGGAATAGTAGAAATGTTATCCGGCCAGGACTTCGAACTTTTTTCCTAGAAAATACCAAGCATTGCCAGCCTTGCGACGGCCTAGTTTACCCAGCTAAAAAAATCGTCTGGGGCGCGATCACGCAGGCGGCCTGCCACGGCGCGCCCCAATTCGGCGGCATCCTCGATCGGGGCGCGACCTTCGTCGGTCAGACACTCAGTTCCATCTGGGCGCAAGATCTCGCCACGCAGATAGATATTGCCGCCTTCCAGAACGGCCAAGCCGCCAATTGGCGTCTCGCAAGAGCCGTCTAAAGCCGCCAAAAACGCACGCTCTGCGGCCAGCCGTTGCCCCGTTTGCACATCATGCAACGCGGCCAACATATCGGCCACGCGCGTATCGTCAATGCGCCGCTCAATGCCGATGGCCCCTTGGGCCACGGCAGGCAACATCTCGTCAACTTCGACGGGGGATTGCACCACATCCATACGGTCCAACCGCACCAACCCCGCCATTGCCAAAAACGTGGCCTCGGCCACCCCATCGGCCAGTTTCTTCAACCGTGTTTGGACGTTGCCGCGAAACTCGACGACTTGCATATCCGGGCGAAAGTTCAGCAGTTGCGCGCGCCGGCGTAGGCTGGACGTGCCGACAACCGCGCCCTGTTTCAGGTCTGCCAATCGCTTGACGTTGGGCGACACAAAGGCATCGCGCACGTCTTCGCGCGGCAAGTAAGTGTCCAGCACCAAACCTTCGGGTTGTTCCACCGGCATGTCTTTCATCGAATGCACCGCGATGTCGATGGCGCCTGACAGCATGTCTTCTTCGATCTCTTTGGTGAACAACCCTTTGCCGCCAACTTCTTTCAGCGGGCGATCCTGAATGCGGTCACCGGATGTGGTGATCACCACCACCTCGAACGCAGCCTCTGGCAGATCAAATGCGGCCATCAGGCGCGAACGTGTTTCGTAGGCTTGGGCCAGCGCCAAGGGCGAACCACGGGTACCAATTTTCAGGGGTGAAGCGGGGGTTGGTAATTTTTGCGTCATGCCCCCTGTTTAAGCGCGTCAAATGCGCCTGACAACGGCAATCATCACCCAGAATGCTTGACATCATGTCGCTGGCAAGGGAGTTGCTAGGAAAGCGAATGAAAAGGGGACCTATATGGCTGAACAAAAGAAACTGCTGCGTGCGTTGAATGGCGAAACACTGGATACCCCGCCGGTCTGGATGATGCGCCAAGCGGGTCGTTACCTGCCCGAATACCGTGCCACCCGCGCTGTGGCCGGTGACTTTCTGTCGCTTTGTTACAATTCCGAACTGGCCGCCGAGGTCACTTTGCAGCCGATCCGTCGCTATGGATTTGACGCCGCGATCATGTTTGCCGACATCTTGTTGGTGCCACAGGCCTTGGGTGCGGACGTTTGGTTCGTAACAGGCGAAGGTCCACGTCTTTCAACCATCACCACGCCGGATCAAGCAGCCGCGTTGAAACCCGCCGATGCGATCCACGACAAGTTGTCACCGATTTATGAAACCCTGCGAATCTTACGCCGCGAGTTGCCGTCCGAAACCACTTTGATTGGTTTCGCGGGCGCCCCCTGGACTGTTGCGACCTACATGATTGCTGGCCGAGGCACCCCCGACCAAGGGCCAGCGCACGCCCTTAAAGATAGCGACCGCGCCACATTCGAGGCCGTGTTGGACCGCATCACCGAGGCCACCATCGAATACCTGTTGATGCAGATCGAAGCCGGTGCCGAAGTGATCAAACTGTTTGACAGCTGGGCTGGCTCGCTAAAGGGCGATGATTTCGTCAAATACTCGCTGGAACCTGCCCGCCGGATCATCTCGGCGCTCAAAGCCAAACACCCGACCATCCCCGTCATTGCGTTCCCTCGCGAAGCTGGCCCCGCCTACGTCGGGTTCGCCAAAGCGGTTGGCGCTGATTGTCTGGCGCTGGACACTAAAGTCGATTTGAAATGGGCCGCTGAGGTTTTGCAAACCGATGGCTGTGTGCAGGGCAATTTGGACCCCAAACTGATGGTCGAGGGCGGGGATCGGTTGATCTCCGAAACCAAACGCATCGTTAAGGCGCTATCAGGTGGGCCGCACATCTTTAACCTGGGTCACGGCATCACGCCTGATGCCGACCCCGAGAACGTGCATGTGATGTTGGAAGCGATCCGAGGGTAGCCTCAAACCCATTTCGCCATTGGCGGCAGGCTCATCAACACGGCATCCGGATTGTGGCCTGTTTCCAACCCGAATTTGGTACCGCGATCGTAGACCAGATTGTATTCGGCATATAATCCGCGGTGCACCAGTTGGGCATCTTTGTCGGCCTCGGTCCAAGGTGTGTTGCGACGTTTTTCGGTGACGGGTAAATACGCCATTAAAAACGCCCGCCCCACGTCCTGAATGAACGCGAAATCCGCGTCCCAGTCGCCGGTATTGTGATCATCCAAGAAGATACCGCCCACGCCACGGGCGCGTTTGCGGTGTGGCACGTAGAAATACTCGTCCGCCCAGTCCTTGAACTTGGGATAATAAGCCAGATCATGCAGGTCACACTGCTGCTTTTGCACCGCATGGAAATCCGCTGTGTCTTGCGCATATTCAATACAGGGGTTCAGATCAGAGCCGCCGCCAAACCACCAGCCATGCGGTGTCCAAAACATCCGCGTGTTCATATGAACCGCAGGGGCGTGCGGGTTTTGCATATGTGCGACCAAGGAAATGCCCGAGGCCCAAAACCGCGGATCATCCTTCATGCCAGCCAGACCCTTGCGGGACGCCATCGCATCAACCGCGCGTTCCCCAAGGGTGCCGAATACCGTTGAAATATTGACCCCGACCTTTTCAAACACGCGGCCACCGCGCATCACCGACATCAATCCACCGCCCGCATCCGTCCCATCATCGCTGTCGCGCGTGGTCTCTGATACGTCAAAGCGGCCCGCAGCATGATCGGCAAACGGGCCTTCGGTTTGGCTGTCTTCCAAGGCTTCAAAGGCGGTGACAATCTGGTCGCGCAATTGACGGAACCAGTCCGAGGCTTGGGCCTTTTGGGGGCTGAAATCATCCGTCATGGTAGTCTCCTGAATGTCTTAATGTGCAGGGGCGGCGACGGGGTCGAGCAGACTGCGCCCACCGTCCACTGTCATGATCTGACCTGTTATAAATCCAGCGCTGTCCGAGGCCAAAAACTGCGCCACTTCTGCCACCTCATTGGCGCTGGCGATCCGGCCCAAGGGCGTGTGCGCTACCACATCTGCGCGGCATTCCTCGTTGCCTTTTAGCATGTCTTTTAGACTGGCGCTCATCACCGAACCAAAGGCAACCGCGTTCACCCGAATGCGTTCCGGTGCCAAGGCCACGGCCAGGGAGCGTGTCATCTGGTTCAACGCGGCGGTCGACACCGAATAAGCCATCAATTTAGGGTGAGCGCGTTCAGCCGCAATAGAAGATAGGTTGATGATCGAGCCAACCGGACCTTCCAGGTTTTCGTCGCGCGCGGCTTGGGCTATCATCCGCTTGGCCACGGCTTGGCTCAGGCGCAGACTGGTCATCAGGTTTTGTTCAAGCAAACAATCCATACCATCGTCTTTGGGGTTCAGCGGGTCCGACACCATGATCTGGCGCGACGCATTGACCAAAATATCGACTCGATCAAAGGCATCAATGGTGGCCGACAACAGGTTGGCGATGGTCAGTTTTTTACGCAAATCTCCTGCAAAGAAACGCGCTTTTTCCTCTTTGGAGGCCTCTTCACCCAGCTCGGCCTCCAGCCGCTCTTCGTCCATGTCTGCGAACATAACATTTGCGCCCGCTTCAACAAACTGACGTCCAATGGCCAAGCCGATACCATTGGCGGCCCCTGTGACAATCACTGTTTTTCCTGCAATCGAAAAAGACATCTCAATGCTCCTGATTCATGGCTCGGGTTATATGGCTATCGTTGCGGGCGCGCGCCGCGCAGCGGTTTGGTGGCCCGAAGGATTTTGAAGGAATTGTCACCCGCGATTTCTTCGACGAAACGGAACGTCTCGGCCAAGGTGCGCTCGTATGGCAAGTGGCGGTTGGCGACCAGCCACAACTGGCCCGAAGGCGTCAACATGCCCGCAGCAGCCGAAATAAAGGCACGCCCAATGTCGGGGTCGGCCTTGCGGGTAGTGTGAAACGGCGGGTTGGTGATGATGCCGTCGAAAGGTTGGGGTGGGGTCAATCGAGTGGCGTCGGCCCAATGAAAATGGGCGCGCGGGTCGGTGACGTTTTTACGGGCACATTCAAGGGCGTTATAATCCGCCTCGATGATATGCAGCTCGCGGATTTTTTCGCGGGTTAGGATGTGGCGGGACAAGAATCCCCAACCAGCCCCAAGATCCGCCAACCGCTTGGGCAATTTTTCTGGCAAAGCCGCAATCAGCGCCTGTGATCCACGGTCGAATTTTTCCGCCGAGAACACACCCGCGACGGTTTGAAACCCGTCGCCCAACTGGATTGGTCCCGTATCCGCCCAATCGTCGAATGCAGGTTCAGCGGTGAACCAAAACAGCTTGCCATGCGCTTTGGAAAACGCTTCGGACACGGTCAACCGTTTACGGCATTCCTTATAAAGCCCATCCGCCCCGTCGGTTTTCAACCCGTCGACAATGATCAACCCGTTCGGTGTTCTCGCCACAGCTTCGGCGATCATCATGCGTGTTTTCGCTTTGGAGCGATCCAGCATCACAATCGCGGCCGCATAGGGGCCACTGGCTGCCACGACCACGTTAAAGCCGCGTGCTTCAAGCGCGTCGAAATCGGGTTTGAAGCCTTGAATGATCTCAAGACGCTCTTTGGGCAAGGCGCGCAGATCATCATCAGCGCATGCGCCATAGATCGCGATCAGGCCGGTCTCGGGCAAGGTCAATGCGCCGTTCTCTAGTATCAGGGATATGCGGGATGCTTTCATCGGACGTGCAGGGCCAACGGCCCTATTCCTTTTCCATCGTGCATTGCAGCGGATGTTGATTGCGCAGCGCCAAATCCATCACTTGGGCCACTTTGGTTTCCGCCACCTCATGCGAGAAAACGCCGACAACCGCCAGCCCCTTTTTATGCACCGTCAGCATAATTTCGACTGACTGGGTCTCGGTCAGGCCAAAAATGCGCTCCAGAACATGGGTGACAAACTCCATCGGGGTGTAGTCGTCATTCAACAGCAACACCTTATACAACGGTGGCCGTTCGGTTTTGGGGCGGGTTTTAAGCGCAAGTTCGGTGTCATTGTCGTCATGACCATCCTTGCCGGACATCATCTGCAACGGGTATATCTGTTTCAAGATCAAGGGGCGTATCCATTACCGGTTCAAGACGTCATATATAGGCGCATCGTGAGGCGGGATAAAGGGGCAGGTTTACAGATGGCGCGAAAACCAGACACAATTGCATTCGATGCCGATGATACCCTGTGGCAAAATGAACAGTTCTTTCGCCTGACCCAAGACCGGTTTGGCGACCTGTTGGCGGATTACGTCGAAAAAGACAAGCTGCACACGCGCCTGCTGGAGGCCGAGCAGCGCAATCTGGGGCATTACGGGTTTGGCGTGAAGGGCTTTGTTTTGTCGATGATCGAAACCGCCATTGATGTTAGCGACGGACGTGTGCATGCCAAGGTGATCCAAGAATTGATCGACGCGGGGCAAGATATGCTGCACCACCCGATCCAACTGATGCCCCATGCACAGGAAACGATTGCAGCATTATCTGGTGATTTTCAGCTGTTATTGATCACCAAAGGCGATCTGCTGGACCAAGAACGTAAATTGGCGCAATCGGGTTTGGGGGGCTATTTCGACGGGGTCGAGATTGTTTCCAACAAAACACCTGCCATTTACGCTGACATCTTTACACGACACAGCGGCGGTCCAGACCGTGCCATGATGGTTGGAAACTCGATGCGCTCGGACGTTCTTCCGGCGATAGAGGCGGGCAGCTGGGGCGTCTTTGTACCCCATGAATTGACCTGGGATTTGGAGCGCGCAAAAGCCCCCACAGGACAGACAAAATTCCACGAATTACCGCATTTGGGTGATTTGCAAAATTTGCTGAATACCTTGTAGCCCGCATATTTGTCCAAATTGCCCATTCTAACATCTAGCGTTGATTTGAGGCGATCCCACAATATCTGCCATTTCCCCCTAAAGAATGCCCGCAAACTTATTGAAATTAGGGTATTTTCTACGAATCACCCTTATGTTATGGTTAACCAACAATAAGAAACTGACCGAAAAATCGGCAGCATGAGGCAGAGTAGTATGATCGACGTGAAACAACGTCTGGGGCACATCGTCCGTGATGGGTTAATCTTGACAGTTTTGTGCTGTCTAATGGCGTTTGCGCCGTTCAAAGCTATGGGCGCCCCTTATGCGGCCTTTGTGGTTGATGCGCGCACGGGCAAGGTTTTGCATTCACGCAACGCCGACACCCGCCTGCATCCGGCGTCCTTGACCAAAATGATGACACTTTACATCGCATTTGAGGCAATCAAGCACGGTGAAATATCGCTTGATACCAAAGTGCGTATTTCCAAACACGCCGCCTCGCAACCACCATCAAAACTGGGGTTGAAACCAGGCCAACGCATCAAACTGCGCTATTTGATCCGCGCGGCAGCGGTAAAATCGGCCAATGATGCCGCCACCGCGATTGGCGAGGCCATTTCTGGATCAGAAGCGGCCTTTGCACGTAGGATGAACCGCACGGCCAAGGCCTTTGGCATGTCGCGTACAACCTTCAAAAATATGCACGGGCTGACCCAATCAGGTCACCTGTCAACGGCACGTGATATGACAACCATGGGGCGGCACGTGTTTTATGACTATCCCGAGTTTTACAACCTGTTCTCACGGATCACAGCGGATGCCGGCGGCAAAACGGTTTCCCACACCAATCGGCGGTTCCTGAATGCCTATAAAGGGGCGGACGGTATCAAAACCGGTTATACCCGCGCGGCGGGCTTTAACCTTGTGGCGTCGGCGCAGCGTGGCAAAGAACATATTATTGTAACCGTGTTTGGCGGCCGTTCGACCTCGACCCGCAACGCCAAAGTCGCTGAGTTGATGGACCTAGGTTTTCGCCGCGCCCCTTCACGCGCACGGGTCAGTAAACCGCGTATCCCACGCTATAGAGGTGCGGGCACCAAGGATGTTGCGGTCGCAAAAGCGCCAGCAACCACTGTTGCCCCCTCAACAGCCCCTGGATTTGTACCTGGCACAGCGGGCAAAACATTGCGCATCATTCGGGCTGTAAAGACCAGCCCACGCCCACCACAACGGCAAACCATTGCGCCAGCTCCGGAAATGCTGGTCGCAATGAAATCAGAAATTGAAAGCGCCGTTGAAGAAGCACAACAAGACATCGCCACAGAACAGGTTGCCGCAGTGGCGCCTGTTGTCACGGCCAACCCGGCCCCAGAAGTGACCTCCTCGCCAGCGCCGCGCCCCGCCAAAGTGGTTTCGGCAGCGGTTGCACCAAAAGCCGCGCAAGCGCCGATCGTTGTGACACGCGTTTCGACATCCGGTGGGCGTCTTTGGGGGGTGAACGTTGGGCGCTACGCCTCACAACATCAGGCCGAACGGATTTTGCTGAAAACCGCACTAAAGGAAATGGCGACGCTTGATGGATCACTGCGTAAAGTGGTGCGACACAACACCGGATTTGACGCCAACTTCGTTGGGATGACCCAACAAACGGCCGAACTGGCCTGCCGTCGCCTACAAGCCCGCGACATCACCTGCAACACGCTTGGTCCCACTTAGGTGACCCGGTTCATTCTGCCCGCACCGAAAACCCCGAGCGTTGAAATCTTTGAGAGTGATGCGCGGTTTGCCGTGCGCCGGATTTTTTGTGTCGGTCGAAACTATGCCGAGCACGCCCGTGAAATGGGTGCTGATCCTGATCGCGAACCACCTTTTTTCTTTACCAAACCCGCGGATGCGGTCGTGGATGATGCGGCCTACCCGCCCTACCCGCCGCAAACCCAAAACCTACATCACGAAGCCGAACTTGTTGTCGCCATAGGTGTCGGCGGGGCTAAGATCGCACCGGATCAGGCGCTGAACCACGTTTGGGGCTATGCCACTGGCAACGATCTGACGCGCCGCGATCTACAAGCAGCCGCCAAAGAAAAACGTCGGCCTTGGGACATGTCCAAAGGGTTTGACCAATCTGCCGCCTGTGGTGCGCTGCATCCGGTTTCCGCTATTGGCCACCCGGTGCGCGGCCGTATTACGGCGCATGTTGATGGCGACCTGCGTCAGGACGGCGACATTGGTGATCTGATTTGGCCGGTGGCCGATGTAATTGCTTATCTGTCAAACAGTGTCACACTTGCGACCGGTGACTTGATCTATACGGGCACCCCTGCCGGGGTTGGTCCGATTGGGCGCGGCGAAAGCTGCACTGTTGCGATTGACGGGTTAAGTTCGGTTACAACCACATATGTTTGAATGCCTGCGGCGCAGTTTTTGGGGCTAGAAGAAGCAAAAGCTTATTCATCAGGCCGTGGTTTGTCGTCCCATTCGTCGCTTAGAATACGCTGTGCGTCGCCCTCTGGGTCATCGTATTGCTTGGATTTCAGGGCCCAGAAAAAGGCAAGCAGGCCCATGCCGCCTAAAAACAGCGAAATCGGTATAAGGTAGACGATAACTGCCATAATAGATGCCCCCCTACCTTAACCGCAATGCGTTCAGGGAAACTGTGATTGAGGAGGCCGACATTGCCAAAGCCGCCATCAAGGGGGTCGCAAAGCCCAGCAGTGCGATTGGCACGGCAATCATGTTGTAACCTGCCGCAACGCCAAAGTTTTCCAAAATCCGTTTCGTGGCTTTGCGGGCAATAATGGTCGCGTCAGCCATCGGGGACATGTCATGGCCAAGCAGCACAATATCAGAGGCCACGCGCGCCGCATCCAACGCGGTCGCGGGCGATATCGAGACATGCGCGGCGGCCAGCGCGGCGGTGTCGTTCAGCCCGTCGCCCACCATCAACACCTTTGCGCCCTCTTCGGACAAGGCCTTGACGCGTGCAGCTTTTTCTTGTGGCAAGGCCTCGGCGGTCCAGTCGTCAAAACCCAATCTGTTGGCCATATCTTGAACGGCGGCGGGGCCGTCGCCCGAGATCAGCACCAAGGACATGCCTTGCGCTTTGAGGGCCGCGACAGCCTCGGGTGCGCCTTCGCGCAGACGGTCGTTGAAGGTGAACGCGCGCGGCGCGGCGTTGCCGATTTGCAAGTAGGTCGCGGTTTGGGCACCTGCTTTCGCACCAACCCAAGTGGCGCGGCCCAGCCGAACGGGTTTACTTTTCCAAAGACCTTGGATGCCATAACCGGGCATCTCGCGCAGGTCAGAAATTTTGGCGGGTTTGGTGCCTGCCGTGGTCGTTGCATGTGCCAGCGAGACGGCTAAGGGGTGTGCGGAGGCCTCGGCCAGCGCCAAAGCGATTTCCAGATCCGTGCGGGTGAAATCCCCCATGTTGGTCAGCTCGGGCTGGCCTTGGGTCAGGGTGCCGGTTTTGTCGAAAACCACGGTGTCAACCTCGGCCAAACGCTCAAGTGCTGTGGAATCTTTGATCAACATCCCCTTGCGAAACAACCGCCCAGAAGCCGCCGTGGTCACAGCCGGCACAGCCAAGCCGAGCGCACAAGGGCAGGTGATGATCAACACCGCCACGGCAATGTTCAGCGATAGGCGGATGTCGCCGCCTGATACAAACAACCAGCCAATAAAAGCCAGCAACGCCAGTAAATGGACGCCGGGCGCATAGATGCCTGCGGCCTTGTCCGCCAAAGATGTGTAGCGGTTTTTGGAACTTTCAGCCATCGCCACCAGATCGGCCATTCTGTGCAGTGACGTGTCCTCGCCCGCCGCTGTGACGCGAATGGTCAGGGGGCCGGTCAAATTGACCTCACCAGCACTGACCACAGTATCGAGGCCTGCAAAAACGGGGACAGTTTCACCGGTCAACAAAGAACGATCCAATTCAGATTGGCCATCTGTCACAACACCGTCGACCGGCATCCGACCGCCAGGTTTGACCCGAACCAGATCACCAACGGCCAGTTCGGCAATCGCTATGGTCTCGACTGTCTCGCCTATGATGCGTTCAGCGCGTGGCACTTCGAGCGCCGCCAATTCCTCAGCGGCTGAACGCGCTATGGCGCGGGTGCGGTGGTCAAGGTAGCGGCCTGCCAACAAGAAGAACGTCAGCGACAGGGCGGCGTCGAAATAAGCATGTTCGCCGCCCTGGGTAATTTCATAGAATGACATGGCGCTGGCCAACAGGATTGCCAATGATATCGGCACATCCATGTTCAGGTGACGTACCTTTAGCATGGCCCATGCACTGCGGAAAAACGGCTGCGCAGAAAAGGCAATAGCGGGCAATGCGATGGCAGCCGATACCCAGTGGAACAGCTCGCGGGTGGTTTCCTGCGCACCGGCCCAAACAGCCACCGACAGCATCATCACATTCATCGCGGCAAAGCCCGCGACCGCCAAGCGCATCAGCAAATCACGCCCGCGCTTGTCGGTTTCGGTGGCGCGCAGGGTGCCTGCGTCCAACTCATGCGCCTCATAGCCGATGCCTGCTAAAACGCGTACCATATCCTCGGCCGTGGTGTCGGGTTCGGCTTCGATGCTGACCCGTTTTAAGGTCAGGTTCACGCGGGCGGATTTGACCCCAGCGGTGCGCGCCAACTCGCGTTCAACGGCGGAAATACAGGCCGCACAATGGATTTGCGGCAGCGACAGCATGATGCGCGCCTCAACGGGCTCGCTCATCCGCGCCAATTCCTCGGCGGAGGGTGCGACAGCACAGGCAGGACAGGCAGCAATTTGCGCGCACATGGCTAGTTTTTCACCTCGAATGTGAGGCGTTGTTTGAAGGGTGTACCGTCAAGCGCGGTTGCCTCGAGGCGCAAATTCCACAGCCCTTCAGCCAGCGTTACGGGGGCTTTGAACACCCCTTTGCGTTGTTGGAATTCGGGCGTTTGATCGTCGCGCACATGGGTTGGACGACCAACGAGTGCCTCAAACTTGGCGACATCGGCCGATGCACCTGTCTCATCAAGGATCGCGATTTGCAATTCACCCGCCTCATAGGTCACCGAAACCTCCCAACCCAGCGCAGTTTGGGCCTCACGGTCGTCGTCAAAGCTCTGGCTGGCGATGTAGCTGTTTTTGACATCCATACCCGGGAAGGTGCCGATGGCCATGGAGGCCATGTACAAGTTTACCGCGATGATGACGCCGAAAAAGGCGACGAACATCAACAGAACTTTTCGACCTGTAAGAGGTTTGGCCATTATTTTTCCCTTCCGTTGAACACGGTGTCAGTGTGGACCAGTTCATCACCAATTTTGTCTTCGACCCAAAGTCTGAATTCGGTGCGATCCGAAGTGGCGGCTGCACTGCCTTTGGGCGCGGTTATATAGACCCGCTGCAGCAATGTCTCGTTGGCGTTTACAACCACGCTATCCGCATCCAAGCCTTCAAGCGACAGGGTCAGGCCCGTTTCCGCGTCGACGGATATATCAAAGGGGCGATCATCGCCGTGTTTGTTACGCAACCGCACATCATAGGTGTTGCGAATAGTGCCGTCAGACAGTGTCACATAGGTTGGGTTGCGGATCGGCGATACAGTCATGTCAATCTCGGGACGGATCAACAGGGCGACCAAAAGGCCGATGCCAACCAGCGACCAAAGCGTGGTGTACATGATGGTGCGTGGGCGCAGAGCGTGTTGCCAGATTTTACGCGGTTGGGCGCCGGCGCGTTCAGCAGGTTCATCCGAGAAGGCCAGATAATCAATCAAGCCACGAGGCTTACCGATTTTCTCCATCATGTCGTCACAGGCGTCGATACACAGCGCACAGGTGATACATTCCAGCTGCGAACCATCGCGGATGTCGATGCCGGTTGGGCAAACATTCACGCAGGCCATGCAGTCGATGCAATCGCCCAGATTTTCGACATCAGCACCTTTGCGCCGCTTGCCACGGGGTTCGCCGCGCCAATCGCGGTAGCCGACGGTCAACGTGTCTTCGTCCATCATGGCAGCCTGAATGCGAGGCCATGGGCACATATAAATACAGACTTGCTCGCGGGCGAACCCGCCGAACAGCACGGTAAAGACCGTTGCCACGAGGATCGTCAGATAGGCAAACACAGGTGCATTCAAAGTAACAAGATTGACCAATAGTGTTGGCGCATCTGCGAAATAGAACACCCATGCCCCACCGGTGGCAACGCCAATCAAAATCCAAGTGAACCACTTGAAGATGCGCAAGCGCCATTTCTTAAGGTCCCATTTGGATTTCCATAATCGAACACGGGCGTTTCGATCACCCTCGATCCAGCGTTCGGTTAAAATAAACAAATCAGTCCAGATGGTCTGCGGGCAGGCATAGCCGCACCAAACACGGCCCAGCGCCGAGGTGAACAAAAATAGCCCAAGCCCCGCCATGATCAACAGACCAGCAATGAAGTAGAATTCATGCGGCCAGATTTCGATCATAAAGAAATAAAAGCGCCGTCCGGCAAGATCAACGAGAATGGCTTGATCGGGCAGGTTTGGGCCGCGATCCCAGCGAATCCATGGGCTTATATAGTAGATTCCCAATGTGAAAATCATCAGGCCCCATTTCAGGCTGCGAAATTTCCCTTTAACCTTGCGCGGGAACACGGGTTCACGCGCTGCGTATAATTTCGGGGCTTTTTCTTCGATATTACTCACAGGATCTACTCCAATCCTCGCTGGTAAACAGCGGATTTTATTCAACGAGTCTGCCACAAGTGGCCTACACTGGATATCTAATTGACTGCGAAACCGGCTTCCATGCGACGAAGCGTATCATGCTATCCGTCTCTGCGCGAGATAGCAGCTTGTTAGAATGTGTCTAAAAGGGGTAAGGTGGCACCGACCCCCAAGGAAACGCGCGAACAGGACGGGCGTCGGTGCCTTTTACCGAGGGCTGGAGACCCTCGGAAGTGTTTTACTCACCACCACCAAGTTGGTGGACGTAAGTGGCTACAGCGTTGATATCAGACTCGGACAAACGAGCCGCCCATGTGGGCATCACGCCGAAGCGGGCGTTATTTACAGAGTCGCGAATCGTCGCCTCATCGCCTCCATACAGCCAAATTGCATCAGTTAGATTTGGTGCACCTTGATCTCGATCACCTTTTCCGTCCTCAGCATGACAAGATGCGCAATTATCTTCAAAAACAACTGCGCCATCTGTTACCAGTGCGGCATCGGCCTCTTGACCTGAGATTTTCAGCACGAAATTCACAACCTGATCAATCTCGGCTGCTTCCAACAACTCGTCCGCGCCAAATTTTGGCATTTCTGAGAAACGGGCATCGTCGTCGTCTTCATTCCGTACGCCGTGTTTAATGGTTGTGTGGATCGATTCAATATCACCACCCCAAAGCCAGTCATCATCCAACAGGTTCGGATAGCCTTTGGCGCCCTGCCCACCGGTTTGGTGACATTGGATGCACCATGTCTGGAACACAGCCTTACCAGCGTTGTTGGCATAGCTGTTCATATCCGCATCCGCGGAAATCGTCGTCAGGTCGGCGGCAGCCAGTTTGCTTTCGATTTCAGCGTTGGCAACATCCACAGCTTTGATTTCAGCCGCAACATCACCGCGTGTTGACCAACCCAGCACGCCTGGTGTGGCTTGCGTTAGCATCGGCCATGCAGGATAGGCAATCGTATAGCCGATAGCCCAGATGATCGTTGCGTATAGGGTCCACAACCACCAACGCGGCAAAGGATTGTTGTACTCTTCAATCCCGTCCCACGAGTGGCCAGTTGTTTCAACTTCATCTTCTTCAAGTTCTGTCGGTTTCTTACTCATGACCGCGCCTCCGGTATGACATCTGCCTCGGTGGCAGGTTTGTCTTCATTGCGAAAAGGGATGTTTGCGATGTCTTCGTGTACTTTGCGGCTGCCTGGACGGAACGCCCAGAAAACCACAAAGATAAAGACAGAGAACAAAAACAACATTCCCCAACTATCGGCGACTTGCCGCATAAAGGAATAGGTATCCATCATCCCCTCCTAGCGGTTCGCGTCAGGTGTGAAGGTCGAGAAATCAACCAACGTGCCCAACATTTGCAGATACGCAATCACCGCATCCATTTCCGAAATCCCAGGCTTGCCGTCAAAGTTACGAACCTGTGATTTTGGATAGCGTGCTTGCAGGCCATCATAGTCACTGTCTGGATCGGCCTGGGCCTTAAAGTCAGCCGCGGCGTTTTCAATCATCTCGTCCGTGTACGGCACACCAACAAAACGGTGTGTCGACAGCAGATCAGTGATATAAGTGGGTTCGATCATCTTGTTAGACAAGAAGCCGTATTTTGGCATGATCGAAACCGGCACAACCGACTGTGGATCTGTCAGGTGATCCACATGCCATTCGTCAGAATAGCGTGCGCCGACGCGAGCCAAGTCAGGGCCTGTGCGTTTGGAACCCCATTGTGCCGGGTGGTCGTACATCGATTCAGCCGCCAATGAATAGTGGCCGTAACGCTCGACTTCGTCACGCAGAGGCCGGATCATCTGACTGTGGCAAACATAGCAACCTTCACGAATATAGATATCGCGTCCGGTCAGCTCGAGCGGGGTATAGGGACGCATGCCGTCTACATCCTCGATCGTGTTTTGCAGCCAGAACAGTGGGGCGATTTCCACCGCCCCGCCGACTGTCACAACCAATAGGGATAGAACCATCAGAATGGTTGCGTTTTTCTCGATTACTTTGTGTTTATCAAGGAAAGCCATTGTCTATCCCTCCTTATTCTGCAGGCACAGGTGCGGCGGCATCAGCTTTCGCTGTACCTTTCGCAACGGTGGCCCAAAGGTTGTAGCACATGATGATCGCACCGGTCAGATACAGCAGACCGCCAATTGTACGGACGACGTTCATCGGGAACTTGGCTTCTACAGTGTCAGCGAACGAGTTCACCAGGAACCCATTGGCATCAACTTCGCGCCACATCAGGCCCTCCATGATACCGGACACCCAAAGGGCAGAGGCATAAAGAACGATGCCGATTGTCGCCAGCCAGAAGTGATAGCTCACCAATTTCAGCGAATACAGGCGCTCGCGGTTCCACAGACGTGGCACCAAGAAGTAAAGCGCGCCGAATGTGATCATGCCGTTCCAACCAAGTGCGCCAGAGTGCACGTGACCGATGGTCCAGTCTGTATAGTGCGACAGCGAGTTCACAGCGCGGATCGACATCATCGGACCCTCGAATGTGGACATGCCGTAGAACCCGATTGACACCACCATCATCCGGATAATCGGATCGGTGCGCAATTTGTCCCAAGCGCCAGACAGGGTCATCAGGCCGTTGATCATACCACCCCACGACGGCATCCACAGGATGATCGACATAACCATACCCAATGTGCTGGCCCAGTCAGGCAGCGCGGTATAGTGCAAGTGGTGCGGACCAGCCCAGATATAAAGGAAGATCAGCGCCCAGAAGTGGATGATCGACAGTTTATACGAAAACACAGGACGTTCGGCCTGTTTGGGCACAAAATAGTACATCATGCCGAGGAAACCTGCTGTCAGGAAGAAGCCAACAGCATTGTGGCCGTACCACCACTGCGTCATCATATCCTGAACGCCTGAAAACACCTGAACCGATTTGGAGCCGAAGAACGACACGGGGATCGATAGGTTGTTCACAATGTGCAGCATCGCGATTGTCACGATGAACGACAGGTAGAACCAGTTTGCCACGTAGATGTGCTTTTCTTTACGTTTGTAAAGCGTGCCCATGAACACAATCAAATAGACCACCCAAACGATTGTCAGCCATAGGTCGGCAAACCATTCGAATTCGGCATATTCTTTGGATTGTGTTGCGCCCAAAACATAGTTGGTCGCAGCCAGGACGATCGCGATTTGGTATCCCCAAAATACGAACCAGCCTGCGTTTCCGCCCCAAAGACGGGCCGCGGAGGTGCGTTGAACCACGTAGAACGATGTCGCAATCAAACCATTACCACCAAACGCGAAAATAACCGCAGAGGTGTGCAGTGGACGCAAACGCCCAAAGTTCAAATACCCCTGTGCCCACTCAAAGTTTAGCGATGGAAAGGCCAGCAATGTGGCGATCCACACCCCAACCAAAAAGCCGACAACCCCCCAAAGAGCGGTTGCGATTACACCGGCACGAACAACGCCATCGGCGTATCCGTCGGTTGATGGCTTTGCATCCCCCAAACCACGCATGGTCCAGATGAATAGGCCGACAGCTGCCAGCATAATGGTCAGAGCATTCACCATATATGGTAAATCTCTTGCGTAGCTTGCAGCAATCGCGGCCAAAACCACCACTGCGCCAACCACTATCAGTTTAATATAGTCCCACATCACACGTCCCTTCGTCTTTTTCCTGGCACGACTCACACATCGGCCAGCCACTTGCGACTAGTTGCCGTATGCCAACCCTAACCGCAAGCGGCCTTGATCTATATCAAATTGTGCATGTATCTGTAAATTTGCTGTTGTGTGCATGTATCTGTTAATTTGCTGTTGATCGACATCAAAGTCAGCCCGATTTTTTGAAACTATACTCATCGTTATTGATTTCATTTTGGGAGACCGCCTGATGGCTTACAAATCCTTGCTGACCGTCGTCACTGACACAAAGATCGCTAAACCCGCGCTTGAAAAGGCAATTGCAATTGCTGGCGCCGAAGATGCCCATCTGGATGTTCTTTGCATTGGGGTCGATCGCACCCAAACTGGGTATTACTACGCAGGTGCCAGCGCCGTTTTCCAACAGGACGTGATTGAAAAGGCCAAGGAAGAAGCTGCCGAGGCCGAAGCCTATACATCTGGGCTGCTTGAAAATAGCAACGTCAAATGGTCCCTCGATAAAGCCGTGGCGCAGCTGGCGGGTCTTGGCCGTTTGGTGGCGCATCGCGCGCGGTTTAACGATCTGATCGTGCTGCCGCGCCCTTACGGAAAAAGTTGCGGGCAGGAGCAGGAAATTATCGTAGAGTCCGCCCTGTTCGAGGGGCATGTGCCGACATTGGTGGTGCCGCCAAAGGCCAAGGTCACCGCCAATGCTGACCGCATCATTGTGGCGTGGAACGAAAGCAGCGAATCCATGTCCGCCGTGCGTGCAGCTTTGCCCGCACTGATCGCCGCCGATTCTGTGAACATTGTGGTGATTGATCCACCACAACACGGGCCAGACAGATCAGACCCCGGCGGGGCATTGTCGCAAATGCTGGTGCGCCACGGGGTGAAAGCCGAAATCACCGTACTGGCCAAAACCATGCCAAGAGTTTCTGACGTCTTGCTGCGCCATGCCCGTGACATGGATGCTGATATGTTGGTGATGGGGGCTTACGGCCACTCACGGTTCCGCGAAGCCATTTTAGGTGGGGCCACACGCAATATGTTGGAGAATGCCAATGTGCCAGTTTTGATGGCCCACTAGTCGGTATCAGCTTTAGTTCAGCATCCCGCCATCGGAATCATCCCCAGCTTCATCCAGCAACTTCTGGAAATTGGGGATGGTGACGTGGCGTTTACCTTCTAACAGGATGATCTCATCCTTGCGCAACGCCGAAATCTGGCGGCTGACCGTTTCCAGTGTCAGTCCTAAATAATCCGCCATCGCCACACGGGTCAGCGGCAGGTCAAACGCCATCGCACCCTCAGGCCCAGAGAGATGCAACGATGCGTCGCGCCGCGCAATAATCGCAATCAGACTGGCTATTTTCTCACGCGCGGTCTTGCGCCCCAGCAACAGCATCCATTCGCGGGCCGCATCCAACTCATCCAGTGTCATTTCAAGCAAACGATGCGCGATATGCGGCGTTTCGGCCATCATCACTTCGAATGGTTTTTTGCGAAAACAGCACATCACCAAATCAGTGGTCGCAACCACATCATAGGGTGCATGTTCGCGCCCGGGACGGCCAACAAAATCGCTTGGCAACAACAGGCCCACCATTTGCGTGCGCCCGTCCTCCATGGTTTGCGTCAATGACGCGATACCCGAAACAACCGAGGCGACAAAATCCATCCGGTCACCCGACCAAACGACGGTTTGCCCCGCCTCATAGCTGCGGTAATATTTCATGTCATCCAGAACATCGCGTTCGTCTTCGTTGCAACGTGCACATACGGCGCGATGGCGGATAGGGCAGGCCCCACAATCATCATGTTTAGAGTCAGCTACATTCATAATTTGTTCGCGCGCCATTTCGTTATTGATCTCGATCAAAGTGACCAAGGCTGTTCACATGTAACCGTACCCGAATGACTGATCAATCACAACTTACACGCCTTGGTTTATTTGACGCACGTGTTCCGCGTTATACCAGCTATCCAACCTCCCCGCATTTTTCGGGCTCGGTTGACGAAGGCCATTTCACCAAATGGATCAGTGAAATTCCGAAAGGCAGCGAGATTTCACTCTACCTACACGTGCCTTTTTGCAGGCATTTATGCTGGTTTTGCGCCTGTCGCACCCAAGGGACCCAATCCGAAGAACCTGTGCGCGCTTACTTGAAAACGCTTAAGTCCGAGATCGCACTGCTCAAGGAAATTCTGCCGGAAAACCTAAGCCTGTCGCGCCTGCATTGGGGCGGAGGCACCCCCACACTGATGACCGCCGATATGATTTCCGATCTGGCCGGCACGGTTTTGGATGTGATTCCCATGGCCAAAGGCGGCGAATTTTCCGTCGAAATCGACCCAAACGAGATTGACGAGAGCCGAATCAAGGCGCTGGCCGATGCGGGCATGAACCGCGCTTCAATCGGGGTGCAGGATTTTGATGATGAAATTCAAAAGGTGATTGGCCGCATCCAAAGCTACGAGATGACCAAAGACGCCGTCGATATGATCCGGGCCCATGGCATCGACAGCCTGAACGCCGATATCCTTTACGGCCTGCCGCATCAAACCGACACGCGAATCGCCGAATCCGTGTTGAAACTGCTCACCCTTAGCCCCAGCCGCGTGGCGCTCTATGGCTATGCGCATGTGCCTTGGATGGCCAAACGTCAGCAGATGATCCCGACCGACGCCCTGCCCGCCCCCGAAGAACGGCTTGGATTATATGAAGTGGCGCGCAGGTTGTTCATGGCCGATGGGTATGACGAAATCGGCATCGACCAT
>DEIK01000018.1 GCA_002352425.1 Rhodobacteraceae bacterium UBA2776
ATTGATCTGGATAAATTGATCTTGGCGGCACAAAAAACCGAAGAAATTATCGGCGCTCCTTTGATGGGGCGTGTTATGCACACCGGCGGTTTAGATAAATACCGCAAGACAAAATAAGGGAATATGATTATGGGTAAAACACTTGAAGGTAAGGTCATTCTGGTCACGGGTGCGGGGGGTGGCATTGGCCGCGATATCGCGCTGACCTGCGCTGCCGAAGGCGCTGCCGTGGTGGTTAACGATCTGGGCGCATCGCTAAAAGGGTCGGGCGAAAGCATCAGTGCCGCGCAAGAGGTGGTAGATGAAATCAAGGCCGCCGGTGGCGATGCGATCGCCGATGGTGGCAGCGTTTCCGACGCAGATGCCGCCCGCAATATGGTCGAAGTCGCAGTGAAAGAATTTGGCCGCATCGACGGCGTGGTCAATAACGCGGGCATTTTGCGCGACGGATTTTTCCACAAAATGACCTATGAAGATTTCGACGCAGTGGTCAAAGTTCACCTTTATGGCGCGTTCAACACATCCCGCGCCGCCGCCGATTATTTCCGCGAACAGAACAGTGGTGCGCTGGTGCATATGACCTCGACATCCGGTCTGATCGGCAATCTGGCACAGGCCAATTATTCTGCGGCCAAACTGGGCATTGCGGCCCTGTCCAAATCCATCGCGCTGGACATGCAGCGCTGGAACGTGCGCTCGAACTGCATCGCGCCGTTCGCCTGGAGCCGGATGATCGCCTCGATCAAAGTCGACAGCCCTGAACAAGAGGCCCGCGTCGCCAAACTCAAGCAGATGACCCCTGCCAAAGTGGCTGTTATGGCCGCATTTTTGGCATCGGATGCCGCCAGTGATGTGACAGGGCAAATCTTTGCTGTGCGCAACAACGAAATCCTGTTGGTCAATCAGCCGCGCCCGGTTCGTTCGGTGCATCGCGGCGAAGGTTGGACACCATCCACCATCGCAGAGCATGCAATTCCGGCCCTCAAAGCCAGCTTTGTACCGCTCGAAGTTTCCGCAGACGTATTTTCATGGGATCCGGTATAATGGGCAGACGCAAAGATAAACTGACCTCCGACATCGCCTGGAGCAACGCTGATACGATCAACGTGCGCGGGCTGGATTTGCCCAGCGAAATTTTGGGCCACATGAACCTTGGTGATCTGGCATTCCTGCAACTGACAGGGCGCAAAGCCACGGCCGAGGAATCCAAGGTCTTCAACGCCATCGTCATCACGTTGGTTGAACACGGCATCACCCCTTCGGCGATTGCCGCGCGGATGACCTATATGGGCGCTCCGGAATCGCTGCAAGCAGCGGTTGCGGCGGGGCTTTGCGGGCTTGGCACGGTGTTTGTCGGCTCGATGGAAGGCGCGTCAAAGATGCTTTACGAAGCACTGCCCGCCGATAAAGTCGGCACTGGCGTTGATCTGGATGCGCTGGCGATTGAAACGGTGGACGCATTCCGCGCGCGCCGNNACCATCGTGCCTGGTTTGGGCCACCCGGTTCATAAACCAGTTGACCCACGCACACCACGTTTGTTCGAAATCGCCGCCGAAAATGGCAAGTCGGGTGAATACATCGCCTTGATGCAGAAAATTCATGCGGTTGCCGAGGAAAAATCCGGAAAAATGTTGCCGATCAACGCCACTGGCGCGGTTGGTGCGATTTGCTGTGAATTCGGGTTCCCGTGGAAAATCGTGCGTGGTTTCGGGGTGATGGCGCGTGCCATTGGCCTTGTCGGGCACATTCTGGAAGAAAGCGAAAACCCGATTTCTTATGATGTCTGGCAACGGTTAGAAGAAGAAATTCTGGAAACAAGCGGGCCGCAAAAATGAGCCAACTCAAGACCACAGCTGGCGGCGACCACGAAGATCTGCGCGATGCGTTGCGCGGACTTTTTGCCGATTTTCCACCTGAATATCACCGCAAGCACGGCGCAGATGAAACCCACCCCTTGGAGTTTATTAACGCGCTAACCAACGCCGGATGGCTGGCCGCGATGATCCCCGAGGCCTATGGTGGCTCGGGCCTTGGCCTGACCGAGGCCAGTATCGTGATGGAAGAAATCAACCGCTCCGGTGGCAACGCGGGCCATTGCCACGGCCAGATGTATAATATGGGCACGTTATTGCGGCATGGCTCGGACGCACAAAAACAGAAATATCTGCCCAGAATTGCCTCGGGTGAATTGCGCCTGCAATCCATGGCCGTGACAGAACCGACAACCGGCACCGATACCACCAAACTAAAGACAACCGCTGTCAAAAAGGGTGATAAATATGTGATCAACGGCCAGAAGGTCTGGATCAGCCGGTTACAGCATTCCGATCTTATGATCCTGCTGGCGCGCACCACACCTTTAGCCGAGGCCAAGAAAAAGTCACTGGGCATGTCGATTTTCATTGTCGATCTGCACGACGCGATGGGGAACGGAATGGAGATCCAGCCGATCGCCAATCTGGTCGGCCATGAAACAAACGAGGTGTTTTTCGACAACCTCGAAATCCC
>DEIK01000008.1 GCA_002352425.1 Rhodobacteraceae bacterium UBA2776
CCATTGGCGGTGTCGATCTTGCGGATCACGTCCCAGAATTCCTGATATGTCATCGGGATGAATTGCGCTTCTTTGGATTTTGAGAACTCTTCCTGCAAGGATGTCCCCTCCCACTCAAAGCTAAAGAACGCGTCCTTAATGGACGCCTGCAATTCAGGTGTCAGATTGTAAACCGTACCAAAGCCCGTGGTCGGGAAGGTTTGCGATTTATAGATCGTGACGACCTGTTCTGGTGTGATCACGCCACGCTGCACCATGCGGTCGCGCACAGAGTTGGCGATCGAGGCGGCCATATAGTCTTTGTTGGCCACGCCCAGGATCGAGTTGTCGTGCTTGCCGGAATAAACCGGTTCAAAGTCACGCTCGGGGATCATGTCAAAATCGGATTTCAAAATCGCGGAAGGTGCTTTGAAGCCCGAGTTGGATGTTGGCGAGGTAAAGGCCAACTGTTTGCCTTTGATATCTTCAACCTTTTCGATGCCGGAACCCGGGTAGGTCAGGATTTCCATCTCGTAGCCAAAGCTGCCGTCTTCTTTGGCCATAATGGTGAAGGGGCTAAAGCCTGCGCAGTTCACGGCCAGCGGGTTGGAGCCGGTGTTAAAGCCCGCAATATGCAGACGACCTGAACGCATGGCTTCAATTTGAGCGGCGTTGGATTGAACGGGGAAGAACACCACGTCTTTGCCGGTTTTGGCCTCAAGGTGGGTCAAAAAGTCAGACCATGCTTCTTTGTAAACGGCGGGGTCTTCTACTGGTGTGTAGGCAAAGATCAGTGTGTCAGGGTCCAGCAGCATGCTTGGATCGGTGGGCGTGTCTGCAATCAGATCGCCATTCGTGTCACAGAACCGTTTGTCCAAAGAGCCGCGTTCGCATTCGTCGGCCGATGCTGTGCCTGCACTTAGTACAAAGGCTGCCGCGATGGCCGCAGTTGATAAAAGTTTGTTAAGATGCATGTTAATCCTCCCAGATGTGTGTGTTTTCATTGCTGTCAGGCTACCGAAACCTTTGGGGTTAGCAAGAGATAAACGGCGCTATGCCCACTCTTAAGTTAACAGTATTACAGAGACGTGACAGCTAAACGACTTGCAAATAACGCGCTAGATGCCTAAAAACACACACTTTATTGAACGAAAGAGACAGCAGTGCTTTTATTTATTCTAAACCTTGCAGGGGCTGCGGCGCTCTTATTGTGGTCCGTTCGCATAATTCGAACCGGTGTACAGCGGGCGTTCAAATCCGAGTTGCGCTCATGGCTCAGACAGTCCTCAAGCAATCCACCATTGGCGGCGGGCACCGGTGTTTTGGCCGCAATCGTGCTGCAAAGCTCAACAGCAGTGGCCGTGTTGGCAACCAACTTTGCCAGCAAAGGGACGTTGACGGTCACGGTTGGGCTGGCAATTTTTCTGGGGGCTGATCTGGGGTCGGCGATTGTGACGCAGATTTTGCTTGTGCGGGCAGCGTGGTTGGTGCCGACGTTGTTGCTGGTTGGGGTGACGCTGTTCCTGAAGGGTGGAAAATCCAAAACCCGCCAGATGGGGCGCATTGTGATTGGTCTGGCCTTGGTGTTGGTGTCGCTGGATATGATCCGTGCGGCGACTGACCCGATCCGTGACAGCGCTGCCATTGCGCCGCTGGCTGGATACCTAGCTCATGATTTGTTTTCTGCCTTTGTGGTTGGTGCCTTGCTGGCCTGGGCGATGCATTCCAGCGTGGCGGCTGTATTGATGTTTGTGACTTTTGTCGCCCAAGGCTTGTTGCCTGTTGAGGCCGCAATGGCAATGGTTCTGGGGGCCAATTTGGGTGGTTCTTTCATCCCGTTTACCTTGACATTGGGAGCCAAGGCCTCGGCTCGGATTATTGTGGTTGGAAATCTGTTGTTGCGCGGTGGTGGGGCGTTGCTGGCGTTGCTGTTGCTGGTAAACGGGGCGCTGCCGTTGGAGGTTCTGGGGGGCAGTGGGGCGCGTCAGGCCATCAATCTGCATTTGGTCTATAATCTCAGTGTGCTGTTGCTTGGCTTAGTGCTGATCAAACCTGTGACGCGTTTTCTGGATGGAATAATTGCGGACCCAATTTCGGATCAGGCTGTTGCAGTTGAACGGATCAGCGCGCTGGATGAAAGCGCGCTTGAGGTGCCGGAACGCGCCCTGGCCTGTGCCTCACGCGAAGTTCTGCGGATTGGCGAAACCATTGAGGCAATGTTATCGCCTGTGATGGAGTTGTATGCGGGTTGGGACGAGGCCATTGCCAATAACGTCAACGCGAATGAGGCCAATGTGAATGCTATGCATTTTGAGACCAAATTGTATTTGGCTAAATTGCACCAGAACAAGCTGTCAAAAGAAGATGCAGGCGCCAGCATGGAGTTGTCTTCGGTTGCGATCAATCTGGAATCAGCGGGGGACGTGATTTCGAAAAACCTGTTGCGGATGGCGCAGAAAATCTCGGACAAAGGGCTGCAGTTTTCACCCGAGGGGTGGAAAGAATTGTGCGATTTTCATGACCGTGTTTTATCGAACGTGCAACTGTCGTTGAATGTTTTGATGACCAACAGCGTCGATTCCGCACGTCAATTGGTTGAGGAAAAAGAAGCTGTGCGGGATGTCGAGCAAAAGCTGCAACGCCGCCATCTGGAACGCCTGCGCAAAGGGGCGTCCGACAGTATTGAGACCAGCAATATCCATCAGGAAACACTGCGGGCGATGAAACAGATCAACACGGCCGTGTCGATGGTGGCCTATTCGATATTGGTTGATACTGGGGAATTGTTGCAAAGCCGCCTGACCGAGCAAAATGAAGAGCACGGCTAAAGTTTGCGCGCCGGAAAATTGAATTTTCCGGTTAAAATTCTTTAAGAATTTTGCCCGCGGAACCCTGTCGCCACAACAAATTTCTCTGAGCTGTTTGAACGGCTGGCAGGTGGCTTCACATTGGCCACCTTGGTGAATTTTTGCTTGAGTAGTTTTTGAAGATCCCCTTCAGCGCCCCCAGCCAGAACTTTGGCAATGAATGTGCCACCCTCTTCCAAAACGTCAAAGGCAAAATAGGCCGCCGCCTCGCAGAGCGCCATAATGCGCAGATGGTCCGTCTGTTTGTGCCCCGAAGCCGAGGCCGCCATGTCAGACATCACCACGTCCGCCTTGCCGTCCAGCCATGCTTTAACCTTGGTATCAGCGTCATCTTCCATAAAATCCAACAAATGAATTTCGGTGCCGGCAATCGGTTCAACTTCTTGAATATCGATGCCCAGCAAACGCCCTACAGATTTGCCACTGCGCTCGCCCAATGAATTTACCCGTGGCACGGCCACTTGCAGCCATCCACCCGGCGCACAGCCCAAATCAACCACCCGCGCACCCGGCACCAAGAAACGGTATTTGTCGTCCAGTTCCAAAATCTTATAGGCCGCCCGCCCCCGATAGCCATCGGTTTGGGCCCGTTTCACATAGGGGTCATTCAGCTGTCGCTCTAACCACAGGGTTGAGCTAAGTTTACGTCCACGCGCCGTTTTGACTTTGGTGCGCAGATCGCGCAAGCCGCGTCCGCTATTTTTGCCGGTAGGTTTCTTGGCCATTAGATTATTCCATCCTGCAGCACCCCATCGGCGCTCATTTGTGCGTATAGCAGACCTTCGCGCAGACCGCGATCCGCAACTGATAACCGGTCCGTCGGCCAAACCCGCAGCAAAGCTTGCAAAATCGCCGCCCCCGACATGATCAACGCCTGACGGTCCCGCCCGATGCGCGGATCAGCCAGCCGTCCCTTTGGCCCCAGCGCCAGATATTCGCGCACCACGGCATCAATTTGGAGGGATGACATCATTAACCCGTCAACCTTGTTGCGATCATAGCGCCGCAGCCCCAGATGCGAGGCGGCGACGGTTGTTACTGTGCCGGAGGTGCCAACGATCTGGAACCCCTCCATGGTTTGCTCGATCTCGAAGGGCGAAAATCCGGCAAGGTTTTCTTCAAAGTGACAAGACATCAGCGCAAAACGGGCTGCGTCATCCTCCACATCGTCGAAGATTTCGCGCAAGGTTGCGACACCCAGCGGCACCGATATCCAATCCACCACGCGCGCGTTTTCCTCTGCATCCAAGGTGTGATCCTGCGAAAACCCGCGGTGCAGGCGCATGATTGATTTGGCGCGCGCGGCCTCGGGAACCTTGGAAATGTCGATCCAAACCAGTTCGGTTGACCCGCCGCCAATGTCGACCACCAACAGCTGATCTGTGCGTTTTGACACCAGTGGCGCACAGGAAATCACCGCCAAACGGGCTTCTTCTTCGGGTTCAATGATTTCCAGCACCAGCCCCGTTTCACGTTTCACCAGCCGGTGGAAATCGGACGCATTTTGGGCCCGTCGGCAGGCTTCGGTCGCGACCAGTCGCATGCGTGATACCTTGTGGGTTTGCAGCTTTTTTTTGCAAATGCGCAAGGCTTGCACGGTGCGTTTAATCGAGGCCCGACTGAGCCTTCCCGACGTCTCGAGACCCGCCCCAAGTTGGACCGACTTCGAAAAGCTATCGACCACAGTGAACTGATTGCCATTCGGTTTGGCAATCAACATGCGGCAACTGTTTGTGCCCAGATCAAGCGCCGCATAAAGCGGTGCCGAATCTGGCGTTTTGGGCGCGGGGGTGTCGACCGCTTTGGGGAACGCGCCCGCACCGGACAGACGCTTGGGCGTCATGAGTACGCCCTCCATTTCAAGTTGCCTTCAAAGTAGTCGCGCAATCGGCGTCGCGCAAGGTGTGATATGGGCCAAATTGGTCGGTTCATGAACATGATGAATATTTTTCAGCCCGCCGGCACTGGCCTTTTGTTAGGCAAGCGGTGCAAACAGGCGTCGCAACACTGCTTTTGAGTGTCGAAAACGAGCGCCTAATTCGTCGCCATCCGCGTAAAGCTAGGGAAATAAAAGGAATCAGCAAATGCCCGATGTAACCATAGTTTACTGGCGAGACATTCCAGCTCAAGTGATTGTGGGCAAAGGGCGTCGTGCATCCAAGGTCCAACTGGAGGAGCGGTTCGAGCAAGCGATTGATCGGGCAGCTATGAAGGTTGGCGCTGCGGGCACGGATGCTTATCTTGCCGAATGGCGCCGCGCCCCCGCTTATGCGGTTGACGGTGATGCCGACCAAATCGCTGCCGATGAGGCCGCGCGTTTGGAAGCAGAGTTCGACAAGGCACGCATCATTGCGCTGATTGATAACGACGGATGGGCTTAGGTCCGATATCATTTAGGGAGAAGATGATGGCGCTGTTGCAGTTCAAGAAAAAAGCCGAGGCAGGCCCCCTGCCCGTCGATCCCGTGGTTGAAGCCTTTTTGCAGGATTATTCGATCGAAGTGATGCCACGCACCGCTGAAAAGGTCGAGGATTTCACCACGCTGCTGCCGCATGGCACCCGCGTTTATATCGCCCACATTGAAGGCACCCCGATTGAAGATATGGTGGCGACGGCCAAACGACTGGCCGCTGATGGTTATAATGTGATGCCGCATTTTCCGGCCCGTATCATCAAAGACAAGGCGACGTTTGGCGATTGGATTGCCCGCTATCAGGGTGAGGCCGGTGTTGAGCAGGCCTTGTTGCTGGCGGGTGGCGTTGAAAAACCGCACGGTGATTTTGAAAACTCTATGCAGTTGATGGAAACGGGCCTGTTTGATGCGGCCGGATTCAAGCATTTGCATGTGGCTGGTCACCCTGAGGGCAACCGCGACATTGATCCAGACGGTTCGGACAAAAACGTGATGGACGCGCTGCGCTGGAAACAGGATTTCGCCAACCGCACAGACGCGAACATGGCGTTGGCGACACAGTTTGCCTTTGAAGCCAAGCCGTTGATCGCCTGGGCGGATGCGCTGAAAGATGGCGGCGTCGACATTCCGATCCACATCGGTATCGCGGGCCCGGCCAAGCTGCAAACATTGGTGAAATTCGCCATCGCCTGCGGTGTCGGTGCCTCCCTGAAAGTGCTGCAAAAACGCGCTCGTGATGTGACCAAACTGCTGTTGCCATTTGAGCCAACAGAGCTGGTCACCGAATTGGCCGCGCATAAGGCCAGCAATCCTGATTTCAACATCGAACGGGTTCATTTTTTCCCGCTTGGTGGTATCAAGACCAACGCCAACTGGGCCATCACCCACGGCGGCACGTCAGCTAATCCGGCCAAACCAGCCAACCCAATTGAACATTAAGGACCAAATATGACCCGCACTGTTGTCGAGAGTAAAACCAAAACCATCACCATCGGCTTTGATGAGCCGTTCTGCGTGATTGGTGAGCGGATCAATCCAACGGGGCGCAAGGCCTTGGCGCGGGAGCTGGAAGCCGGTGATTTTTCCACTGTGGAGAAAGACGCGATCAATCAGGTGGCCTGCGGGGCGACTATGCTCGATATCAACGCGGGCGTGGTTTACAATTCCAACCCCAACCCGAATGAAACCGAACCCCCCTTGATGACCAAAGTTATCGAAACAGTTCAAGGGCTTGTGGATATACCTTTGTGTATCGATTCATCCGTTTCGGGGGCGCTTGAGGCCGGTTTGCTGGTCGCCGAGGGGCGTCCATTGCTGAATTCGGTCACGGGCGAAGAGGAAAAGCTGGAGCTGATCCTGCCGCTGGTTAAAAAATACAATGTGCCGGTCGTGGCGATTTCCAATGATGATACAGGGATTTCAGAAGACCCCGATGTGCGTTTTGCGGTTGCCAAAAAGATTGTCGAGCGGGCGGCGGATTTCGGCATCCCGGCCCATGACATTGTGGTTGATCCATTGGTAATGCCGATCGGCGCGATGGCGGGGGCTGGACAGCAAGTGTTCACCTTGGTGCGTCGGTTGCGCGATGAGCTGGGCGTGAACACCACCTGCGGGGCCTCGAATATCAGTTTCGGTCTGCCGCACCGCCACGGCATCAATGCTGCGTTCTTGCCGATGGCGATAGCGGCGGGGATGACCAGCGCCATTATGAACCCGCTGCGTCCGGTTGAAATGGAAGCCATCAAGGCGGCCAATATGTTGATGAACCATGACCCCCACGGGGCTGAATGGATCAAATTCGCACGGGTGTTGGACGCGGTCGAGGCTGGGGCCAGCTTTGCGGATGCCTCGGTTGAAAGCGCCGCTGCCGGGTCAGGACGTGGCGGCCGCCGCCGTCGCCGCTAGGTCTCGGCGAGGCCTCTGCGGTATAAAAACCGCAACATCCTGCCAATCCTGCCTGCTTTGGGGTTTTGTTGCAGCCAATAGGCTTCGACTATGGTAATGCTTTCGTTATAACAAACAGCCCCGACAAACGGGGCAAGCAGCAGTGTAACGAGGCAGACCATGGCAAAAACATTCACCCTTGCATCAATGATGCTTGCAGGATCCTTAAGCCTTGCGGGTTGTTCCAGCACCAAATGGACCACCAATTACGCCGACGTGATCGACCCTGCCGTGGCCAAAAGCTGGCGGGTGGTCGATGTTGACGTGGTGGTGCCGCGCAGCCTGACTGTGTCCGAGGCCAACACCTTTGCCCCCAATGCCGACATCGTTTGGCGCGAGTTTCCCTATGGCGACCGTTACGATCAGGTTGACGCCATCATGACCACTGCCGCAACGCAAGGTGCATCTACCTTGCAAGGGACGCGCGACGTGAGATTGAAAATCACGATGATGCAGTTCCATGCCCTATCCGAGAAAACCCGTGCAGTGCTGAATAATTCCGGCGTTCATGACATTACCTTTACAGCGCAAATATTTGATATTGCAACAAATACACCCCTTTCCCCGCCCGATTTGATCAAGGCCGACCTGATCGCCTTTGTCGGTGATCAGGCTGTGGCGGCTGAAAAGCAAGGGTTGACCCAAAAGGTGCGCATCACCAGCCATGTGGCGTCGGTGATTGCCGGATGGTTGGGCACGGGTCCAGATGTTCGCGGCGGGTTTAAGCGCAACGGCCGTTAAGCTGGTGCAACGGTGCGCGTGATCTGGTCGAAATGTGACGCTCAGTTGCGCAAACGCGAACTGATCTAGGTCATAGAACCCTGCCCCCAAATGCGACACGACAAGCTTGCAACAGGAACAGGAGCCTTCCCATGACCACCCCGCTGTCCGGTATCACCGTGATTGATCTCTCGCATGTTTTGGCGGGCCCTTACTGCACCATGATGCTGTCCGATCTGGGCGCGCGCGTCATTAAGGTCGAGCAACCCGACATTGGCGATGATACTCGCCATTTTCCGCCGTTTCGCGATGGCGAAAGCGCCTATTTCGCGGCCATTAATCGTGGCAAAGAATCAATTTCACTAAATTTGAAAGACGACGCCGATCGCGCCCTGTTTGAACAAATGCTGCCAAAGGCCGACGTGATTGTTGAAAACTACCGCCCCGGCGTGATGGAACGGTTGGGCTATGGTTGGGAAGACCTGCACGCACGGTTCCCGCGCCTGATTTATGGCGCTGTATCGGGTTTTGGCCACACGGGGCCAGAGGCGATGAAACCCGCCTATGACATGGTGGTGCAGGCCCGCAGCGGGCTGATGTCGATCACCGGCGAAGCGGGCCGCGAACCTGTGCGTGTGGG
>DEIK01000019.1:0-2859 GCA_002352425.1 Rhodobacteraceae bacterium UBA2776
AATACGCGTCAGACCCTTATTGAAGCCCGCACGCTGAAACATGATTTTCGCCAGATATTTGCAAAGCTCATCAACACACATCTGACGTTTCTATTGACTGAAAGCGATTTTGCCTCGGCCAATATTCGCAATTTTCCGACTTTGCCAGAAGAATTGCGCAAAATGCATCGCCCGCTTCGCCGTGCATATTCGGAATTGTGGAACGATTTTCTGACTGACGCGCAGAATGAAGGCTGCATTCGCACCGATATGGAAATAGCGCCGCTGCGCCAGTTTGTGCTTGGTGCAATGAACTGGACGGTCGAGTGGTATGACACCGATCGTTATCCTGTGTCGGATTTATCCGAACGCATGGCGAAATTGCTGCTGGAGGGGATGGCCACCAAAAAGGAGAGGCCTCTAGTTTTTGCACCGACGGATCAGAATCAGTATCTTAATGATGCTCCCGAAGCCGGAAAAAAAGCCGCCAGAACACGGGCAAAGGTGCTGTCGGCAGCGGCCAGGATTATTCGTGACCGTGGATATAAGGTCGCCACCATGCGCGCCATAGCTCTGGAAGCGGGGATCGAGGCGGGGAGCGTCTATTATCACTTCGCCGCCAAAGAGGACATTCTGGACAAGGTTCTGGACCTGGGGATCCGGGATTTGCTGACCGGGGTTTCGCAAACCGTTTCTGATGCGCATTCCTATCCGGATGATCTAAGCAGGGTTGCCGCCGCGATTGAAACCCATATGAAGTTCCTGTTTCAAGTCAGCGAGTTTACCTCGGCAAATATTCGCATTTATGGACAGTTGCCAAAGGATGTGCGTGCCCGTCATTGGCCGGTGCGCCATGAATATGCGAAACTGTGGGACAGTATTCTGATAGATGCACAAAAAGCGGGCGACATCCGATCGGACATCAAAATCGTGCCTCTGCGGCAGGTTATGTTGGGAGCGCTGAACTGGACGGTTGAATGGTTCGACCCTGAAAAAGGCGGGCAGGACAACTATTATTCACTTCAGGAATTAACCGGCATGCTGCAAAAACTGCTGCTTGGCGGGCTTTTGAAATAGAATTCCAGCACTGGTTTCCATCTTCATTTACTAAATTTTCTTGACAGAATCATTTACCCGGCTATTTAACCAAGCAAACGTTTGCTAAGTTAAGGATGCCTATGACCGCGCTGGCCACCAAAACCAGAAGCAATAACCGCCGCGAGCAAGTGCTTGATGCGGCAGCTATGCTGTTTGTTGCAAAGGGGTTCAGCGGCACCTCGACCCGCGACATTGCCAAGGCCACGGGCATGTTGCCAGGCTCGCTTTATTATCACTTCCAATCAAAAGAAGATTTGTTGGTTGCGGTTTTCGAGGAGGGGGTCAAGCGGATCAGTGATTGTGTGGACGTGGCGCTGAATGACAGCGGGCAAGACCCGTGGACGCGCCTGCAATCCGCCTGCGAGGCGCATCTTTCGATGCTGCTTGGCGGTAGCGATTACGCTCACGTCGTCGTGCGGATTTTGCCATCTGACGCCCCCGGAGCGGATCAAACGCTGGTCACCTTGCGCAACGCTTACGAGACACGTTTCACCACGCTTTTCGATGCCCTACCCCTGAACGCCCAAACTGACCGCAGCATTCTGCGCCTGATGCTGATCGGCGCGATGAACCATGCACCGGTCTGGTATCGCAAAGGGCGCGATACGCCAAAAGGGTTAGCCCAAAAATTCATCAACACTCTGCGCTGTGCCCAGAGCAATACCCAAAATACGTCTCCAAAAGGATAAACCATGAGCGAAGTTTTAACCACACCAGCCCGCGTGCTGGTCACAAAAATCGGTCTGGACGGTCATGATCGTGGCAGCCGGATTATCGCGGCCTATCTGCGCGATGCGGGGATGGAGGTGATTTACACCAGCCCTTGGCAAAAAATCGAGGCTGTTGTCACGCTGGCGATGCAAGAAGATGTTGATGTGATCGGCATCAGTTCTCTGGCCACCGACCACCTGCTGGTGCCCAAACTGATGGCGGCACTCGCCGAGGCCGATCTGGGTCACGTGCGCGTGGTCGTCGGCGGCATTGTGCCTGATGAAGACGAGGCCGATCTGCTGGCCGCTGGCGTGTCCGAGGTGTTCCACCCCGGCGCCGTGCGCGATGAAATCGTAACGTCGGTCGAAAAATTTGCAGCCGAAGCCACCAACGCCCGTCCACAGGACTAAGGAAAGGTTCCCCCATGAACAAGATTGATAAAACCAGCCCCGCCGCCGCTGACTGGCAACAGAATTACGACAAGATGATCGGTCAAGACAGGGTTATCAAAAACCGTTCCGGCATCGAGGTGCAACCACTTTACTGGCCCGAAAATAACGAGAGCGGACATTATGCCGAAAAGCTGGGCTTCCCCGGTGCTGACCCTATGACGCGCGGCATTTATCCCACCATGCACCGTGGCCGCACATGGTCGCAACGTCAGCTTATTGGTCTTGGCCGCCCCTCCGATTTCAACGAACGGATCAAGTCGATCCTGAAATCCGGTGCCAGCGCACTGAGCATCATCCCCTGCAATTCAGTTTATCGCGGCATTGATTGCGACGAAGTTGAACCCGAAATTCTGGGCACTTGCGGCACCATCCTCAACACGGTCGAGGACATGGATATCAGCCTGAAAGACATCCCGATTGGCGAGATTTCCATCGGCTTGAACGATCCCAACCCGTTCCTGATGCTGGTTCAAATGTTGATCGTCGCAGAAAACCGTGGCATCCCGTGGACCAAGATCACCGGCACCTCGAACCAGAGCGATTACATCTCGCATTTCGTGGCCAATCACATGTTCTATCGTTTGTCCTTGCCGGGCGCTCGCCGGGTGCAGATGGACAC
>DEIK01000019.1:2911-4195 GCA_002352425.1 Rhodobacteraceae bacterium UBA2776
CACATGCAACAGGCCGGCGCGACCCCTGCGCAGGCGATGGGGCTGACGCTCTCAACCGCAATCCAGTATGCGCATGACTGTCAGGACCGCGGCATGGACCCTGATAAATTTTTGGAACGGTTCACGTTTTTCTTTGATATCTCGATCAGTTTCTTTGAAGAGGTCGCCAAGTTCCGCGCCGGTCGCCGCATCTGGAACAATCTGGTCACGGAACGTTTTGGCGTCACCAATCCACGCGCCAAACGGTTCAAATTTCACGGCCAGACATCGGGCCTTGATCTGACCCGCCAGCAGCCGCTGAACAACATCGCACGCGTTACCGCACAGGCGATGGCCGGTATTTTCGGCGGGCTGCAATCCATGCACACCGATGGCTATGACGAGGTTCTCTCAACGCCCAGCGAGGATTCCGCCAAAATCGCTATTTCGACGCAAAACATCCTGAAACACGAGGCCCATCTGTGCGATGTGGTCGATCCGTTGGGTGGCTCTTATTACGTCGAATCCCTGACCGACGCGATGGAAGAAGAAATCCTCAAGGTCATCGGCCAGATCGACGATCAGGGCGGCATGTATAAAGCTGTCGAAAGCGGTTTCGTTCAAGAAATGATCGGCGCCAGTGCGTTGGAATATCAGGACCAGATTGACAATGGTGAGCAGATCATCGTTGGTGTAAATGCCTATCAGGAAGAGGAAGACGCCTCCTCAAGGCCCGTTCTCAAACGTCCACCACAGTCACATATGCAGGCTCAGGTCGAGCGGCTGAAAGAGGTCAAAGCAGCTCGTGATCCGGCGGTTCTGGCCAAGGGTTTGCAGGATCTGCGTGATGCGGCCCAGTCCAAAGATCTCAACGTGTTCGAGGCCGAATTGAACGCGGTTCGGGCCGGTGCAACACAGGGCGAGGTCATCGCGGTGCTGCGCGAGGAGCTGGGCTTTGGTCAGCCCTTGGTCGTGGCATAACCAATGAATGACGCCCCGCACAAAAACGGCCTAGCCGACCGCTTGCTTGCGGGCCAGACCGCCGCTTTGGCCCGCGCCATCACTGTCATCGAGGGCGAAGGCCCCGCTGTCAGTCGCCTGCTAAAAACGATCCAGCCGCACCTTGGCCGTGCGGTGGTCGTCGGGTTCACCGGCCCGCCGGGAGCGGGGAAATCAACGCTGGTCAATGCCTTTATCGCCGAAATGCGCGGGCGCGGGAAAACCATAGCGGTGGCGGCGGTGGACCCCTCCAGCCCAATTAGCGGCGGTGCGGTTTTGGGCGATCGTATCCGCATGGCCGAACAC
>DEIK01000090.1 GCA_002352425.1 Rhodobacteraceae bacterium UBA2776
CGAGCGGCGCGTCGGATGTTTTGGCGATGTCCCAAAACCCGGCCTCGTTTAGGCGCGAAAGGTCCAGCATCACGCCCAACTCGTTGCAGCGTTTGACCAACCGGAAACCGGCCTCGGTCAACCCGTCGCCAATGTCGCCCGTCGAGGGGTATTTGAACGGCACACCATGGCCGAAAATGGTCGGGCGGCTCCAGACGGGACCGAGCGAACGCAGGCCGGCGGCGTATAGCACGTCAAGCGTGTGCAGGTCGGCGTCGATCGCCTCGGCGCCCTCCATATGCAGGATTGCGGCCATTTTGCCGGTGGCGAAACAGGCGCGTAAATCGGCGGTGGTGTGGCAGATTTTTAGGGCGTCCAGGTCTTGCAGGCGTAACAGGATCGCGGTCTGTTCCAAGATCACATTCAGGGATTCAGCCTGATCCAAAGGGGCAGGCAAGGGCAAGTCATAAGAGGCTTTGCGCATCTCGGCATCCATATCGCTGCCATCCGATGGCGAGCTGACATAGAGTGCAAAAAACCCACCACCAAAGCCACCCGCATTTGAACGCGGCAAATCAATGTGGCCCTTGTCGCCCGTGACGAAATTCGGCGCGGCCTCTGGACCGCCCGCATTTAACAGTTTCAACAAAACATCGTTGTGCCCATCGAAAATCAACGGTTCCGTCACTTTCATATCAGTCATTCAGCGCCCCATTCGATCCGAAAAGTTATGCCAGCGCAAAACCACAGGTAAAAACCACGGCGTGCCCGAATAGAGCGGACGCGTCGGGAACTTCAATCCGTCCAGCGCGGTTTTTCCAGCCGCTTGGCCCAGCATCTGCAATGCGGCTTTATGCCCGAAATAGGTCGCTCGCCCAACGCCTGATCCGCAATAACCCATGACATAGTGCAACCCGTCATGCACACCCAGATGCGGCGCATGATCAAAGCTGTAGGCAACAGTGCCCGACCACGCATGGCTGACGGCGACATCCTTGAGCTGTGGGAATGTGCGAACCATCAGGCGGTGTAAATCTGGCGCATATTTTTTGGGGCGATCCGATAGATCAAAGGCGCGCCCGCCGAAAATCACACGGGTGCCATCCGGAGAAGGGCGATAGTACGGCACCAGACGCGAGGAATCGACAATGCAGCCACCCGTAGGAAAGGCGCTGTTGACGAGTTCGGTCGGCAATTGCTCGGTCGCGATAATGGCTGAACGCAGCGGCATAATGCGGCGATGAAAGAACGGCAGTTCGGGGCCGGAATACCCGTTAGTGGCGATCAACACCTGGCGCGCGGAAAGTTTCCTACCCGCGATGCGAACAGTGAACCTGTCACCATCCCGCCGCACACCGGTTGCGCGGGCCGGGGCATAGATTTTCGCACCGGCCTCAACAGCCTTGCGCGCCAGACCCAGCACATATTTCGCAGGTTGTAGGCTGCCATCCTTAGGGTAATGCGCCCCGCCGTGATAAAAATCACTGCCGATATATTCTGATTGCTGCGCCTTGGAGACCATCTCGAACTGGAACCCGACCGCTTTGGCCAAATCCGCGTTGTTGCGGGCGGTCTCGTCATATTGTTTGACATGATTGACCCCCTTAAATCGGCCTACATCAGGCTGCAAATCACAATCAATCGACTCATCTTTGATCAGGGTCTTTAGATAGGTCAATGACACCATCGACTCGCGTAAAATTTCGGTCGCCTTGGCCGCGCCAAAGGCCGAAGTAAGCCCCGCCAGCCCCAGCTTGTGAAACGACGGGCCAATTTGGCCGCCATTGCGCGACGAGCAACCATGGCCGATCATCTCGCTGTCAATCACCGTCACCTCACGCCCAGCGCGGGCCAGTGTCAACGCTGCCGACAAACCGCTATAGCCTGCGCCCACGATCAGGGTATCAACCTTTTCGGATAACGTTGCTGGGGATAGTGCTATTCGAGCGTCAGGTAGTCCAGCCGCATCCCACCAATAGGGCTGGTTCAACATATTAGGTAACATCGACAAATGTGGCGCTCTCGGCATCGTAATGCTGCAAGCCGCCTTCACCGATATCCGTCCACAACCCATGAAGGCTGAGCGTTTCGTTTTCCACGGCGCTTTTGACAAAAGGGAATGTCATCAGGTTTTCCAACGAAATCATCACAGCAGCTTTTTCCAGTTGGCGGCGCTCTTGAACCTCGTCCTGCAGATCCATCTCTTGAACACGGTTGAAACCAGGCCGCAAGATATCCATCCAACGACCAACAAAGCTCGACTTTTTCTCAAGCTCTGGCGCCTGCCCCGAACACATATCGTAGCAGCCTTGAACGCCACCGCAGTTGGAATGACCCAGCACAATCAAATGCGCGACCTTCAGGTTTTGCACCGCAAATTCAACTGTCGCCGAGGTGCCATGGTGGTCGCCATCGGGTGCATAGGGCGGCACCAGATTGGCGATATTGCGATGAATGAAAAATTCGCCCTGATCCGCGCCAAATATGGATGTAACATGCACGCGGCTATCACAGCAGGAAATCACCATAGCACGCGGGCGCTGGCCTTCGTCGGCCAAACGACGATACCAAACCTTGTTGTCAGCATATGATGTTGCTTTCCAACCCTGATACCGCTTGATCAAATATGAGGGTAAAGGTTTCGCGTAATCCATGCGTAGCGCTCCTGTGATTCAGTTGGGTTGTTCATTCTAACTATTCTGGATTTGCACAAAATTCGAGCGATTTCTAACTTTGCGCATAACCTTTTCTAAGTAGTCTTAGGCGATGGTCCTAAACATTGCGGGGGCCGGAAATGAAGGGCATGAGTGTGACAAATATTACGACTTTGGTTTTTGAAGAGCAAGTTCGGTTGGATTCTGACCGATTGGCCGAACTGTACCTGCAAATGGGCGAGGCTGGTGCACAGGATGTGGTGTGCCGCGCGATGGAAGAACTGACATCGCGGCTGGTTAGAATTCAAGAATCCTACACTGCGAACAAAACGCGTGAATTGCGCAAAGGGGCCAAAGGGTTGATCGGGATTGCCGAACAGATTGGCATGCACAGGTTGGCCAAAGTGGCCCGTGATGTGTGCAATTGCATCGACCAAAATGACCCTTTGGCATTGGGTGCAACATTAGCGCGGCTGCAACGGATCGGCGATGGTTCTTTGGTCGCGGTTTGGGACCTGCAAGATCTGTCTGTCTGAGCCGAGCTGGAGCAAATTCTGGATGAATTGCGCACACCAATCCAAATCGGCACCGCTAGATCTATTGGGACCTGGTTTACATGGGGCCAAACTGCACTGCTGAAATCAAATTCACATAAAATATGAAATGCTTTAGGGTGACGGAAAATGAAAACCGAATAGGGCCGTTTACCATGTCTATGATTTTTGCCAAACCCAATGCGGCCTCAATTCCGCTCCATTTGATTGCTTCTGGTGATCTGTCCGAATGGCTAACGGATCAACCGGAACATGTTGCCAAATGGCTCGACACTATGGGGTTTTCGGCAAGCTTGAACGAAGTTTGTTTGGTGCCGGATGCGCAGGGTGCGTGCCTGCTCGTTGCCATTGGATACGGCACCAAACCCGCCAGAGCGCGGTCACGGTTTCATTTAGGCTATGCTGCCAAAACACTGCCCGCCGGCACCTACCACATCGAAACAAAGCTTAAGCGCAAAGCCTTAGAGGAGGCGGCGTTGGGTTGGCTGTTGGCCGGATATCGGTTTGGACGTTATCGCACCCAAAAGCCTGCCAAAGCCAAACTAAAAGCACCCAGCAGCATTGACGCCAAACGGATTGAAATCATGGCTGCGGGCGAGGTGTTAACCCGTGATCTGATAAACACCCCCGCCTCGGACATGGGACCGGAGGAATTGGAGCACGCCTTTTTGGCGCTGGCCGCGAACCACGGTGCCGAAACCAAAGTGACGGTGGGCGACGACCTGCTGACCCATAATTTGCCGATGATCCACGCGGTTGGCCGCGCCTCAAACCGCGCGCCGCGTCTGCTTGATATGAAGTGGGGCAAGGCGGGGCCAACCCTGACGCTGGTTGGCAAGGGCGTGTGTTTTGATACGGGCGGGTTGAACATCAAACCCGGCGGCTCAATGGGGTTGATGAAAAAGGACATGGGGGGTGCGGCGACCGTTATGGGATTGGCCCATATGATCATGTCGCTAAAGTTGCCGCTGCGCCTGCGGGTTCTGGTGCCCGCCGTTGAAAACGCCATCAACGGTGACGCCTTTCGCCCACAGGATATCTTGACCTCGCGCAAAGGATTGACTGTTGAAATCAACAACACTGACGCCGAGGGGCGATTGGTTTTGGCTGACGCCTTGGCGTTAGCGGATGAAGAAAAGCCGGATTGCCTGATTTCTATGGCGACCCTGACGGGGGCTGCCCGGGTCGCAGTCGGACCGGACTTGGCCCCGTATTTCTGCGACAATTCCAAAATGGCCAAGGCGCTAAAATCTGGCGGCAAATCCAGCAGCGACCCCCTGTGGCAGATGCCATTCTGGGCGCCTTACGAGCCAATGATCGAACCAGGCATTGCAGATTTGGACAACGCTCCTAAAGGTGGGTTTGCGGGGTGCATCACAGCCGCGCTATTCCTGCGCCGTTTTGTGGATCAATCGCCGCGCTATGCGCATTTTGACATTTACGGCTGGCAACCCGCCGCCACCCCATCGCGGCCCAAAGGCGGCGTTGGACAAGGCGCGCGCGCAATCCTGTCGGCCCTGCCAAAACTGTTAAAGCTATGAGCGATGATCAGCTAAAAACCATCACTGTACCGGTTGCCGACCTGCGCCGTCATCCAGATGGCAAACGTGATAGGCAACTGATCTTTGGCGAGAATTTCCTTGTAAAGGAACTGACCGACGGTTGGGCCTATGGCAGCGCTGCCAAGGACGGCTATGTTGGTTACCTGCGCGCTGATCTGTTGGCTGAGCAGCGCGTGCCAACCCATTTCATTTCGGCCCGCAGTTCCCACATTTACCCCGCTCCAGATTTTAAATCCGAAGCGGTTGCTGCGCTCAGTTTCGGCGCACGTTTAACCGTCGTCGCCACCCGCAAAAATTTTGCGGAACTGGCCAGCGGTCAGTTCATTCCTGCCCCCCATATCACCCCGATTGGTCAGCTTTTTGAGGATCCAATCGAAGTCGCCGAACGCTACATAGGCGTGCCGTATCTGTGGGGCGGCAACAGCATTTGGGGGCTGGATTGTTCCGGATTGGTGCAGGTCGCGCTTATGGCCTGCGGGCTGGATTGCCCTGGGGACGCCTATATGCAAGAGGCCAGCGTCGGCGCACCGGTTGGCGATAACGTGCGCCCTGAACGGGGGGATTTGTTCTTTTGGAAAGGCCATGTCGGGCTGATCCGTGACGAAAACACCCTGCTGCACTCCAACGCCAGCCATATGGCCGTGGTGGATGAGCCGCTGGACGCCGCGATCGAGCGGATCAAGGCGCAAGGCGATGGCGACATCACCGCGCGCCGCCGTCCAGATTATCGTAAATGAGCCTTACTTAACGGCGCGGATCAGTTTTTTCTCAAGCACCCGCAGGACCGTTTTCAAGTCCTGCCCGCGTTTCAAAATCTGCCCGTCCATTCCGACGACACAATACATCCCCTGCTTGTTGCGCAGTTTAGGGTGCTTTTCGATCCGGTACAGCGGGTTTTCAGCCGCGTGGCGAAACACCGAAAAAACGGCCATATCCGTCAAAAAGGACAGCCCGTAGTCGCGCCATTCTCCTGCCGCCACCATCCGCCCATACAGCGACATGATGACATTCAACTCTTTACGCTCAAATGCAACTTGGGGTGCAGCGGGTGAAAATGGAATTTGGCTGTTCATCCATAAACATTGACCCGCAGCGGCGATAAAATCAAGCGTGCCGTGGTTTTGCCACAAAATGGTCGGATAATGACCGTAATTGCTTCACTCAAACGCCCCTTTTCCTATGGATAAGTGGCCTTAGCGAAAACACGCTAGCCTCGGTGTTGCAGATAACTGCCCCCACCCAGCTGTGATGCCGAGGCGGTTTTCACTATCTCCCAAAACGATGTGTAAACGCGCTGTCACTGGCTGGCATCGGCGTCATACCATGCACGCTACCGCCTAGCCAATCCTCGGATGGACCAACCAGTTGAAGGTAGGCATCCGCCACCGCTTGGCGCGGGTTGGATAGGGGGGCGTCTGCGGCCAACAGCTCTGGTGGAATGTCGGGAAACCGTAACACGATGCGCCGCCAACGATGGATCAAAAGCATCCGTGCTGCCATCGCATCTAGCGGAGACAGCTGCACCCCCTTAAGCGCATTGATGTCATTGCTCAGCGCTGTCAGTGCCTCGAGGTGGACCGTGGACAAAATCCGTTTCCGAAATCCCTGCGGAAACGCCGTCAGCGCCCCTTTGACGCAAACGTGGTTTGACAAATCAGGTAGATCATCCCCGGCCATCAACCACGTGTTGGTCGCGACTTTGAGACCACCGATCGGGGGTGTTTCACCGCTCGCCATCACCCACTCACGGATTTTTCCACTGGTGGGCCGTGCATAGAAGTTGCGCGTTGCGGCGGCAATTTCAGTCGTCGCACTTTCACTAAGTCGATAAAAGCTGTTGCGCCCCTCGCGATCGCGCAGCACCCATCCGTCGCTGGTCAGGCGTGAAAGTGCGGTACGCATAGTGCCTGCTTCAACGCCAACACGTTCCAACAAACGCTGCAATCTAAGCGTCGCAATCCGCCCGCCGCGCTGTTGGACAGCGTCGCCAAATACGGTGACGACCAAGGACCAAACCCTTAGACGGCCCTCATTATGTAATGCAGTGATCAGTGGTTCTAAACTATCCATGCCCCCTATTAACGGCTATAGGCCACCATCGTCAAAAGCTCATATTCAGCGACTTGATCATCGTGTTGATTATACAGCGTCGCATTCCAGCGGACTTCGCCATATTCATCTGTGCGCTGGGTTTTACGTTTGGCCGTCAGGCGCACATAGATCGTGTCGTCCGGGCTGACAGGGGATTGAAACGTCAAGTTGTTAAGACCGGTGTTGGCCAACACAGGGCCAGGATCGGGCTGAACGAACAATCCCGCTGCAAACGACAACAGCAGGTAACCATGCGCCACACGACCGGGAAAAAACGGGTTGGCCTTGGCCGCGTCCTCGTCCATGTGCGCATAGAATGTGTCACCGGTGAAATGGGCGAAATGCTCGATGTCCTCTACCGTGACGACCCGTTTATCGGTGCGGATCGTGTCACCGATCTCAATCTCGTGATAGCTGCGTTGGAACGGATGGACTTTGCAGGGTTTTTCCTCGGCTCCCGAAACCCAAACCTCACCGATTGCTGTCAAAATATCGGGGCTGCCCTGAATGGCGGTACGTTGCATGTAATGCATCACACCGCGAATACCGCCCATTTCCTCACCGCCGCCAGCCCGTCCAGGACCCCCGTGGATCATGTGAGGTAAGGGCGCTCCATGTCCCGTCGATTCCGCCATTGAAGTGCGGTTGTTGAAATACAAACGCCCATGCCAATGCGCAGAGGCCAGCGTAATGTCGCGCGCGATTTGCGCGTCATTGGTGATGACCGAGGCCACCAAACTGCCCTGCCCACGATTGGCCAGATCTGCAGCATGGGCCGTGTCGCGGTAGGGCAAGACTGTAGAAACGGGACCAAAGGCTTCGACCTCATGTACCAGTTTCGCGCCGTCAGGATCATCACAGCGAAACAGCATCGGCGGCAGAAATCCTTGCGCCGAGTCTGCACCCTCGACATTGAAGTTGTCAGCGTCGCCGTAAACCCGCGTGGCTTCGTTGCCGATCTGGGCCACCATGTCCAACACGTCCGCCTTTTGCGATACCGACACCAGCGCGCCCATGCGAACACCCTCAACTTCGGGATCGCCAATGGTGACTTTGTCCAACCGCGCGCTCAGCGCTTCAATCACCGGATCGACCAAGCCCTCTGGTACGATCATCCGGCGGATTGCGGTACATTTTTGGCCCGCTTTTGTGGTTATCTCGGTGCTGGCCTCGCGGATGAATAGATCAAATTCGGGCGTACCCACACCTGCGTCCAAGCCAAGAATCGAAGCGTTCAAACTGTCTTGCTCTGCAATAAACCGCGTACCGTTTTCAATCAGATTAGGTACTGAGCGCAACGCCAATGCGGTACGGGCGGACCCCGTAAAGCTGACTATATCCTGCGCGCCCAACCGGTCCAGCAGATCCCCTGTGCGCCCGACAATCAATTGCACTGCACCTTCGGGCAGCAAGCCACTGTCCATCATGATCCGAACGCAAGCCTCGGTCAGAAAACTGGTTTGGGTGGCGGGTTTCACAATACAAGGCACACCGGCCAATAAGGCCGGTGCCAATTTCTCCAACATTCCCCATATGGGAAAGTTGAACGCATTGATATGCACTGCAACACCGTGCAGCGGCAGGGCGATGTGTTGACCCAAAAATGTGCCGTTCTTGGACAACTGTTCCAGATCACCATCCAGATAGATATGCCCATCCGGCATCTCGCGTCGCCCTTTTGAGGCAAAAACAAACATCGTACCGATGCCGCCATCAATGTCGACCCGACCATCTTTGCGGGTCGCACCTGTCAGCGGGTTCAGCGCGTAAAGTTCTTCTTTGCGGCTGGCAATATAGGCCCCCAGTGCCTTTAGCATTTTGGCGCGTTGATGAAATGTCATCTCGCGCAACGCAGGGCCGCCTTTGGTTTTGGCAAAGTCAATCATGCCTTGGAAATCAAGCGCCGCTCCTCCGGCCCGTGCAATCTGCGCGCCTGTGACGGGGCTGTGCAAAATACTGGCCTCCTTGGCAGGTGCAATCCATTTTCCGGCAGCAAAGCTATGTGGTTCCAGCATTTCAAATCTCCTTTTGGGATAGATTACCGATTTCGACGGGCATTACAACACTATTGACCACTCGGTCGGCTTTGTGCAAGTTGGCAAACAGGAGGACGCTATTATGACACCCCAAACCCGTGCCGAGAATAGCGCTGCTGCCATGTGGGCCAATGATGCCGCCTCAAAATGGCTTGGCATGTCGCTGGATCATGTCCGCCCGGGCAAAGCCGTGATGTCGTTCGAGGTTGGTCCGCAGCACTTGAACGGTCACGCTATTTGCCACGGCGGGTATATTTTCACGCTGGCCGACAGCGCCTTTGCATTTGCTTGCAACAGCTACAACAAGTTGGTCGTCGCACAGCAAAACAGCATCACCTACCTTAGCCCCGCCAAACAAGGCGAGCGCCTGACCGCAACGGCCCGCGAGGTCAGCTTGACGGGACGTTCGGGTCTTTATGATATCTCGGTTACCGGCCCCGACGGGCGCGTGGTGGCAGAATTTCGCGGCGGATCACGCCAAATCAAAGGTCAACATTTCAAGGAAACCCCATGAACCAAGCATTTATCTGCGAGGGTGTTCGCACCCCAATCGGCCGCTACGGTGGCGCGCTCTCATCTGTACGTCCTGACGATATGTTGGCGCATGTTCTACGCGCCAGCGTGGCGGGCAAGGACGGGTTGGTGATCGACGAAGTTATCGCCGGTTGCGCCAATCAAGCCGGAGAGGACAACCGCAATGTTGCACGTATGGCAGTGTTGTTGGCGGGGTTGGGCGTTGACGTGCCTGCGGTGACCGTGAACCGGTTGTGCGGTTCGGGGCTGGATGCGGTTGGCATGGCCGCGCGGGCCGTAAATTGCGGTGAGGCAGAAGTGGTGATCGCCAGCGGTGTCGAAAGCATGAGCCGCGCGCCATTGGTGCAACCCAAACCCGACGCAGCCTTTTCCAGACGGGCCGAAATTTATGACACCACGATTGGCTGGCGTTTTGTGAACAAGGCACTGGCCGCGCAATACGGCGTTGATTCAATGCCCGAAACCGCCGAGAACGTGGCCGCTGATTTCAACATTTCGCGGGCCGATCAGGATGCATTTGCCTTGCGTTCGCAAACCCGCGCGGCAGCGGCGATTGCAGCAGGGCGCATGGCGCAGGAAATCGCGCCTGTCAGCATCCCGCAACGCAAGGGCGATGCTGTGATTGTTGACGCGGATGAACATCCGCGTGGCACAACTTTGGAAAAACTCGGGAGCCTGCGCGCACCATTTCGTGACGGTGGCAGTGTGACGGCAGGCAACGCCAGTGGGGTCAATGACGGGGCCTGTGCAATGATCATCGCATCTGAGGCCGCCGTGTTGAAATACGGCCTAACGCCAAAGGCGCGGATCATCGGCATGGCCACCGCAGGGGTGCCGCCGCGCATTATGGGCATTGGTCCGGCGCCTGCATCGAAAAAACTGCTGGCGCGGCTGGGGCTGTCAATCAACGATATTGACTTGATCGAGCTGAACGAAGCCTTTGCCGCCCAAGGGTTGGCCGTGATGCGCGAGCTGGGCTTGGCGGATGACGCCGATCATGTAAATCCGAATGGCGGCGCAATTGCACTGGGACATCCGCTGGGCATGTCTGGCGCAAGGTTGGCATTGACAGCCGCAACCGAGTTGCAAAATCAATCTCTAACCCGCGCGCTTTGCACCATGTGCATTGGCGTTGGTCAAGGCATCTCACTTGTTATGGAACGGGCATAAGGGCGGGAAATGAAGGATCTATCACCAAAAAAGGGCGACCTGGAGCCGATCGAAATCGCGTCACGCGATGAAATTTCTGCGCTGCAACTGGAGCGGATGAAGTGGTCGCTAAAGCATGCTTATGACAACGTCCCGCATTACAAAAAGTCGTTCGATGACGCGGGGGTGCATCCAGACGATCTAAAAACACTTTCCGATCTGGCCAAATTTCCGTTCACCATGAAACAAGATTTGCGCGATAACTACCCGTTCGGTCTGTTCGCGGTGCCGCGCAACAAAATCCAGCGCCTGCATGCCTCGTCCGGCACCACAGGTCAGCCCACCGTGGTCGGCTACACCGAACGCGACATTGATACATGGGCCACCGTGGTGGCGCGCTCCTTGCGGGCCAGCGGCACACGAGCGGGTGATGTGGTGCATGTCGCCTATGGCTACGGGTTGTTCACAGGTGGTTTGGGCGCGCATTACGGCGCGGAAAAACTGGGCTGTACCGTGGTCCCGATCTCTGGCGGTATGACGCAACGACAGGTGCAACTGATCGAAGATTTCGGCGCCTCGACCATCATGGTTACGCCGTCCTACATGTTGTCCATTCTGGATGAATATGCACGGCAAGGCCGCGATCCTCGCGAGAGTTGCCTGAACGTCGGCGTCTTCGGGGCCGAACCCTGGACCAACGCTATGCGCGCTGAAATCGAACAAGCCTTTGATATGCACGCCGTGGATATTTACGGGCTAAGCGAGGTTATGGGGCCCGGCGTTGCAAGCGAATGCGTCGAGACCAAAGATGGTTTGCACATTTGGGAGGATCACTTTTACCCCGAGATCATCAACCCTGAAACGGGCGAAGTGGTTGAGGATGGCGAAATGGGCGAACTTGTGTTCACCTCGTTGACCAAAGAAGCCTTCCCGATTATCCGGTATCGCACCCGCGATCTGACCCGTCTGTTGCCCGGCACCGCGCGCGCAATGCGGCGGATGGAAAAAATCACGGGGCGCACCGATGATATGATCATTTTACGCGGCGTGAACGTGTTCCCTACCCAGATTGAGGAACAGTTGATGGCAGTTCCCGCCCTCGCACCACATTTCCAAATCGAGCTGGATCGCAAGGGGCGCATGGACCGGATGACGGTGCATGTCGAATTGGCCAGCAACACAAGCGATGGTGATCAAGCTGCGAATATGCTGGCGGCCAAAATCAAAAGCAACGTCGGGGTTTCGGCGCGTGTGGTGTTGGCTGATGCTGGTGGTGTTGCCCGCAGCCAAGGCAAAGCGGTGCGCTTTGTCGACAATCGGAACAAAAGCTAGGGATGGCACGCGGCGTCGCTCACGACCATTCGCAAAAGCGCGCCGCGATCCGCAAAGGGGCGGCCACCTACTTCGCGGCCAACGGCTTTGACCGCGCCTCAATGACGGGGGCGGCGGCGCATTGCGGGGTCTCCAAGGCGTTGATATATCACTACTACGACAGCAAAGACGCGTTGCTTTTTGACATTCTGCACAGGCATCTATCTGATCTTGTTGAACAGGTCAGTGTGGTGGATAAAGACGGCGATCAACTGCGCCATTTGATCCGTGCGATCCTGCTGGCCTACCGTGATGCCGATGCCGAACACAAGCTGCAGGCCGACGCAATGGCCGCCCTGCCCGCTGCCAAACGCGAACCATTAATGACGTTGCAGCGGCGGCTGGTCCAGATCATGAGCGATGCGCTGCAAGCGGCCTCGCCCACCACGCTGTCCGACCCTGACCGCTTGCGCCCCGTGACAATGACGGTGTTCGGCATGTTGAACTGGTTTTACATGTGGCACCGCCCCGGCAAGGGCATGAGTCGCGAGACCTACGCCGATCTTGTGACCGACATGGTTATGGGTGGCATCAAGGGTCTTTAGTTGCGCACAGCATTAAAGGTGAAGAGCAGCTCGCCGTTGATGCGGTAATTCGCGATCAATTCTTCGGCCTTTGGCCCAACCAACCAAGTCTCCAACGCCAAGGCCAAATCAGTTTTTACATGTGGATGCAATTCAGGGTTCACCGGAATATAAGCGTATTGATTGAACAAGGTTGGGTCGCCTGCGTAAAGCAATTCCAAATCACCCTTGTTGCCGAAATTCAGCCAACTAGCCCGATCCGACAACACATAAGCGTTCATACCGCTGGCCACGTTCAGTGTCGCGCCCATGCCGGCCCCTGCCGCGTGATACCAATTCGTCGACAAATCATCGGCGGCAACACCTGCGGCCACCCAAAGCGACAGCTCTTTCTTATAAGTGCCGCTGTCATCACCACGGCTGGCAAAACTGGATGCGGTGGCTTTGATCCGCTGCATCGCATCACTGGCGCTGCTGGCTTTGGCCAATACGGCAGGGTCAGAAACGGGGCCGATAAACACAAAATCATTATACATGATCTTGCGTCGATGCGTGCCAAATCCGCCCGCCAAAAAGGTATCTTCTGCCTTGCGCGAATGCACCAAAATCGCGTCCACATCGCCCGCCTTGCCCAGCCGCAACGCTTGCCCCGTGCCGACAACAATCAATTGCACATCGAGGTCCAGATCATCCTTAATCACAGGCAGCAATAAATCGGACAGGCCCGAATTGTAGAACGAGGTCGTAACAGCGACTTTGATCTCGGCGGCCTGCGCGCTGGTGGCGATAAACAGCGCCGCAACCGTTGCGTGCCAAAAATTGAAGGGCAGTTTCATTCTACGATATCTCCTTGGACAAAGGCTTTTGCTTGTGGCGTTTTGGCCTCGTTAAAAAATCTATCTGCCGGGGTGATTTCAAGTATTTTTCCGCCATGCACAAAGATCACGTCACTGGCCAAGCGACGGGCTTGACCAAGGTTATGCGTGGCCATCACAATGCGCGTACCGGCATGTTCGGCCTGTTTCAAAACGGCCTCGATTTCGCGGGTAGAGCGACCATCCAGATTGGCGCATGGCTCATCCAGAAACAGGATTTCAGGCGCGCTGATCAAGGCCCGCGCGACCGCAAGTTTCTGTTTTTCGCCGCCCGAAATCATTGGTGCCCAGTCCTGTAAAACATGTCCAAGCCCGACCCGAATGGCCCAATCTTCGGCCCGTATTTTGGCACTTTTTCTGTCCATACCATGCAGGATCAGCGGAAAGGCTATGCTGTCGATGACGCGACGCCGCATCATGATCGGCGACTGAAAAACAAAGGCCTGTTTACGTCGGGCAGCTCCGTCCTCGACGGCCCAATTCACCGTCCCGCCAGAAATGCGCCGCAACCCATGCATCACCCGCAACAGCGTGGTTTTACCTGCCCCGTTTGGCCCCATTACCACTGTCAAACCGGTCGCTCCAATCGTTAAGTCAATCGGCCCCAACAACTGTTTGCCCCGCACCCGCGCAATCACGCCCGATAGTTCCAAAGGCAATATGGTGGTGCCGCCTACCATGTGCTGGCCCGCTCGGTTTTGGAAATGGTGTGAATGGCCAGATTGACGGCGATCGCGACAGTGATCAAAATAATGCCAAGCCCCATCGCAAAGGCGAAATTCCCCTTGCTGGTTTCCAGCGCAATCGAGGTGGTTAAAACTCGCGTTGCATGATCAATGTTGCCCCCGACAATCATAATCGCCCCGACCTCGCCAATAGCGCGCCCGAACCCAGCCAAAACGGCCGTGATCAAGGCGCGACGACCGTCCCACAGCAGCACTTTGATCCGCTGCGCATGGCTGGCATTCAGCGAGATCAGCAAGTCATGATATTCGGCCCAAAGGTCTCGAATAGTTTGATGCGAGATCGACGCGATCAGTGGCATCACTATGATGACTTGGGCGATGATCATTGCCGTGGGTGTGAACAACAACCCAAGCACGCCAAACGGACCTGAACGCGACAACATCAAGTAGACGAACAGTCCGACAACGACAGGCGGCAGACCCATCAAAGCGTTCAGCACTGAAATGGTCAGACGGCGGAAACGAAACCGGTTCACAACCAACCATGCCCCCAATGGCAACCCGATCAGCGACGCGATGGCGACGGCCGTCACTGTGACCTGAAGGGACAGCAAAACAATCTCGACCAGATCGCTGTCCAGCGTCAGGATCAGCCGAAAGGCCTCCATCAATCCTGTGGAAATGCTGTCCATTCCGTGGGGTTCCAGTGTCCATAATCAGGGCGGCGCTCGCGCGATTCGCTGCGTCAACTTACATCAGTTATTCAAGGAAACCGGGGCCCACACAATAGTCGAGATCAAGGCAGCAAGCGGGTTTTCCGCAATGGCTAAAATTTTTTACGGAATCCTAACCCCTCGCCAGTAAAGATCGGTGTTATGAAATTCAAAGGCAACTCAATTATTATCGCAATCATTATTGTTGTGGCATTGCCCGCGACAACCTCTGTCGTTGCCTATCAAATCACCAAAAACCCAGCCCTACGTCCACTTGCACGAACCTTGAATGACGAAGAGATCTACGAGGGTTCTGCATATTCCAACGAAATTGTGGCGCTGGTGGATTGGAGCACGGGACGACAAAAAAGCTTTTCCAAACGCGATGTCTCAAACGCTATTCGTAAGGCATTTGAAGCACACGGCGTGGTTGCGCGGGTAATTTTCAAGGACAACAACACCAATGATGTTGTCACAATCAGATACCGGGTTGGACGAAACACTTTGGGGCCAAACCCAATCACTAGGGCGGCGGACAGTGTCAAAGGTGCGATTGCGGTCTATCGAATGTATCAAATGTCATCACCAAAACGCCGCGCATCACAATAGAGTAGCCTAGGTTCATTGTGGCGTTCCTATTCCGGCTGCACAGCCTCACGCATTGCCGCACGTCCCTGACCCAGTTGGCGCTCTCGCAAAACAATCGCCACACCTGATAGAATTATCAACGCTGCGCCAGCCAACATCATCACAGTTGGCACTTCATCAAAGATGAAATAGCCATTCAACAATGCCCAGATCATCGACACGTATGTAAAGGGCGCCAAAACAGAAGCGTCGGCAAATCGGTAACTGCTGGTCAACAGAACCTGCCCCAAACCACCAACCGCGCCCAGACAAACCAGCATGACCCATTCCGTCGCGTTTGGCCAAACCCAACCAAACGGTGCTGACAAAAGCGACAGGCTCAAGGATGTCATTGAAAAGTAAAACACAATCGCAGCCGTGGTCTCGGCGGATGCCATGCGCTTGATGTATATCTGCGCAAAGGCTGCAAACGAGGCCGATCCCAACACCAACGCAACCCCGGTCATTTCGCGCTGACCCGCGCCCGCCAACCCTGCGCCCAATCTGGGCCACAGAATGATCAGCACCCCAACCATTCCCATTAACACCGCCGACAACCGCACCAGTCTGATCCGTTCGCCCAACAGGGCAGCTGCGAAAATGACGATAAGGATCGGCGTAATAAACCGCAGCGCCGTCACTTCGGGCAGGGGCAGAAACTTCAACCCGGCAAAGCCCAACCCCATCGCCATCGTGCCCGCCACGCTGCGCATGATGTGACCGCGATAGTTGCGGGTGCGCAACCCTTGCGACAGGTCACCGCGCAGCCACAGCCAGAAAAAGATCACCGGCAAAGCGCAGGCAGACCGGAAAAACACTGCCTCGCCGGCTGGTATTCTGTCGGCGGCTTTTACCAATGCCGCCTGCATCGAAAACACCGTGACTGCCAGCATGATCAGTATTATGCCGCGCGTTGGCTTCATGGCCTAAGGCGCCCAACGGCCCAACGCGCCGCATCTGCCACCACCGCATCTGCATCATCTGTTAACCCTTGGGCAACACCGCACAACGCGCCGTCGCCAGAGTTGCCAATCGCATAAAGAACGTTACGCACGAACCGTCCACGTTTGATCCGTTTGACAGGGCTGCCGGAAAACATCGCGCGAAATTCTGTGTCGTCTAGAACTGCCAGTTCTGCCAGTTTGGGCGCGATCAGTTCGTCACGCGCCGCATAACGAATGTCGCGGGCCTCGGCGGCAAATTTATTCCACGGACAAACCGCCAGACAATCATCACAACCATATATTCGGTTGCCCAAAAGAGGGCGCAAGTCATCGTCCACGGGCCCGTCCAACTCGATCGTCAGATAAGAAATGCAACGCCGTGAATCCAATTGATAGGGCGCTGGAAAAGCGTCCGTTGGGCAGATATCCAAACAGGCCGTGCAACTGCCACAGCTCTCGGTTTCTGCCCCGTCCACCGGCAATTCAATCGTGGTGAAAACTGAGCCCAGAAAGAACCAACTGCCCAGATCACGGCCCACCAGATTGGTGTGCTTGCCCTGCCAGCCCAAGCCAGCGGCAGCGGCCAATGGTTTTTCCATCACGGGTGCCGTATCGACGAAAACTTTGATTTCCTCGTCCGGCGCTTGCTCCAACAGCCAACGCCCAACCCGTTTCAGCCGCTTTTTGACGATCTCGTGGTAATCGCGGTTTTGCGCGTAGACCGAAATCGCGGCACGGTCTCTGCGCTCCAGCACTTCCAGTGGATCGTGATCGGGCGTGTAGGGCTCAGCCAACATGATCACTGATCGCGCCTGCGGCCATAAATCCTGCGGGTTGCCGCGCCAGTTCATTCGTTCGGCCATCCATTGCATATCGCCGTGACGGCCTTTTTCGACATAGGTTTTCAACCGCTCAGCGATTTGTGGCACATCGGTCGTGCGACACACCCCCATGTTAGAAAACCCTGCCTCTTGGGCGAAATTGAATAGCCGCGCCTTTAGGTCTGCGCTCAAAAATCCAGATCCGTGTAATGGTTCGCAGGCGGAAAACCAGACACCTGATCCGCCAAAATTGACCGGAACGCAGGCCGCGATTTGATCTTGGCATACCAATCTTTGACGTTCTCGTTGCGGTTCCAATCGACATCCGAAATATAGTCCAGCGACGACAGATGCGCGGCAGCCGCAAAATCGGCCAGCGTCATTTGGTTGCCCGCCAACCAACGCCGTTGATCCAGCAACCAGCCCATGTAATCCAGATGAAACTTGATCTGGCGCGCGCCCGCCTTGATGTTGGTGCTATCGGGATAGCCTTGGCCCATCACCTTTTTGTTGACCCGTTCATACAACAGCTTTGACGTCACTTCGCGGTGAAATTTGTCATCAAACCAGCTGACCAATCGGCGCACTTCATAGCGCTCTTTGGCATCCTTTGGCATCAACGATGGTGTTGGGTGGATTTCTTCCAAGTACTCACAAATCGGGGCGGATTCGGCCAAGGTCAATTCATCCAGCTTTAGCACAGGCACTTTGCCCGCCGGATTGCGGCGCATGAAGTCCGCGTCCTGCTCCCAGTATTTCTCTTCGACCAGCTCAACTTCGATCTTCTTTTCCGCCAAAGAAAGACGCACCTTGCGGCAATAGGGGGAAAGGGGCACGTGGAAAAGTCGGTTCATTGTCATACCATTCAAAAATGTGTTTCTTCTATTAGCCGCGAAACGGCGTAAATATCAATGGTCGAAACACGCCGAGCGTCCATCCGCGCGGATGGTCGCCGCACCCGAAATGATCGCTCTTGTTCGTTTGCGTACCAGCGATGAGGGCTTTGAAGCGCTACGCCGCTTTGGGTCAGGTAGTATCGCAGCCAGCCTTGCGGCCTGGAGTGCATTTAAATCCTCGGGGCCGACGCCAAAGTAATGGCGGGCCGCCGCCTCGACACCAAAAACACCCTCGTCAAATTCGGCGACGTTCAGGTAAACTTCCAGAATGCGCCGCTTTGACCAGATTGCCTCGACCAGCGGTGTCAGCATGGCCTCCAGCGCTTTGCGAGTCCAGCTGCGCCCTTGCCACAGGTAGACGTTTTTGACCACTTGCTGACTGATCGTTGACGCACCACGCCCACTGCCTTCCATCAACGCTGCGCGGATCGCTTTGACGTCGAAACCCCAATGGTTGCAAAAGTTTGCATCCTCTGCCGCCACCACCGAGCGTGGCATAAAGGAGGACACCTCCTCGATGGACACCCAAGCACGATCAACCCCATCCAACCGGCGGGATTCTGAAACGATGTAGGGTGTCGTCGGCGGGTTCACGACCGAGTAAAACACAACTGCAAAAAGCACCAACATGATTGCCACCAATCCGACCCTAAAAATCCATTTCCGTAGCCACCGCAGCGGGTGAATGCTTGCGCGCAGTTCTGGCACAACCGTCTTCGGCGTTTTTGATTTTGCCGCGGGTTTCTTTTTCGCTGTTTTTTTGGCCACGCCAAACCATAGACGGGTGGGCCAAGGTGGGGCAACCCCTGCCGCCCCGAAACCTAAATCAGATCCCAGCCCTCAGGGAATCCCCGACGGCTGGGCAATTGTTATTCGGCAGGGATTGCTGTCTCTTCATTCCCCAAAGGATGCGCAATATTTGGCAACATTTCCTTTGGGCAAACCTGCAAGAAATTGCCACGCTCCTTGTCCCAATAGCGTAGGATTTCGATGGCCTTTTGGCTGCCGGTTTCCTCGACATGGCGTACGATCAGACCTTTCAATTCGGCCTCCCAATGGGCCACGGTCACGGGACAAGTCACCAGCGTTTCCGCATTCATCAAATCATGCGCTTTGCCGTCTGGGTCGTACAGATAGGCCATCCCGCCGGACATGCCCGCGCCAAAGTTGGCGCCAATCGGACCCAGAATGACCGCGACACCGCCTGTCATATATTCACAACCACAGGTGCCGCAGCCTTCAACCACCACATCAGCGCCCGAGTTGCGCACAGCAAACCGCTCGCCCGCACGCCCCGCCGCGAACAGATAGCCCGCCGTCGCACCGTATAGGACCGTATTGCCGATGATGGTGTTTTCGGATGCAATCAGCGGGCTGATCATTGGGGGGCGCACCACGATCGTTGCACCAGACAGGCCTTTACCGACATAGTCATTTGCATCACCAGCCACCTCGAGCTTCAACCCGGGCGCCGCAAACGCACCCAAAGATTGACCCGCAGAGCCCGTCAATTTGACCGTCAAATGGTCTGGCTGTAGCGTGTTGTTCATGCCAAAGTTTTGCACAATATGGCTGGAAACCCGTGTGCCAATTGTACGATGGGTGTTTTGCACCGCATAATGCAGTTGCATTTTTTCACCATCATTCAGGAACCGCGCAGCGTCTTTGACGATCTCGGCATCCAGCGTATCCGGTACAGCGTTACGTTGTTTGTAACGGTCGTATTTGATCGCTTCGCCCGCATCGACCGAGATCAGAAGCGGGTTCAAATCCAGATCATCCAAATGGGCCGAGCCACGGCTAACTTGCGACAGTAAATCTGCTCGGCCAATCACTTCGTCCAGCGACCGCGCTCCGATGCTCGCCAAAATCTCGCGAACTTCTTGGGCGTAGAATGTGATCAGGTTGACGACCTTGTCCGCCGTGCCAGTGAACTTGGCGCGCAGGTTTTCGTCCTGTGTACAAACCCCCACAGGGCACGTGTTGCTCTGACATTGACGCACCATGATACAGCCCATCGAAATCAACGCAGCCGTGCCGATGCCGTATTCTTCGGCCCCCATCATCGCGGCCATCACAATGTCGCGTCCCGTGCGCAACCCGCCATCGGTGCGCAATGTCACGCGGTCACGCAGGTTGTTCATCGCCAACACCTGATGTGCCTCGGTCAAGCCCATTTCCCACGGCAGGCCAGCATATTTGATGCTTGTTGCGGGGCTGGCACCGGTGCCGCCGTTGTGGCCCGAAATCAGGATCACATCGGCCTTGGCTTTAACCACACCCGCCGCAATCGTGCCAACGCCCGAGGATGCCACCAGTTTCACGGTGACCTTGGCGCGGGGGTTGATTTGCTTCAGATCGTAAATGAGCTGTGCCAAATCCTCGATGGAATAAATATCGTGGTGCGGCGGCGGTGAAATTAGTGTCACGCCTTTGGTTGAATGCCGCAGCCGCGCGATTAGATCGGTGACTTTCATACCCGGCAACTGACCACCCTCACCGGGTTTAGCACCTTGGGCAACTTTGATCTCCAGCTCTTCGCATTGGTTCAGGTACTCGGCTGTAACGCCAAAGCGTCCCGACGCGACCTGCTTGATTTTGGCCGACGGATTGTCGCCATTGGCCTCTGGCACAAAATGCGCCGGATCTTCGCCACCCTCGCCGCTGTCAGATTTCGCACCAATCCGGTTCATCGCCACGTTCAGCAACTTATGCGCCTCGGGGCTGAGCGCGCCCAGCGACATTCCGGGTGTGACAAACCGTTTACGAATGGCGGTGATGCTCTCGACCTCTTCGATCGGGATCGCGGTGCTGAGCGCCTTAAAATCCATCAGATCGCGCAGATTGATCGGCGGGTTGTTTTGCATCGCAGTGGAATAGCGTTTCCACAATTCAAACGACGCCTGATCACAGGCCGATTGCATCAGATGCATATTGGTCGCGGTCCATGCGTGGGTCTCGCCGGTGCGCCGCGCTTTGTAGAAACCACCGATGGGCAGAACGTTCTGACCGCCGCGCCAGCCCAGCGCGTGCACGCGGGTCAATTTGCGTTGAATACCGTGCAGACCAATGCCTGAAATCCGGCTGGTCATGCCGGGGAAATATTCCGCGACCATTGCGCGAGACAAGCCCACGGCCTCAAAGTTCAAACCACCGCGATAAGATGAAATCACGCTGATCCCCATCTTTGCCATGATCTTGAGCAGACCCGCGTCAATCGCAGCACGGTAGCGCGCCACGGCTGTGGTCAGATCGCAATCCAATAGCCCACGTTCGATGCGGTCGGCCAAGCTGTCCTCGGCAAGGTAAGCGTTCACCACGGTCGCGCCCGAGCCAATCAGCACGGCGAAATAGTGCGGGTCGATGCATTCAGCAGACCGCACATTGATCGAGCAAAACGTGCGCAACCCTTTGCGTGTCAGCCAGGAATGCACCGCACTGGTGGCCAAAATCATCGGCATCGCCACACGGTCTGCGTCCTGTTGCTCGTCTGTCAAAACGATGTGTCCGGCACCAGAACGCACAGCATCTTCGACTTCGGAGCGAATGCGCGCCAACCCGTCATTCAACGCGCCTTCGCCACCATCGGCATCATAGGTGCAATCAACCGCAACAACAGATTCGCCCAAATGCTCCAGCAGCGCCGCAAATTGCGCATTGCCCACAAAGGGGCTCTCAAGCACCAGCGTTTCAGTTTGGCTGCTGCTTTCGTCCAACACGTTTTTCAGATTGCCGAACCGCGTTTTCAGGCTCATCACCCTGTACTCCCGCAGGGAATCAATGGGCGGGTTGGTCACCTGACTAAAGTTCTGCCGAAAGAAATGGCTCAGCGGGCGGTATTTGTCCGACAACACAGCCGAGGGGGTATCATCCCCCATGCTGGCCAACGTTTCTTTGCCATCCTCCGCCATTGGCGCAAGGATTTGTTCAAGTTCCTCAATGGAATAGCCCGCCGCGATCTGACGTTTGCGCAGCTCGGCGCCTTCGAACATGGACTCCTCAGTCACGCTCGCCAGAACTTCGTCCATTTCGGTGATGCCGCCGACCCAGTCACCGAAGGGCTGGCTAGCTGCCAACATGTTCTTTATTTCGGTGTCTTTGAACAGCTTGCCTTCTTTCATATCAACGGCGATCATCTGACCTGGGCCCAGCGCGCCTTTGCGCACCACAGTGGCCTCGTCGGTTGGCACCATGCCCGCCTCGGAGCCTGCCATCACCAGACCATCGCCAGTGATCGCATAACGCATCGGCCGCAGTCCGTTACGATCCAAGCCCGCACAAACCCAGCGCCCATCAGTCATCGCCAAAGCTGCAGGGCCGTCCCACGGCTCCATCACCGAATTGCAATAGCTGTACATATCACGCCAGCTTTGCGGTAGCTCAACAGCGCGCTTGCTCCAGCTTTCCGGCACCAACATGGTCTTGGCCATCGGCGCATTGCGGCCTGCGCGCACCAGCGCCTCGAACACAGAATCCAATGCCGCGCTGTCGCTGGAACCATTCGAAATGATCGGCTTGATGTCTTCGGCCAAGTCGCCAAACGCAGAGGACGCCATGCGAATTTCGTGGCTTTTCATCCAGTTCACATTACCCTTAAGCGTGTTGATCTCGCCGTTATGCGCCAACATGCGGAACGGCTGCGCCAACCACCATTGCGGGAATGTATTGGTGCTGTAACGCTGGTGGTAAATCGCAAAGGCGCTCTCGAACCTTTCGTCCATCAGATCGGGGTAAAACTCGGCGACCTGCTCGGCCAGCATCATGCCTTTGTAGATGATCGAGCGACAGGATAGCGAGCATAAATACAGCCCGTTCACTTGCGCCGCGGCCGCCGCTTTTTCAATGCGACGACGGATTACATAAAGCTCGCGCTCGAAGGTGTCCTCGTCCACACCCTTGGTGTTCGAGATCAATATTTGCTCGATTTCAGGGCGGGTCGCGTCGGCTTTTTCACCCAGACAGCCCACCGAAACCGGGACCTGACGCCAGCCGTAAATATAGTAGCCCATCCGCAAAACTTCGGTCTCGACGATGGTCCGGCAAGTTTCTTGTGCGCCGAAATCTTCGCGCGGCAAAAACACCTGACCCACGGCGATCAACTCGTCCAAGCGCGGTTCATGTCCTGTGCGCCGAATTTGGTCGTAGAAAAATTTGACCGGTATTTGCAGTGAAATGCCAGCCCCATCGCCGGTTTTGCCATCCGCATCGACAGCCCCGCGATGCCAAACAGCTTTCAGCGCATTGATGCCGTTGTCCACCACTTTGCGGCTGGGTTTGCCATCAATCGACACAACCAGACCCACGCCACAGGATGCGTGTTCCTCGTCGGCGCGGTACATGCCGTTGTCTTCCAGCCACGCACGTTTTGCGTCTTCATTCTTGGCCCAGTCTGCGTCAAATTTTGTCATCATGTCTCTCCGATTTCTTCGTAACGGTGCAGTTCTTTGCAGCGCATATATGCTTTTTCATTCCGCCATTCGCCGCCCGCGCGTTTGGTCAAATCCCGAACTTGGCGGGGCTGGTTGGCCGCGCAAGCCTCGATAAGGGGTTCCAGTAAATCTTGCTCTTTCAAACTTCTGGCAATGTTGTGGTCCAGCTCAGGAAAAATGTAGTGCCGCAGGTTTTCCTGGGTTGGAAACCGCGACCAGTGGATGTGTTCGCGCTGTTCACCGCCATGGAAAACGTAATGATGGCCAGTTTCCTGCGGTAGGTTTTCAACCATGGGCACCGTAAAATGGTCAATCTTGTCGCGGAAATGCCGCCAGCGATTTTCCTCTGGTACGATGGTTTTATCCACTGAAAACTGCGGCGTGAACGCGATGGTTATGTCGATTGGAAAAACCCGCGACAGATTCAACGCCATAAATCCGCCCATGCTGTTGCCCATCGAAATCAGTGTTTTGGGGCGCAGTTGGCTGATCAGCGTCTCCACTTGCTCAAAGATTTCTTCGCGCAAACCTGGCGCTGACAACCAGCTTCGCGTCGCGTCCGAGATAAACAATACCGAATGCGCCCCATCCCCCGAAGCGGCGTTCATTAACTCGAACGGCGGCATCTTGCCACGTTCGGTGCCCACGCCCGAACAGCTCAAAACCAACCGGTCTGAACTGCCTTGAAACAAGGCCATCCGGAACCGTTCGTCCGTTTCTATGGGGGTCAACTCCAACATTAGTCGTGCGGCCCCGATGGTGACAGCGCCGACATCATGGCGTCACATCCGAATTCTGGCCGGTCGCTCAAAAACCCTGCCTCGCCGGGTTCGATAAACAGCACCGGCGTGTCGTCATACTCGAACACTTCGCCGCCCGACGTCTCGACCTCGTGGCCTTGAAAGAACAGTCGGAACCGTTCGCTAACGAACTGGTTGCCTGTTGTGTGCGACGGCGCGCCACCGGCGCTCGAAACCACATGGATCTCGAATTCGGTCACCAGCAAGGGTTCCCCATCAATGGTGAGACGTTCGCCCGTCAAACGGTCATATCCAGTGATCCGTTCAACGGCAATTTGCTTGCCATTTTGTGACACGGTTTGGGTAAAATCAAAGTCGTCGCGCTGCGTTTCCAGCAATTCGGTTAGCGAATTTGCATCCACCTCGTTGGTGATCAGCGCGCGTGACACATCGGTACGCTGCGGATGGCCTTGCAACCAGCGAAACTCGCTGTCCAAGTGTTGTAAATACGCGGGGCCTTCACCGTCGATAGACATGGCCCAGTGATCGCCTTCCGGGTCACCTACACAAGTCCAGTGGTGCGAAACTTCGCAGCTTTTCATTTGCACCGTCAGGTAAGCATTGCAACCTTTGGGTGGCGCAAATGTGCCCGCCTGAACGGCCATTGGCGACACAGCCAACGCGGCAAGGAAGGCCCAAATTTTCATTCGTCCGCCCCAAACATTTTCATCATTGCTGCCGTATCGAATTGCTCGCGTCCACCCGCGAAAGGCAGGCACTCAATTTTTTTGTCCACAAAAAATTCGCGCTCTATGCTTAACCCTGTTGTGTCATCCAACAAACCCACAGGTATATGATAAGCCCCGGAATACGGCCCCTCTGCTGTCACTTGATACCATAGGTTTGAGCCGCAGACCTTGCACCACGCCCGCTCGGCCCATTCCGAGGATTGGTAGCGGCCAATGTTTTCAGCACCTTCAAAACTGATCGTCTCGGCGGGAACAGTTAGGCTCATATAGGCTGAGCCCGCCCAACGCTGACACATTTTGCAATGACAGGCCCCAAAATCGGGGTTCATATCACGGATCGTTAAACCAACCGCGCCACACAAACATTTACCGCTTCTTGTCATTCCATTTCCTCCCGTGCCTCACGTGCAGACTTTGCTTCGCCTTTGCCACTATTGGGCCGCGATAACGGTCTCCGAATTAAGGTACTTGATGATTGAATCCGCAGCCCCGCGCCCATCACTAATGGCCCAAACCACTAGGCTTGCCCCACGCACGATGTCGCCTACCGCGAACACGCCGTCGATCTCGGTTTGATGGGTTTTGAAGTTGGCTTTGACAGTGCCCCAACGGGTCACTTCCAAGGCGTCTTCGTCCCACAAGGCTGGCAGGTTTTCCGGCGAGAACCCAAGCGCCATCACCACCAGATCCGCTGGTTCATCATAATCCGCCCCATCAATCACTTCAGGGCTTTGCCGACCCGTCGCGTCGGGTGCGCCCAGACGCATTTTTTGCACTTTCACGGCCTCAACCGGATCACCGACAAAACCATTTGGCGCAGTCTGCCAGACAAATTCAACGCCTTCTTCTTCTGCGTTTTGAACTTCGCGTTGGCTGCCCGGCATATTGGCGCGGTCGCGACGGTACAGGCATTTCACGCTGGTCGCGCCTTGGCGGATTGCAGTCCGCACACAGTCCATCGCTGTATCACCGCCACCGATCACAACAACCCGTTTGCCGGTCGCATTCAACGCACCGCTCTCGTATTCCGGCACCTCATCACCAAAGCTGACCTTGTTACTTGCGGTCAGGTAGTCCAGCGCCTGAACCACGCCCGCCGCACCGACACCCGGTGCTTTCAGATCTCTTGAATCATAAACTCCGGTAGCGATTAGAACAGCGTCATGCTGGCCGGTGATTGCTTGGAAACTAATGTCCTCGCCGACGTTGCAGTTCATCACGAACTGAACGCCCGCTTGCTCCAACTGCTCAACGCGGCGCATCACGACGGGCTTTTCCAATTTAAAGCTTGGGATGCCATATGTCAGCAATCCGCCGGCCCGATCATAGCGATCATAAACCGTGACCTGAACGCCCGCTTGGCGAAGCACATCCGCAGCCGCCAGCCCGCCCGGCCCTGCGCCGATGATGCCCACAGTTTCGGGGCGCTCTGCATGTGGCAGGTTGGGCGTGACCCACCCGTTTTCCCAGGCAGTATCAGTGATGTACTTTTCAACCGCGCCGATGGTGACCGTCTCATGGCCGGAGTTCTCGATGACGCAATTGCCTTCGCACAGGCGATCCTGCGGGCAGATGCGGCCACATATTTCAGGAAAGGTATTGGTCGCTTGGCTTAATTCATAGGCCTCTTTCAACCGCCCTTCAGCGGTCATCAACAGCCAATCGGGGATGTTGTTGTGCAGCGGGCAATGGGTCTGGCAATAGGGCACACCGCATTGGCTGCAACGACTGGCCTGCTCTTTGGCTTTGCCGTCAGAAAACTCTGCGTAAATCTCGTCGAAGTCTTGATTGCGCGCTGTGGCCTCGCG
>DEIK01000126.1:0-2147 GCA_002352425.1 Rhodobacteraceae bacterium UBA2776
CCCGACCAGCTCGGCATGGCGGCGCAACAGTTTAACGCAAATCGCATGAAACGTGCCCAGCCACGGCATCCCCTCCACGGTGTCCCCCAACATCTGACCAACGCGATCCTTCATTTCGCGCGCCGCCTTGTTGGTAAACGTCACCGCCAACACCTCATTGGGGCGCGCCCGTCCAGTGTTCAACAAATGCACAATCCGTGTGGTCAGCGCGCGGGTTTTGCCCGTGCCAGCCCCCGCCAACATCAACACAGGCCCATCCATCGCCTCAACAGCGGCGCATTGCGCAGGGTTCAACCCATCCAAATAGGACCTAGGCCGCGCCGCCATCGCCCGCGCCGCCAGCCCAACGGGGGCATCATAAGAGCTGTCAAAATCATCAAAATCATTCATAGGCGCTTGCCTACCGGATTTTATCGCCGAGGAAAAGACTTGTTCACACTATGTTCCCGATCATTAACATAACCCAGCCCCTTTCTTCTTTTCCTAAATATCCGCGCCGCAGGCACAGCGAGCCCCGTCAGGGGCGAGCTCGGTCGGCGTGCAAAGCACGGCGAAACCCCTTCCCCTCAAACATCCCAAACGCTATCAATCCGTTATGAGCATGCACAGCACACACCCCGGCATCGAAGACTTGCGCAAAAGCGCCCGTAAACGCATCCCGCACTTCGTCTGGGAGTACCTCGACAGTGCCACCGGCGACGAAGCAACCCAACACCGCAACCGCAGCGCCCTTGACGATGTCTTGCTCAAACCCTCGGTTCTACATGGCGAGTTCACGCCCGATCTGACCACCACCCTGATGGGCCGCGACTACACATTGCCCTTTGGCATTTCCCCCATCGGCATGTCCGGCCTGATGTGGCCCGGTGCTGAATGCACCCTCGCCCGTCTGGCCGCCGCCCAAGGCATCCCTTATGGCCTGTCTACGGTGGCCGCCCAAACGCCGGAAACCCTCGCGCCGCATATTGGCGACCAAGGCTGGTTCCAGCTCTACCCGCCACGTGACCCTGCGATCCTGGACGATATGCTGAACCGTGCCCGCAAGGCAGGATTCCACACCCTTGTCCTGACCGTCGATGTCCCCGCCGCCAGTCGTCGCGAACGTCAAACGCGTAGCGGCCTAACCACACCGCCACGTTTCACACCGCGCCTGCTGGCGCAGGTGGCGCGATGCCCGACATGGGCCTTTGGCACCTTGAAGCACGGTAAACCACGTTTGCGGCTGATGGAATCCTATATGGAATCTGCCGCCGCTCGCTCTTCGACTGATCACATCGGCTATATGTTGCGCGCCTCGCCTGATTGGGAATATCTGCAAAAATTGCGCCAATCATGGGATGGCCCGCTGGTGGTCAAGGGCGTGTTAAACCCAGAGGACGCCCAGCGCCTGCAAAACGAAGGCGTCGATGCTGTCTGGGTTTCCAACCACGCAGGCCGCCAGTTCGCAGGAGCCCCCGCCGCCATCACAGCCCTGCCCACAATTCGCCACGCCGTCGGCCCCGACTACCCTCTGATCTTTGACTCCGGCATTGAAGGTGGCTTAGACATCCTGCGCGCCATCGCCTTGGGGGCTGATTTTGTCATGCTGGGCCGTGCATTTCACTACGGGCTTGGCGCATTCGGGGCCAAAGGGGCGCAACATGTGGTCGATATCTTGCGGGCGGATCTGATCTCGAACATGGGCCAAATGGGGGCGCGGCAACTTGCAGACGTAAAACACAGCGTTTGGACCTAGTCGAATCCTTACACAAACCCTACAACCCCGTTAAACGCGGGCGTCCGCCTGCGGCGCAGCAACAAAACCCACAGGGGGCCACATGCCTGACTTCAACAAAATCCTAATCGCAAACCGCGGCGAAATTGCCATTCGTATCATGCGGGCTGCCAATGAGATGGGTAAGAAAACCGTCGCCATTTTCGCCGAAGAAGACAAGCTGGGCCTGCACCGCTTTAAAGCTGACGAAGCCTACCGCATTGGCGAGGGCCTGGGGCCTGTTGCCGCCTACCTGTCGATCGAGGAAATCATCCGGGTCGCGAAAATGTCCGGTGCTGACGCGATCCACCCTGGATACGGCCTGCTGTCGGAAAACCCCGATTTCGTTGATGCTTGCGTTGCGGCTGACATCACCTTTATCGGCCCCAAAGCC
>DEIK01000126.1:2176-2754 GCA_002352425.1 Rhodobacteraceae bacterium UBA2776
CCACCATGCGTATGCTCGGGGACAAGGCCAGCGCCCGCCAAGTTGCGATTGAGGCCAATGTCCCCGTAATCCCCGCCACCGAAGTGTTGGGGGATGATATGAACGTGGTCAAAAAGCAAGCTGCCGAGGTTGGCTATCCGCTGATGCTCAAGGCTTCATGGGGCGGCGGCGGCCGCGGTATGCGGGCCATCAACAGCGAAGACGAGCTGGAAGAAAAAGTGCTGGAAGGTCGCCGCGAAGCCTCGGCTGCATTCGGCAATGACGAAGGCTATCTGGAAAAGATGATCATCCGCGCCCGCCACGTCGAAGTGCAGATTCTGGGTGACCAAGCGGGCAATATCTATCACCTTTATGAGCGCGATTGTTCAGTCCAACGCCGCAACCAAAAGGTCGTGGAACGCGCGCCCGCCCCTTACCTGTCCGAAGAACAACGCGCTGAAATCTGCGAGCTTGGCCGCAAAATCTGTCAACACGTTGGCTATGAATGTGCCGGAACCGTCGAGTTCCTGATGGACATAGACACCGGCACCTTCCACTTCATCGAGGTCAACCCCCGCGTGCAGGTTGAGCACACCGTC
>DEIK01000041.1 GCA_002352425.1 Rhodobacteraceae bacterium UBA2776
GCACCTTTGGATGACGCCAACGTCACGCGGTTCTGCGATCTGCTGGATGAAATGACCCGTCGCACCAATACGCGCTTTCTGATCATCACTCACCATGCGGTAACAATGTCACGAATGGATCGCCTGTTCGGTGTGACAATGGGCGAATTGGGTGTGAGCCAACTGGTCAGTGTTGACCTGAAAAAAGCCGAAGAAATGGTGGCTTGAGGTACAGTTTTCTCAGGCTACCTAACGGTAGGATGGCTGACTAAATGCAGATGCAAAGACTTACGAAGTGATGAAAAATGCATTCTGCCATACTCTGGGTATGTATTATTTCCCATATTACGTTGACCTCTGCCAATATCTTTGGTTCAGTTCGTCCAAATTAAATATTGAAAGAAGGTGATATATGAGATTTCTTGCAAAACTATTTGGAGGATTAGCTGTTGCAGCACTGATGTTCAGTAGCAACATCGCACAGGCAGAAGTGACGGCAACGAAAGCCAGCGTTGTAATGAAGGCCATGCAGGATTTCGGTTTTGTTGCTACGATGGATGTAGATTCCCAAGGTGACCCAAAGATTTCCAGCCGTGTGTCTGACACCAAGTTCTCGGTCTATTTTTATGGTTGTGAAAACAATGATAATTGTAGCTCCATCTTGATCAAGGCGGGCTATGATCTGAATAACGGGGTTTCGGCGCTTAAGATCAATGAATGGAACCGTGATAAACGGTTTGCCAAAGCCTATATTGATGATGAGGGTGACCCATTTTTAGAAATGGATGTGAACCTAGATTTTGACGGAGTTGGCAACAAAAACTTTGAGGATACGTTGGATTGGTGGCGCCTACTGGTTGAAGACTTTGAAGAATTTATTGATTGGTAAGTAGTCGACGACAGAATAACAAAATGCCCCGTGCCAATCGCTTGGGGCTTTTTGTTTTTATAGTTTGTTCAGCAGCGTCTTGGCGGGCCATGCGTCGGCAGGCAGGCCCAGCCGGATTTGCTCTGCTTGAATTGCGGCCCGGGTTTTTGCCCCCAGAATACCGTCAATTTTACCCACATCATACCCGCGCGCTGCCAGCTTTTTTTGCAAGGCTCTCATTTGTTTCCCCGTCAGCGCGGGGTCGGGGTTTCCAGCGTTGTAGGGTTTAGCCCCTTCGATCCGTGTACCGAAATAGGCGGCGGTGGTGACGTAAACAAAGCTTTGGTTCCATTCGAAATAAACGCGGAAATTCGGATAGGCGAGGAACGCTGGCCCCTTGCGCCCCATTGGCAGCAGAACTGAGGCAGGCAGTTTGCCGGGTGCCAGTGACCCGTTGCGCGCTTTCACACCCAGCTTGGCCCATTGCGCCACCGTCATTTCAGTGTTCAAGCCGGTTTTGGCCCAATCCAGATTCTGCGGTACAGTGATTTCCTGCAACCACGGCTGGTTCGGACGCCAGCCAAGCGAAGACAGCATTTTCGCCCCCGACATCAGCGCATCAGCAGGCGAAGTTTTCAGGCTGACTTTGCCGTCTCCGTCCCCATCGACACCGTTTTCCAGAATATCGGCGGGCAGCATCTGCACCATGCCGATTTCCCCAGCCCATGCACCGGAGGTTTTAGTTGGCGAAAAGTTACCCCGTTCATAGAGTTCCAACGCGGCAAAAATTTGCGGCCGGAACAGTTGTGGGCGGCGACAGTCATGCGCCAGTGTGACCAGAGAGTTTAGTGTATTGAAATTACCCTGAAACGTGCCGTAATCGGTCTCAAATGCCCAAAAAGCGAGCAAAACACCGCGGTTGATGCCGTATTGTTTTTGAATCCGGTCAAATACCCTGTCGTATTTACGTGCGTTGGCGATGCCTTTGCTTAGGCGGGATTTGCTGATCAGAGCGCGAGAAAAGTCGATAAAGCTTTTCTGGAACACCCCTTGCGAACGGTCGGCTTTCAAGGTTTTCGGATCTTGCCGGACCGAGGCAAAGAAACGGTCTACAGTTGCCTTGTCGTGGCTGTTTGCGATGGCTTCCTTTTTCAGGTTGGCCACAAAGGTACTGAATTTGCCGCCGCATTGGCCGTTTGCATAGGCCGGTGTCAGGGTCAAACACAGGGCGGTCAGCATAGGAAAAATCGGGTTACGCATACGCACGGGCCTTTCAAAACAAATTTGAGCGCAGACTAGCAGGGCTGTTGCGGGTGGCAATGGCTTAGATAACCACCGCCAATACGGCCACAATTGCAACCAATCCGGCCCATGCGCGCCAAAGCGCCGCGGTGGCAGCGTCAATATCGGTGGGGGTCAGGGTGCGGCGGCCTTCAGGGTAAACATAGGGGAAATCCCGCATTTTCCCGTCATAGCTGCGGGGACCGGACAGGGCGATGCTCAGGGTAGCGGCCATCGCGGCTTCGGGCCAACCTGCGTTGGGAGAGCGGTGCAGTGGGGCATCGCGCAGGATTACACGCCATTTACCTAGTGTGCCGTGGGTGGCGACGATTAGTAAGACAGTCAGGCGGGCGGGGATGTAGTTCAGCGCATCATCCAGCCGCGCGGCGGCCCTACCAAAATCCTTGTGGCGTTCCGTTTTGTAGCCGATCATGGAATCCGCCGTGTTGGTGATTTTGTAGATCAGCAGACCGGGCAGTCCCAGCATCAGAAACCAGAAGGCGGGCGCAATAACGCCGTCCGACAGGTTTTCGGCAGCGCTTTCAATCGTACCGCGAGCAATGGCAGTATCACCCATTGCCTTGGTATCCCGTCCGACGATCTTCGACACAGCAAGTCGCCCGTCACCAGTGGACAGGCGAAGGGCATCAGCCACGGCTTTGACGTGTTGGACCAGGCTTTTCTGGGCCAACAGCATGGCGGCAAGGATGATCTGTAGTATATCGCAATCAGGCAAGTTAGAGACTAACAATCCCAAAATACCAGCGCTGGTGACCAGTGCGGCCATGGTCAGGATGCCGTTGCGCTCGCGCGCCTCCCCGTTGTTGAGCCGTATGTCCATCCAAATCACAACCTGCCCCATCACTACCGCCGGATGTGGCACACGAGACCACAACCATTTCGGCTCGCCCAGCAGGGCGTCAAGCAACAGGGCCAGCAAAAGGATCAGCGCATGGTTCATTCGTCTGCGGGCAGAGATGGATGGCGGGTGGTGAAATGGCCTTTAATCGCCTGTGGCCAGTCACGATAGGGCACTTGGCCGGATGTGCTGGCGGCGTGTAAGGCGGCATATGTGACGAGGGCTTCGGCGACGTCGGTGCTGGGGGTGAACTGGCCAAGTGTATAATTCAGCTTGCCTTCTGCCTGAATTGTGACGTTACAGGCACGATCACAGCCCATCAGACAGGAAAACCGGCGCGTTTTGACGATGCCGCCTGCGGCTGTGGCTGCGGTCTCGACCAGATCGGCCAGGGCCTCGCCATCGGTCTGTTTCTGGGTTTCAGCATCCCAGCCCTCGCGTTTGCAGGTGTCGCAGATGGTGATCGTGGTCATCGTGTTTCCTTTGCTCTGGCGCTGATGAAACGGATTGTCCGCCCGATTGCAAGGGGGATGTCGCCGGTGGTGGCTTGTTCGTCGTGAATCCGATTGCGATGAGCGGGCAAGGTGCCTATAGCTGAAACTGACGAAGCCCAAAGGGCCAGAACGGTTGGCTGTGGATGATTGACCCATACAGGGGATCGGAACCAGCATCGTCGGGAGCATATGTTCCTGTCACCTGACCTGTTTTGGGCGGCTAATAGAGGATATATGCGATGAAATTACTGTTTTCATTTATCACGGCCTTGGTGGCGGCTCCTGCGTTTGCGCATCCATCCCATGTAATCGAGGTTGCGGGGCACAATCATTGGCTGGGTTTGGCGGCCATGGCAGCCGCTGCAGCTGCCGCTTTGTGGCAGGCCAGCAAAGGGCGTGATGAAGAGGCGTCGGAAGAAGACGAAACCGAGGAAGAGATCGACGCTGAACCGCAGGAGGCATGAACATGGGCAAGATTGGTGTGATGATCTGCGGCCACGGTTCGCGTTCGCAGGATGCGGTGGACCAATTCGCGGTGCTGGCGGAAAAGCTGCCCGCATTGCTGCCCGACGACTGGGAGGTCGACTACGGCTATCTGGAGTTTGCTAATCCGGTAATCCGTGATGGCCTGGATCGTTTGCGTGATGCGGGTTGCGAGCGGATCATCGCCGTTCCTGGGATGCTGTTTGCCGCGATGCACACCAAGAACGACATCCCAACGGTACTGAACACCTATGCCAAAAAACACAGCGTTGATGTGACCTATGGGCGTGAATTGGGGGTAGACCCCAAGATGATTGCAGCTGCTGGTGCACGGGTACAGGAGGCTGTGGAGGCCGCCAACGCCGAATATGGTGAACTGCCCTTGGAAGAAACCTGTCTGGTGGTGATCGGGCGCGGTGCCTCTGATCCGGATGCCAACGCCAATGTCGCCAAAGTGGCGCGGATGCTGTGGGAAGGTATGGGGTTTGGTTGGTGCGAAGTGGGTTATTCCGGTGTGACTTTCCCCTTGGTAGAGCCTTGTTTGGAACATACAACGCGGCTGGGCTACAAGCGGGTGATCGTGTTTCCCTACTTCCTGTTCGCAGGTATTCTGATTGACCGGATTTACGGCTTCACCGATCAGGTGGCTACCGCATATCCAGATATTACCTTCGTAAAGGCAGGTTATTTGAATGACCACCCCAAGGTGCTGGAAACCTTTGCCGAACGCGTGACGGAACAGTTGGATGAAGTACCTCCTGAGACTTGCGGAACATGTAAATACCGCACACAGGTATTGGGGTTTGAGGCAGAAGTGGGCGCGGTTCAGGAAAGCCACCACCACCATGTCGAGGGTCAGGGAGCGAATGCGCCGGGGGCGACGGTCGAGACTTGTGACTTGTGTGATACATTTTGTACCGGGGCATGTCGGCTGGATTTGGATCACCACCATCACGACCATGACCACGAGGATGGGCATCACCATCATGACCACCATCATCATCCGGAGTATCCTCACGCGAAACATCCGCTGGGGCCCGAGAGTGCACGGAAGTCAAATGGGTAGTCTAATCCGGCGGAAAACACCCCTTGCAGAGCGTTTGCACGGTTGTTTAATTGATGTTTGCGGCAAGGTTTGCGCATGAGGCCATATGAGAAGAATCCTTCGGCGATTTATGCCCAAAGCTTTGCCAACGTTCGCAAAGAGGCGCGGCTAGAGCGGTTTGGGTCAGGAATGGAGGCGGTAGCGATCCGCCTGATTCATGCCTGTGGTATGGTCGAGGTGGCGGACCGGCTGGCGTCTTCGGAACAGGCCTATGAAGTTGGGCGCGATGCGCTGTTGTCGGGTGCACCAGTGTTGTGCGATTGCGAGATGGTTGGCGCGGGGATCATCAGGCGATATCTGCCCGTAGAGAACGACGTGGTGGTGACGTTAAACGACCCGTCTGTGCCGGCGCTGGCAAAAGCGATCGGGAATACGCGCTCGGCGGCAGCGGTGGAGCTGTGGCAAGAGCGGATCGAGGGCGCGGTGGTGGTGATCGGCAATGCGCCCACTGCCCTGTTTCACTTGCTGGAACTGCTGGATCGCGGCTGGCCAAAGCCGGCAGTGATATTGGGCTTTCCGGTGGGGTTTGTCGGGGCGGCCGAGAGCAAGGCAGAACTGGCGGCCAATCCGCGGGGCTGCGAGTTTGTTACCTTGCGCGGGCGGCGTGGGGGGTCGGCGATGGCTTCGGCTACTCTGAATGCTTTGGCGGCAGGGCTGCCTGAGGGGGCGGGATGAAACCTTGGCTGCATATTGTTGGTATTGGCGAGGACGGGCTGGAGGGGCTGACCCCTGCGACCCGTGCCGTTGTCGAGGCCGCCGAGGTGATTGTAGGCGGCACACGGCATCATGCGCTGGCCGGTCTGTCAGGGGCCGAGCGGGTGAGCTGGCCCTCGCCATTTGATGCGTTGATTGACACGCTGAAGGCCAATCG
>DEIK01000080.1:0-31061 GCA_002352425.1 Rhodobacteraceae bacterium UBA2776
CCCCCAACACCTTGATCAACGGCTTGGCCACGCAAAACTCTACGTGTCAGAGCAAAGAGCGGATCGCGATTGGCCCAAAACCGCGTCATCCTCGTCGAAAACTCTGACTATCCTTTTGGAATTGCCGCCAGCACTCAACGAAAGTATCGAACCGGTGCAACTATGTCCCTTAAGAAGACGTTGCAACACCTAGATCGACCTCTGCCTTTTCGATCTAAACAGAATGCGCCCCAAGAACGACCAACGGTTTACGGTTTTTCGAATGCCTAAAGGCCACTTTTTCGGCCCGTTTGCCAGCAACGATCGGGCGACAAGACTGCAACGCAAAACCCGGCAAAGCCAGTTCAGGGAATAACGTCACGATCTGCTCACGGCCAGCCGGGCTTAGGGCTTTCATCGCCTCGCCATCCAAATAGAGGCTCTCGGCATGGATACCATTGGCAAAGACGACTTCATGATGCTCAAACAGGATATGGTGATAGGTCACCTCATGAATGTCATGGGCTATGTCGATGCCATCAAGCGCCAACAACTGCTTTGCCGCAATCAGGATTTCAGAGCTGTCAAACATCCGTTGGGCGACTTTGGAGGCAATCATTATCCGGTGTTGCGGCGAAACAATCAAATCCTGTGCCAGATGGCTCAATCCCGTCGCCTCTTTTCGGATGCGGATCGGGCGCAGATGTTCGTGTCGGACCAAATCATGAGCGCACAGATGTTGTGACCCTGCCCAGCGCAGAGGCTGGAACCCATGATCCATTGTCAAAATCCGGTCTCCGGGCCGTAAATCCTCAACGCGCACCTCGCCTTTCATTGTGGCGATCAATGTGCCGCTCGCAAAACAAGCAACATCGGTATTTTCAACACGCAGATCAAAGCTGTCGAAGACAATTCCGCCATCCAGGATTTGCAATCCACCCGCTTCATTCAACGTGCCCTCGGCCTGATCAGTCTGCAACCATTCCAAGAGCGTCGCGTAGGTTTGGTCAGGATTGGCTGCGTTCCATGCCGCCAACGTGGTCGCATTATAGAACGGCGACAGATCAATGAAACCATTTCTGGCGCTGCCCACGGTTCCAATGCCCCCAATGCCTGTGCTGATGTCAAAATCCGTGATTTCATCCGCCCTGCCATCGGGCGCGACAAACCCCCTGCCCATCCGGCCTGCCAGCATATCGCTGGCATCCACAGAGACACTATCGAGGGTCAGGGATTGTATGGCGTTCGCCTCGAGCGCAACTTGATCCATATTGTTGGATGCGTCAGGTGCCAGGTAAAGAGTTCCGCCTGTATCTTGATACACCACAGCAGAGATCAGCGCAGTGGTGCCATCGATGTAAGTGACCGTCGCGTTATAGACCACGGCCTCATCATACATCTGATCCCCTGCGCCATTAAGCCGAAATGCATCTTGATCCTCAGGCATAGACCTATCGTCTGCGGTGTCATCGACAGCGTCTACGCCATCGCTGTACCTGGTCGAACCAATAGAAAACGCCTGGAAGTTGTCGTCGAGTGGCGCGGCCAAAGAGCCAAGGGCGTCCCCCACCAGCGCGGTGGCATTTTCGCTCCTATGGTTGTGGGCCTGAAAATCACCCGCTGTCGGGTCAATCTGCGGGCCTGCACCAAGGTATATGACGCCAAAGGTGGTTGGCATATCAATGGGCTCTTACAAAAAGACACCAGCAACCAGCGGGTAAAGCGCCTAAATCAAAGAGGTTTTTCCGATCTTGCGCCGCTTGCGCACAAACAGCCACAACGCCGACCGCCCAATCCGGTGCCACACCACAAACGGCCCCTGCTCGGCCAAAGGTCGTTGGTGGTTGGTGGCCACCTGTTGGTTTACGCGCACTCATCGCCTGCATAACCTTTCATTCCGATTGCGGCCTCCTGCGCTTTGAAACCTGCCTCTTTCCAAGCCTCGCTAAAGCCAGGCACTGGCGCACAAAGCAATTTCGGTTAGAAATAACTGTCTTTTTGTTTGTAAGGCTGTTGTGTGGACAAAGTGTGAACAACTTGACGCAAAATAGTCGCTCATTTTGTAGCGCCACCACCGTCACAAGCCGAACACCTTGCGCGGCAAATACAGTGCATTCACCGGCGGGAAATCAGGTGGATGCCCGATTTAGATCCAAAAATTTGGGCCACAAAGCACCTTTGGCGCAGGCGCTATTCGCAGATGTTCTCTTTGATAAAGCAATTTGAACCAAGACAACCATCCCAGCCTTCAGCCTTGATGGATTTAGATTCCTCGTCAAAGGCACCCTCGACCAAATTGACGGCCTTGATTTTATCAAATCTAAAAATCCGTTCAGATGCAAAATCACGCCCCTTGGTACAGCCACGAGTCTGCCAACCATGTAAATACAGCGTGCCATTGTTGCCAATTGCGACTTGGTGCACATCAACCAGACGCGGCGCACACCCCTTGCTGGCATCCTTATCGTATTCCAGCTCAACAACCCGGCCGGTGGTCGCCGCCTCACAAAGAACGGCCTCATGTTCCGACTGCGCATAGACTGGTAGGGATAATGAAATGCTGACAAGCGATAACATTGCTATGTGAATTGGTTTCATTGCAGCGCTCCTAAAGCCATAATGCCCGATATCCGGTCCATTGATACCAACGAAGTGTAGCTGGAAAATGGTGCGGGTGAAAGGACTTGAACCTTCACTCCATAGGAACCGGTACCTAAAACCGGCGCGTCTACCATTCCGCCACACCCGCACAAAACCTTGGTGGTAAACCCAAAGTCTGGGCCTTCTAACAAAGGTCACACACCGTGGCCAGCAGAAAATTAATCACAGAATTTACGCGACATAAACACATTTGTGCCTTAATGCTGGGGGAAAACCGAGGCAGAAATCATAAAAGCGAGAAACGCTATGAAAACCAACATGGACACAAAAACCGAAAACACATCCGGAATCACATCCGGTGTTGCAATGGGCACCATCGTGCTGACATTGGACGGCGAAATCCCCGTTGAACATTTGAATGTTGGTGATCGTGTGATCACCCGTGACACCGGCATCGCCACGCTGCGTGCTGTTCATATGCGCGAAATCACCTTTACCCCTTACAAAGTATCCGCTGATCGCCTTGGCGAAGGCCGCCCTGTCGCCGATACCTTTGTTGGCGCTGGCCAGCACATTCTGGTGCGTGGCCTGCTGTCACAAGCGCTGTACAACACAGATTCCGCTATGGTGCCTGTTTCAAAACTGGCCGACGGCGAATATATCGCCAAATGCGAGGAACAAACCCTGCGCATTTATGAGCTGGAATTTGACACCCCCCACGTGATCTATGCAAACGGTCTGGAAATCGCCAGCACTGTGAACGAAATGGCCGTGGCTGCTTAAGCCAGCAACACCGTCCATCGAGATTTCAACGCCTCACACTTCTCCTGTTATGGGGCAGCGTGGGGCGTTTTCTATTTTTAGCCTGTTGGCTTGAAATCGGCTAGACACCCAACTCCCTAAACACCTTGGGCAAGGTCTCCGGCAAATCCTCGGCAATCAGCCCCGGCCCAAAGGCCAGCGCGCATTCCACATGTAACCACGCCGCCGTTTCTGCCGCCTGCATCGGCGTAAAGCCCCGCGCCAACAGCCCCGTGATGAACCCCGCCAAAACATCCCCTGATCCTGCCGTCGCCAACCACGGCGCCTCGCGCTCGTAATGCGCCGAGTTGATCGAACATTGCCCATCCGGCGTCGCAATCACCGTATCCGGCCCTTTGAACAGCACCACACAGCCCGCCCGCTTGGCCGCCTCTCGCGTGGCGTCGACCTTGGAATAGGCGGGGCCGCTTATCGGCTCTTCCCCGAGCCTCTTCGCTATGTCGGGGAATAGCCGCGCAAATTCGCCAGCATGCGGGGTCAGAACAACAGAGCGATGCGAGCTGGTAAGCTCAAAGAGCGTTTCGGGATTGTCTGCAAAAGCGCTCAACGCATCCGCATCCAGCACAATATCCGCTTTGCTCGCCAGCGCCACCGGCACCAACTCCCGCGCCCGCTCCGCGCCCAAAGCCGGCCCCAGACACAGCGCATTGATCCGCGTGTCCTGCAACACCCGCGCCAAAGCATCCGCGTCATGCACAGGGGACAACATAATCGCATTCAACTGCGCCGCATTCTCGGCCACAGCTTCCGGCGGACACCCCACAGTCACCAAGCCCGCACCGATCCTGAGCGCCCCTCGCGCCGCCAATCGCGCCGCGCCGGTTCCGCCGGAGCCGCCCGAAAGGATTAGAGCGTGACCGTGTGTGTATTTTTGATCAAATTTCCATTTTTTTATTTCCGGCAACTCGTCATCAGTTAGCCATTCACGATCAACCCTGTGCACATGCAGTTCAACGAAGCCACGGGACAAACCAATGTCTTTCACGACCAACCGCTTGCTTCGTTGAACAGCTTCGCCCAGTAGATGGCCAACTTTTCGCTCGTGGAACGAAACAGCTAGGTCACAAAATGCACCGTATTTACCTTCCAGCATTTTTCCGCTGTCAGCGCAAAGACCCGATGGCAAATCAACGGCCACGACTTTGGAATACAACCGGTTGTGAACAGTTGCCATGAGCAACTCATGCGAAACCTCATCTGGAACCGGACGCGTAAGACCAGTGCCGAATACGGCATCAACGAACACGTTGGCCCTTGTCCTTCCGGCGTCCAACTCACTCCAGGCAAGGACCTCCCCTATCTCCACCCAACGCACATAATTCACCCGTGCATCCGGCGGCAATTTCTCAGCGTCCCCATAGAGAAACACCTCAACCTCCCAGCCCCACTCTTTCAGCAACCGCGCCACCACGAAGCCGTCACCACCGTTGTTGCCCGGCCCGCACAGCACCACGGCTCGGTGCGAGGTTTTGGCCAGCTCTGGCCACTCCTCAAACACCGCGTCCACCACACCGCGCCCGGCCCGCTCCATCAGTTCCAGCCCCGTGACCTCACCACTATCAATCGCCGCCTGCTCGATCGCTTTCATCTGTGCCGCTGTCAGAAGTTCGGTCATCACAATTACCCATTTTTCGCAAACCGCACATATTTCGCACGTATCGCCTAATTTTTAATCACAGAGGTCAGAATCCATCACCGCCCCCTGCCACCATCACCATAGCGAATTGTAGCGACAATATGAAAGTGATCTATCACAGGGGAAACCACCTGTGGGGAGTCAGAGTTCATGAAAAAGATCGAAGCCATCATCAAGCCGTTCAAATTGGACGAAGTGAAAGAAGCTTTGCAAGACGTAGGCGTTCAAGGCCTCTCTGTGATCGAAGTCAAAGGCTTTGGCCGCCAAAAGGGCCACACCGAACTGTACCGCGGCGCGGAATATGTCGTCGATTTCCTGCCCAAGGTCAAAATCGAAGTGGTGCTGCCCGAGGACATGGTTGAAGGCGCTATTGAGGCCATCGTCGACGCCGCCAAAACCGACAAAATCGGTGACGGCAAGATTTTCGTCTCGCCCGTGGAACAAGTCGTGCGTATCCGCACCGGCGAAACGGGCGTAGACGCGATTTAACTGACCACCACTCATTAGAAATTCAAACAAGTACAAAGCGAGGACTGAAAATGGACAACAAAGGCATGCTAAAGCTGATCAAGGACGAGAACATCGAATATGTTGATGTTCGCTTCACTGATCCGCGCGGTAAATTGCAGCACGTGACTGTGGTGGCTGATCTGGTGGATGAGGATTTCCTTGAGGAAGGCTTTATGTTTGATGGCTCGTCCATCGCGGGTTGGAAATCAATCGACAACTCCGACATGAAGCTGATGCTGGACGCTGCATCCGCCTATATTGACCCGTTTTATGCGGAAAAAACGCTGGCCGTGCATTGTTCGGTGGTTGAGCCAGACACCGGCGAAGCCTACACCCGCGACCCACGCGGCACCGCCCAAAAAGCCGAGGCCTATTTGGTGTCTACCGGCATTGGCGATGTGTCCTACTACGGTCCCGAGGCTGAATTCTTTTTGTTCGACGATGTGCGTTTCAGCGTCGAGATGAACAAAGTGTCGTTCGAAGTTGACGCAGGCGACGCGTCCTGGAACACAGATACGTCCTATGAAATGGGCAACATGGGCCACCGCCCGGGCATCAAGGGCGGCTATTTTCCTGTGAACCCGATTGATGACGCGCAGGACATTCGTTCCGAAATGCTGTCGACCATGAAGCGTCTGGGCATGAAGGTTGATAAACACCACCACGAAGTGGCGTCCTGTCAGCACGAATTGGGCCTGATTTTCGGGAGCCTAACGCATCAAGCGGATGAGTTGCAGAAATACAAATATGTGATCCACAACGTGGCGCATGCCTACGGCAAAACGGCGACCTTTATGCCAAAGCCGATTTCTGGCGATAACGGCACCGGCATGCACGTGAACATGTCAATCTGGAAAGATGGCAAGCCATTGTTCGCAGGCGACAAATACGCTGATCTATCGGATCAAGCGCTGTGGTTCATTGGCGGCATCCTAAAGCACGCCAAATCGCTGAACGCCTTCACCAACCCATCAACCAACAGCTACAAACGCCTGATCCCGGGTTTTGAAGCCCCCGTTCTGCGCGCTTATTCCGCGTCGAACCGCTCGGGTTGTGTGCGTATTCCGTGGACTGAATCACCAAAAGCCAAACGCGTTGAGGCTCGATTCCCTGATCCGGCCGCCAACCCCTACCTGTGCTTTGCAGCATTGCTGATGGCTGGCCTTGACGGCATCAAAAACAAAATTGATCCAGGCCCCGCCTCTGACAAAGATCTCTATGATCTGCCCCCAGAAGAGCTGGCTGGTATTCCGACAGTTTGTGCATCCCTGCGTGAAGCGCTGGACGAGTTGGAAGCCGATATGGACTATCTGCTGGCCGGTGACGTGTTCACCAAAGACCAGATCGAAGGCTATATGGATCTGAAATGGGAAGAGGTTTATGCCTACGAGCACACACCTCACCCCATTGAATACAAGATGTATTACAGCTGCTAAGGCACCAATACAGAACGATTAAACAAAAGGGCGCCCATTGTTGGCGCCCTTTTTTTCTATTGCGAGTTCTGCCGCCATGCAGTTGGCATCTTGCCGGTGACACGCAGAAATTCACGGTTGGAATTTGACTTGGTATTATAGCCAGAAGTATAGATCACATCGGTCACTTTGACAGCACTGTCACGCAGCAACCGACAGGCCACATCTATCCGCAACCCGTTCACATATTGCGAGGCGTTCAATCCGAATTGGCGCAAAAGCTGCATATTGATACGCCCCGCATCGGCGTTGTCGGCTTTTCACTGGGCGGTCACACGGCCCTTGGGCTGGTGGGCGTACAGGCCGATCATGCGGGCTATATCAACGACTGCGATCAACACAGCTATATGCTGGATTGTCAGTGGTACAAGACCGCCGTGGCAACCGACCCCGCCTTGGCGCAGGCCTATCAATCCCGAAGCCTGAGCCAAATCAACACGCCGCTGCAGGTCATCAACCTTGGCGCTCCTGATACCGCACCGATGGGCATCAACGCCGCGTCGATCAGCCAGAAATTGCCCAATGTCGACGACCAAACAGTGTCCGCGCCACCCATTTCCACTTCCTGGGGCTCTGCACCAAAAACGGTGAACAGATCATCAGCATCGAAGGGGAAGACCCGATCTGCACGGAGGTCAGCGAAAGAAGCCGCGCTGATATCCACACAGAATTGCAGCGTCTGATCGGTGGTTTATTGACCAAACATTTTTAATAGGAATGGCGCGCGGCAATCCAATTGCCGCCGCCGCATTCTGGCGTTAAACATAGGGCATAAATATTAACGGAGAACCTTTATGTCCCTTTTCAAATCAAAAACTTTACTCGCGACAGGCTTGCTCATCGCCCTAGCAACCAGCCCCGCAATGGCCGCGAAATGCGGCAACAACGCCTCCGGCTTTAACACATGGAAAGCCGCATTTGCCAAAGAGGCCGCAAAAGCTGGCGTAGGCAAACGTGGATTGGCGGCGCTGGCTGGCACCACCTACGCCAAACGCACGATTGCAGCGGACCGGAACCAGAAAAGCTTCAAATATTCCTTGGCCAAATTCATGCAGGTGCGCGGGGCTGACACCATCGTCGCCCAAGGTCGCCGCCGGATCGCCAAAAATCCCGCCTTTTACGCCAGCCTCGAACAACGCTATGGCGTGCCCGCTTCGGTGATCGTCGCAATCCACGGCATGGAAACCGCCTTTGGCAATTTTATGGGCGACAGCAATGTGATTTCGGCCGCCGCCACACTGGCCTATGATTGCCGCCGTTCCGATTTCTTTGTTCCGCATATTATTGCGGGTCTGAAACTGGTTGATAAGGGTTCTGTTTCGCCCAAATCCATCGGCGCAAAGCATGGTGAACTGGGCCATACCCAATTTTTGTTGGGCAACATTTTGAAATATGGCGTTGATGGCAATGGCGACGGGCGTGTGGACATGAGCAACATGGCCGACGCATTACACAGCACCGCCAACTACCTGCGGCAAAAAGGTTGGAAACCGGGCAAAGGTTTTCAGCAAGGCCAACCAAATTTCCGCGTCATTCAGGAATGGAATGCTGCAGGCGTCTATCAAAAGGCGATCGCAATCATGGCGGGCAAAATCGACGGCTAACCACGCCTCGCCAGCCCCACACCCCGAAAGGAGAGCGCAAACCCGCTCTCCTTTTTCCTTTGGCGGGGCGCGGAATACGTGCATACTGCGACCAATACATTTTTATTGACGACCTATTTAACCAAGGATTTTGCAATGACACAGCTCTCGAACGAACAGGAAACCCTCCGCGCCTCGATCAAAAAGGGGGCGATCATTGGTGGTGTGGTGCTGGGCTTGATCGTTGCCGCCCTTGCCTATTGGATATTGGGTGGACAGGACGGCATGATCCGCAAGGGCGGCGCGGCAGTGGCCGGTTTGATCGCTGCGGGCGGGCTCTATGCCAAATTCATGTCCTCAGGCGCAGACGGCGCCAAATGCAATGAGTGTAACGCTGCCTTTAGTGTTTCGCGCAGCGATAAAACCGAAACCCTAATCAAATCCGAAGCCCGCGAAAGCCGCAAGGAACTCGAGAACGGCGACACCGAGATCAGCACATGGGTCGAGGAAGTCTTTGACGTTGATGACACTTACATCTGTTCGAAATGCGGCGATGTCACCCACAAGACCTATAAAACCACCCGCAAACGCGACGAAAAGACTGTGGTGAAATCCGTCGCGAAAAAAGCCGAGGATAGCGGTAAATCCAACAGCCGCGCCAAGGCCAAACAGTCTAAAGGCAACACGCAACGCAAAAGCTAGCTGACAAAGGTTTGCACTAAAATTGACTTCATCCACGTGATGTATTGCGCGTTTGACCAGCCGCATTCCACTGTCAGCTGTTCCCACGTCTGAAACGACAACAGTACCCACATCATTTCTGTGGCGCTCGAATCAGTCCAGTTTGCGGCCAAACGGCCCTCGGATTGCAGGGCTTTGACGATATCATGGCAGCCCGATTGGTGGCAGGACATGCAGTCATCCCATGCCGCTTTGGCGGCCTCATCAGTTTCGCGCACCGCCAACAAGGCGCCCGCAATCCCGTGGATTTCAGGCAGGTAGTTGCCCCAAACATCCACATAGGCCATCAGCGCATCAAAACCCGATTTGGCCTGGGTAACAACCTTAAGTCGCTCATCCAAACCGTTGATTTCGTCCACGTATTTCGTTGTCGCCCCCAACAAATCGACCCGTGTTGAAAAATGCAAATAAACCGCTTGGCGCGATATCCCGGCCGCCTTGGCAATGTCGCTCATGCGTACGCCAACGCCTCGGCGTTCCTCCATCAACTTCCAAGTTGCGTTCAGGATTTTGGTGCGGGTATTTAGGGCGTTACTTGACATAATGTAAAGCAATACCTATTTCTGCCTCTACCGTCAATTGACACAGTGTCAAGTTACGCAACGATGGAGGCAGAAATGCAAACCCGCCGAGGATTTGTCAAAACCAGCGCCCTTGTTATAGGGGCAAGCGCCGCCAGCGTCGGGCTTATGCCCGCCCCTGCCAAAACGGTTATGGCGACCCATCGTTGCGCCACCAATGCCCCCAAGGCGGGCAAAACACTGGTGGCCTACGCCAGCCGCCACGGCAGCACCGCCGAGATCGCCGTCGCAATCGCAAAACAGCTCTGCAAAGATGGTCAAAGCGCAGACGCTAGATGGATCGGCGACCTTGACAATATCCACGCCTATGACGCGGTGATCATCGGCAGCGCCATTCGCTATGACAAATGGCTGCCCGAGGCGACGGCCTTCGTTCAAACCCACCAATCCACCCTGAGCAACATGCCAACGGCCCTGTTTTTCTGCTGTTTGGCGGCCTCATCACCAACCGAGGCCGCCGCCCGCCAAACCCAAAAATACGCCCAAAAGATTGCCACCCAACTGCCGAACGTCACCCCCGATCAGGTTGGTCAGTTTGCCGGTGTTTTAAACTACAGCAAATTGCCCCGCTTGGCGCGGCTGCCCGCCCGCGCATTATTCGCCTATCTGGGCGCGGACGAGGGCGATTACCGCAACTGGGCCGCCATCCGCTCATGGACCGAAACCACCCCACACTCACGGCTTAACAGATTGATATAAATGAAAAAGGAGACTGATATGAAACTTGTTATTTTTGGCGCAACCGGAAAAATTGGCCATCATCTGATCACCCAATCCCTTGATCAGGGCCATGAGGTCACGGCCTTTGTGCGCAACCCCAATAAGATTGATCTGCACCACAAAGACCTGCGCTTGGTTCAGGGGGATGTGCTTAATCCGGCCGAGGTTAAAACAGCCATTGAAGGTCAGGACGCCGTGCTTTGTGCGTTGGGCATGCCGTTGTTCAACCGCGAAAAGCTGCGTGAAAAGGGCACCAAAAACATTTTGGATGGTATGCAACAAATCGGCGTAAAACGTCTTGTTTGCCTGTCTGTGCATGGGGTCGGTGACAGCTATGCGATGCTGCCACTGTCTTACAAACTGATCGTCATGCCCCTGTTGTTTCACTGGCTTCTTGCCGATCACAAAGCCCAAGAGGCGCTGATCAAAAACAGTGGTCTGGACTGGGTTATCACACGGGCCGTGAACTTTACCGATGCGCCATATACTGGCGACTATCATCACGGTTTCACGGCGGCCAACAAACCCGCCACGCTGAAAATTTCACAGCCAGATTTGGCAGAGTTCATGCTGAAACAGATCGCCGACAACCGCTATCTGCATCAAACGCCCAGCATCGCCTATTGAGCGGACCAATCCGTTAGGTGGTTTCGATCGGCGCCTCAATCAGCGCCGCCGCCTGTGCCGGGGTCAGGCTTTCATGCAAGACCAAATAGGTGTGGATCGAAAACACCAACGCATCTGATTTAGGCAACCGCAAAATCGTTTGACGTTCAGAGCGGATATAGGGGGTCTGCGTCCCTGGTTTATCCCGCGCATCATCAATGCTGCGGGGCTGATACAAGGTCGGGTCAATGTAAAAGAGCGCATTGGCCCGCCACAGCGGCTGATCAACCCGCACCATATCAAACATCCGCTGCACCCGCTTGGCCATTTCGCCATCATAACTGTCCACTGGCACATGGATCAGGGTCAGGGGTTGCATGAATTTTTCTGCCAAAGTCCAACTGGCCGGAAAGCACAGCAAAGCACCTGTCAGCACATGCTCGTCGCCCTGTTTTTGCAAGATGCAAAAGTCCTCTTGCACCAGCTGGCTGAGGGTTTCCAAGGGGTGTGCGGGCTCCAGTGGAACAACCACCCCATCAGGCCGCGTCACTGCTTCTTGTGAAACGACAAACCCAGCCTGCCCACGCAGTTCCTCAACCACCCGAAACAACAGTTCTTGCGCGGCGGCTTCGGCACCGGGGTCCAAGGCCAAAACATCGCTGGATCGGGTGCCAATCAGGCGTTTCTTCTCGGCCAACTGCGCCCCATAGGCATCATCAAATTGCAACCACGCCCCTACCGGAACAGGCTGAATGCCCGGCAATCGGCGCAGGGCAGGATCAAGCCACGGTGTATAGGGCAAATGGGATTGTAAAACCGCTGTTTTCATATCGCGACCTAACCATATCAACGACACGGCTTGCAATACGCCCACCTCGATAGCGACAAAAGGCGTCGTTTTTCTGGTGAGAAAGCATGACCTGATGATCTGTCCAGAATGATCGGGAAAAGGGGCCAGGAATGGACAAACCTTATGTTGAGCGCCGCAAGATCGATCCAACCCGTGGCGACAGGTTGGGCGACGGCACCCCCAATGATGCAGATCGGATCGAAATAGGCCCAACCCAATTGGTCTTTTGCCGAATGGCAAGCCGCAGGGCTGACCTTGCCGAACTTGTCGGACATGCGAAAATACCGCTGGGAGCGGCTAACGCAGCATATAGCGGCACGTGGCTATGGCGGTTTGTTGGTGTTTGACCCGATGAACATCGGTTACGCCACCGACGCCACCAACATGCAACTTTGGAACACCCACAACCTGTTTCGCGCCCAGCAAATTTGCGCGGACGGCCATATGGTGTTGTGGGGCTACAAAAACTCACCGTTTTTGGCGGATTTCAACCCGTTTGTGCGGGATACTGGGGCGCAAGGCTGGTCAATATCGGCTGGTTTTGGTGGCTGACCTCTTGCAAGGCGATGAAATCAGGGGCTTGCGTCAGGATCTCATCCGTAAGGGGCCGAAATGAAACCATTTTGAACAGCATGTTCTTTTGATACAGCGTATAGGCGGCCTGAGTCGCCTTGGTGAATTGCAGCCTTGGCGCCAGCACCGTATAGGTCGGCAGCAACAACAGCGGCATCAGTAGAATCAACCGCCACAGCGGTCAATTGGTCCCGCTCTAAACATCTAAACATCAAGGTCTTATGTCTATAAGTCAGCCCCGCGTGCCTCACAACTGCGGCCAAACCATCACGCTGTCGTGACCCCCATGTCACATCCCTTGCGCATCCGGCCTATGCCACCCATCCTAGGATCAACACTGAACCAATTGAGGTATCCCCATGCCAACTGAACGCATCACCTTTGAAGGCCACGGCGGTCACCCGCTGGCCGCGCGCCTTGATTTACCGCAGGGCGACCATCTGGGCACCGCCCTGTTCGCCCATTGTTTTACCTGTTCAAAAGACATCCCCGCCGCACGGCGCATCGCTGGCCGCTTGGCCGCGATGGGCATAGCCGTGTTGCGGTTTGACTTCACTGGGCTTGGCCATTCAGAGGGTGAATTTGAAAACACGTCGTTTTCTTCCAACGTGGATGACCTGTTGAAAGCCGCTGAATATTTGAAAGACCGCAACATGGCCCCTGGCCTGATCATCGGTCACTCACTGGGGGGCGCTGCGGTGCTAAAGGCGGCCGGCCAAATCGACAGCCTTAAAGCCGTCGTGACCATAGGCGCCCCATTTGATCCCGAACATGTCACCGACAACTTCAAAGGGGCCATTTCCGAAATCTGCGCAAAAGGCACCGCAGATGTCAGCCTTGGCGGGCGGCCCTTCAAAATCAGCCGCGCCTTCATCGAAGATATCGCCAAAGCCGAACTGACAACCGCCATTGCCAAACTGAACCGTGCCCTGCTGGTGCTGCACGCACCGCGTGATAACGTGGTCAGCATAGATAACGCCGCCGAGATTTTCATGGCCGCCAAACATCCCAAAAGCTTTGTCACGCTGGACGAAGCGGATCACTTGATTTCCCGTGCTTCAGACGCCGAATACACCGCAGGCGTGATCGCCGCATGGGTGACCCGCTATTTGGACCTGACACCACCTGCCCCGCCGATCGGCGCGCCCGAAGGCGTGGTGCGGGTGCGCGAGGCTGACCCCGACGGGTTCTTGCAAGACATCACCTCGGGCCCGCTGCACCACGCACTGGCGGATGAACCGCTGGCCTATGGCGGCACCAATCGCGGCATGTCGCCCTACGGGTTTGTCTCCTCCGGATTGGGCGCTTGCACCAGCATGACCATCCGCATGTACGCACGGCGCAAAAAATGGCCGCTGGATTATGTCTGGGTCGATGTCACCCACAACAAAGTCCACGCCCAGGATGCCGAAGTCGGCGCGGCTGTGCAGAAAATTGACAGTTTTCGGCGTGAAATCCATCTGGGTGGTGAACTGGACGCGGATCAGCGCAATCGCCTACTGGAAATCGCTGACAAATGTCCGGTGCATAAAACGCTGGAGCACTCATCGCAGATTTTGACAGTGCTGGCTGAGTAGCGCCAATAAATCATAAAACGAGGTGCAGCCCCTTGGGCTGTGCCTCTCCGTTTGGTTAGATCTCGCCTTTGGCCGATAGTTGGCAGCAGGCCTATTGATATCAATTGAAACCATTTGATCTTTTGGAACTCATTGACGCCTACCAAAACCTAGACATAGGACAACTGCAGTTTTGTCGCCAAGTCCTGCACATTTGCCACTGCGCCTTTCGGCGGAATAGAAATTGATCCGTGGGCAATATCATCTCGAACTCTTCTTAATTCAGTAAAGGTTTCAACGTCCAAATCGGTCAAATCCTTCCAAACACAGAGAACACACCAAACAAAGCGATCATGCAGCGATTTCATATAATCGTTGCGCACTTTAAACAAAGCTTTGGTTGAGTTTATCGCCCGTTTAGGCGGGGTAAGCAGAGCGGAAAGACCGTCTTCATGCGCAATGTTCTTAAATACTGAATGCGTTTGGATTTCGATTGCTAAGAAAAAGAATAAAAACTTCTTTAGCGAGTCATCCTCCCCCAGTCCCAGATGGTAAAAACGCGCGGACTTCATGTTCATTTTGCCTATTAGGTCTATGGACTGTGAAATTCGGCTTTGAAGATCTTCAGCTTTGATTGAACTTGAAATAGTTGCGGCCCCTGAAAACAAGAACCTGAGGTCATAAATACATTTTCCATCATCGGTTTTGCCAAAAACCTCGTGGTCAACATGTTTGAAGCTTATCGGACACTTCGCAGTTGAAAAGATAGCGGAAAAAGCTGAGAGTAGTCGGGGTAAAACAGTTTTCCCCTGCTCCTTCAGTTCCTCTTTTGCCGCAGCGAACCTATTCTGTGTTATTATTTCTTTGCCCTGCTCCTTAACATAACAACCGAATGCGTTATGTACTTTTGTGGCTCCCAAATGAACAATTAGGTAAGGCGGTGCGCAATTATGTTCTCTCTGCCAAGCGTTTTGATTTTCCACTAAGTCATAACCCGCAAGATTGCGACTGATTTCGTTGATGTCTGATCCGATAGAAACTTGGTAATGAATATCATCAATGCTTGCAGAAACTGGGGCCAACGCCGAAACATCGAGAATAGCCCCCACTACTTCGTAAATATGTAAAGCATGAAACCGCCCCGAAACACATTCATTGTCGGAGAGTTTGCTAAATCCTGCTAATTCTAAACCATAGTTTGAAATAGGCATTGGTGAACTCACTTATCCAAATGATTAGTTGGGTTTTGCGCTTTGGGGCCGCGTTGAGCCGTTAAAGTGTAGCAGTATCAACGCAGATATGTCACCTATAACTCATTTTCCCGGCAATCACTCCCCCCAAGCAGCCCGCCCAAAAACTCCGCAACTTCGACCGCCAACCGCTGATGAAACGCCACACGGTCAAACTCCTCGGGGTCTTGGGACGGGAGGAAATCGGGGCTGATCATATCCTGTGGAAACGGGCTCAGAAACGAGAAATGGCCCGCATTTTCAACAATCTGATGGGCAATCTTTGTCTGGTCTGGCACCTGATCCAACACCCGTGCCACATGTTCAGACGGCGTGAAGGGGTCCTGGTCAGCCTGATAGATCAACATCGGCAAAGTGACATCAGCCAGCGCATCCTTTGGCATGAACCAAGCCGTCGCAGGGGCCATCAAAACCAGCCCGCGCACCCGTGCATCCGGTTGGGTCGGCACCTGTCGCCGCGCCGCGTTCCACACTTGCCCGCCCGCCACAGCCAGCGCCGTGTAGCCGCCAATCGAGTGGCCAATCACAGCCACTTGATCCGACAAAACGGCCCCTGTCAGCAATTCATTTGTGGCAATATCATCAATGCACAGGCTGATATGACGCGGACGCAGCTCCAGATTGCGGGTTTTGCCGTCTAGGAAATTGTCATCTCGATTATTGCCGAAATGTTCGGGCATCATGACGATGTACCCGGCCTCAGCCAAAGCCTGTGCAATCGTCAAATACCCCAACCGGTTGCCACCTGATCCATGCGAGATGATCACCACGGGGAATTGCCCCGCTGCCACTGGGGCGTTTAGCCCAGCTGTCACCGTAAAGGGTCCAACCTCATAGGCACCATGTGCGCCCGCAGCCGGATACATCACAAATACCGGAAAGCCGATATTGGCCTGATGGTCCCAAACCCGGATATGCTGACAACCGACGTTTTTCATATCATTCCCTTGAATGTAAAAAGGGCGCAGCCACCGGCCACGCCCCAAAATTATCTTGCCGGATAGCGATTAACCGCGGGCGCGGCCAACCATCTTCCAAAGGGCGGGCAACAGGATCGCGGCCAATGCCAGCTTGACGGCATCGCCAATCAAAAACGGTGTCAGGCCCCACGCAAGGATCGGTTTATCAAACCCGTAAAGCGCCCCTAGCCACAAAACACCCGGTACATAGATCAAGGCATTGCCGATCAACAGTGCGCCAGCCATCTTGACAGGAGAGCGATCCCAGCCACGTGCGGCCAGCAGACCCAAAGCAACTGTTGCCAGCACAAAGCCAACCAAATAGCCGCCTGTGCTGCCCATCATATATTCAAAACCGTTCAATTCCGCTGTGGAGTTGGCGAAAATATCGAAGCCCAACATGCCAACCAGCATATAGCCAATAATTGTCACCAGACCCAAACGCGCGCCATAAGCGGCGCCAATCGTCAGCACTGCAAATGTGCCCATCGACATTGGCACAGGAAGCATCGGCACCATGATTTTAGCCGAAACGGCCAATGCCGCGATTCCCGCAGCCACAAGCGCAGCCTGTTTTGCGCGCAGGGCAATGCCCTCATCCGCGCCGAAAACCTCTGCCAAGACCTGATTTGTTGCTGTTAGCGCCATGTCGCTATCTCCAATTTGTTAAAGTTAGCGCCTTTTTGCCCCAGCCATGCCCTAGAGGCAAGGTAAACCTTGCTGCAATGCGGCGCGCGCCTTAAGACAGGCCGCATCTGCACCCTAAAATAAGGCTTTGACATGATCCCTCGTTATTCCCGTCCCGAAATGGTTGCCATTTGGTCCCCTGAAACAAAATTTCGCATCTGGTATGAAATCGAGGCTCACGCCTGTGACGCCCAAGCCGCCATCGGTGTTATCCCGCAAGCCAACGCAGACGCGGTCTGGAAAGCCAAGGACGTGGAGTTCGATGTGGCTCGTATTGACGAGATCGAAGCCGTTACCAAACATGACGTCATCGCCTTTCTAACCCATCTGGCCGAAATCATCGGCAACGACGAAGCCCGTTTTGTGCATCAGGGCATGACATCCTCCGACGTATTGGACACCTGCTTTAACGTGCAACTGGTCCGCGCTTCGGATATTTTGATCAAAGGCATGGAAGACCTGCTGGCCGCCCTGAAACGCCGCGCGATGGAACATAAAATGACCATCCGCATTGGCCGCAGCCATGCAATCCACGCTGAACCCACCACAATGGGCCTGACATTCGCGCGTTTCTACGCCGAAATGGACCGCAATCTGACCCGCCTAAAGGTGGCACGGGACGAGATCGCCACGGGCGCTGTTTCCGGCGCAGTTGGCACATTCGCCAATATTGACCCGTCCGTTGAGGCCCATGTCTGCAAGGAAATGGGCTTGAAAGCCGAACCGATCAGCACCCAAGTGATCCCGCGCGACCGTCACGCAGCGTTCTTTGCCGCTCTTGGTGTGGTTGGCAGCAGCATCGAAAACATCGCCATCGAAGTGCGCCACATGCAGCGCACCGAGGTGTTGGAGGCTGAAGAGTTCTTCTCCAAGGGTCAAAAAGGCTCCAGCGCGATGCCGCATAAACGCAATCCTGTGTTGAGCGAAAACCTGACCGGTCTGGCGCGTCTGGTGCGCATGGCTGTGGTGCCTGCGATGGAAAACGTGGCGCTTTGGCACGAGCGCGATATCTCGCACTCCTCCGTTGAGCGCAACATCGGACCCGACACATGTGTGACGCTGGATTTCGCGCTGTTCCGCTTGACAGGTATGATCGACAAATTGGTCATTTACCCTGATAACATGCTGGCAAACATGAACAAATTCCGTGGCTTGGTACATTCCCAACGGGTGCTTTTGGCCCTGACCCAAGCCGGCGCATCACGCGAAGACAGCTATAAAATGGTGCAACGCAATGCAATGCGAGTCTGGGAAGAAGGCGCTGATTTCATGACCGAGTTGTTGAACGATCCAGATGTGACAGCGGCGTTGAGCAAAGAAGAAATCGAAGACAAATTCGATTTGGGTTATCACACCAAACATGTAGACACGATTTTCGCCCGCGTTTTTGGCGAGACTTAAATTCATCTCTGCCCCGCCGCTTTTCTGCGACGGGGCAATTGATGCGGATCAACGACCAAACCAATCATTCGTCCGACCCTGCTCAAACAAATTTACGGGCACGCTCGGATAAGAGATGCCCAAAAAGCCCCCTCAGGAATGACAGCCAAATCGCCACGTTGGTCGGCACGGGTGGTGGCCGTCTTTGGTGATCACCTTCTTTCACCTGCCTCCCTCCAGTTGGTTCGCCAGTTTGTACATGTTCCTTAATCACACCTACCGGGCGCCGTGAAAGTAAAAGAAGCCGTTAGAATAATTGTCATTTTTTGAACCCATCTAAGGGATACATTAACCGATCTCTGCCAAATTGGGATCACCCCGATCGGAGATGCGCGACTTGACTTCTGCCTTAGCCCCTTTGCCAGACATAAATCTCGGCTTTCCCACTGCGACCATGCCAATGAGCATCACCCGCCAACAAAAGGCGGCGATTATCGTGCGCCTGTTGCTATCCGAAGGGGCCAAATTGTCCTTAACCGATCTGCCAGAAGAAATGCAGCAGGATCTGACCTTGCAAATGGGGGCAATGCGCAGCGTCACCCGCGAAACGGTGGCTCAGGTGGTAGAGGAATTCATGACAGAAATGGACAGTATCGGTCTGTCTTTTATTGGCGGGCTTGAAGGGGCGCTCAACACGCTGGACGGGTCCATCAACCCGCAAATGATTGAACGCATGCGACGCGAGAGCGGCGTCAAACACACGGGCGACCCTTGGGTGCGGGTTATGGGGCTTGAGGCTGATCGTCTATTGCCAGTGCTTGAAGAAGAAAGCGTTGAGGTGGCGGCTGTGATGTTGTCCAAGCTCAATGTCTCAAAGGCTGCGGAATTGCTTGGCATGCTGCCCGGTGAGCGGGCGCGGCGCATCACTTATGCCGTTTCTCAAACCAGCGCGGTGACGCCCGATGCTGTACATCGAATTGGCCAATCATTGGCCACGCAATTGGACAGCGTGCCACCAAAGGCCTTTGATGACGGGCCGATTGAACGGGTTGGCGCAATTTTAAACTTCTCGCTGGCCAAAACCCGCGACGACATGTTGGAGGGGCTGGAACAACAAGATGAGGCCTTTGCCAAAGAGGTCCGCAAAGCGATCTTTACCTTTGCCAATATCCCGTCTCGCATTGACCCACGCGATGTACCCAAAATCACCCGTGGACTGGATCAATCCGTTTTAGTGACGGCACTGGCGGCGGCTTCGGCCACAGGATCCGAGGAGCCAGCCAACTTTATTCTGGATAACATTTCCAAACGCATGGCCGAAGGCATCCGCGAAGAAATCACTGAGTTGGGCAAGGTTAAGGAGGCTGATGGCGAGGAAGCCATGAGCGCAGTCGTCGCTGAAATCCGCGCGTTGGAGGCGGCGGGCGAAGTGTTCTTTGTTGCTGCGGAAGATGACGAATAACCCGGGTTGCCAAATCTGTGGCACGGCTTTGATCCTTGGGCTGGATGAGGCCCGCAATTTTGGCTTGCGCTGAACAAGGCCCACATCTAGCCTGATCCTATGGAACATTCAGGACGCCGATGGCACGATATGGGCGGGCAACAAACCGACGCCGAATTGCCCGAAGATCACGACTTTGCCCTTTGGGAAAAGCGGGTGGATGCACTGATGGTGCTTTGCTCGACCAAAGGGTATTTCACCGTAGACGGCTTGCGCCGCGCGATTGAGGATATGGGTGAAGAAGCCTTTGAAACCATGTCCTATTATGAACGCTGGGTGGCGGCCGTAAATCAAAACATGATCGAGGCCGATGCCTATACGCTGGCCGAACTTGGCGAGCGGATGGAACAGATAAAGGCCCGCGGCCCGACCTATGGCGAGGCCACAGATGGCTGACACAAACGTCGAGACCGTCCGCATCAAATCCATGATGCCTCCAGGGCATATCCGCACCCCAGCCTATTTACGCGGCAAATGCGGTGTAATTGAACGCAACCTTGGTGAATTCGCCAATCCAGAGCGCGCCGCATATGGTCTAAAGAAAGACATGCAAACCCTTGTTCGTGTTAGATTTTTAATGAAAGATATCTGGGGCGACGCCGCTGAAAACCCAGAGGACACACTGGACGCTGAAATTTACGCCCATTGGTTGGAAAAGGTGAGTTAACAAATGCCCCATGATCACCATGATGACGATTTCCATCACCACGGCATGAGCCCCTCGGGACACCCCTACCGCGCAGATGATGATCACCCACTAACTTATTGGCAAACAATGGAAATTGCCATGCGCGAATTGTTGACCGAAAAGGCTATCCTGACCCCTGCCGAAATCGCCGCTCAAATAGACGCGATGGATTCACGTGAACCCGCAAACGGTGCCGCCGTTGTTGCGCGAGCCTGGATGGATCCGGAATTCAAGTCACGGCTGCTGGCCAATGCCTCGGACGCAAGCCGCGAGATGGGGTTTGACATCGGCCCAATGCACCTGATCGCGCTGGAAAACACCGCCGACACCCACAACGTGATCGTTTGCACCCTTTGTTCCTGTTATCCACGTAACTTGCTGGGTCTGCCGCCGGATTGGTACAAATCCCGCAGCTACCGGTCACGGGTGGTCAAAGAACCGCGCAAGGTGCTGGCCGAATTTGGCCTGTCCCTGCCAAAAGGCACAACCCTGCGCATCCATGATTCCACCGCCGATATGCGTTATATCGTGCTGCCGGCCCGCCCCAAAGGCACAGACGGCTGGAGCGCGGAAGATCTGGCCACACTTGTCACCCGTGACAGCATGATCGGGGTTGGTGTGCCGAAATCTCCCAGCTAAAAGATACCTGCGCTTGTGATCATAGATGTGGCCAATTATGTTGTCCCAATAATTTGAAAAATAGGGGCTGATATGGCCGAGCAAGGCAAAGGTTGGAGCAAATACACCGCCAATCTGGTGATCCGCGGCTTGCTGCGTCTGGCGCTGTTGTTGCCCTATCGCCTACGGGTACCGATGGTTGGCGGGTTGATGTCGCACCTCATTTCACCGCTTGTCGGCTATACCAAACGCATTCGCGCCAATCTGGACTACACCTGCCCCGAGCTTGACCAGAAAACGGTCGCGCGGCTGTGCAAAGAGGTGCCAAACAACGCTGGGCGCAGCCTGATCGAGCTGTATTCCAGCCGCCAATTCATCCAACGTCACCGCGAAACTGCGCTGACAGGCATCGGTGTCGCGGCGCTGGCCAAAGCCCATGCCGAAGGGCGCCCCGTTGTGCTGGTCACAGGGCATTTTGGCAATTACGACGCCGCACGGGTGACGCTGATCGGGCTGGGTTACAAGATTGGCGCTGTCTATATGCCGATGAACAACCTGTTCTTTAATGCCCATTATGAAGCCGCGATGAAAAACATGGGCGGCAGCCTGTTTGCACGAGGCCGTAGCGGGCTACGCGATATGGTAAAATTTTTGCGCGGCGGCGGTATGACATTCTTTGTGGTGGACCAGTACATGGCCCATGGCGCGCCATTACAATTCTTTGGCAAGCCCGCCCCCACGGCCCTGTCGGCAGCGGAAATGGCGCTGAAATACAATGCGCTGCTGGTGCCGATCTATGGCATCCGCGCAGAGAACGGGCTGGATTTCAACATTCAGGTTGATGCGCCGATTGAACACAGTGACGCCAAAACCATGACCCAAGCCCTAAATGACGGATTAGAAGTATTGGTGCGTCAGCATATGGGCCAATGGCTGTGGATTCACCGCCGTTGGAAACCCGCGCGTCAACGCACCCTTGCGGCCGCCAAAATTGATCCGTGATTTGCTGCCTGAATGATGATCACACATTCATCATTGCCCTTCATATTGGCCGCAAATGCCAGTTGCGAGGCACCGTTCCACTTTTTCAGCACGCGCCATTCTGTCACCACGTTTGAATAGGTCAATTTGCGGCCAGCATTTTCGCCGCGTTTGACACGGACGATTTCACCATCTGAAAAGCGCACCATTTGCACCACCAGATCGCCCAACCCTTGGACCAATGGATTAGCCGTAATCTGCACCTTGTTGCCACTGCGTTTCACCGAAATAGCAACCTTGGCTGGCGCATTATTATGGGCACGGATCAAACGGCCAACTTCGGCCGGTTTGTTGCCCACCACCAATTCCTGCCCCGCAACAACCATTTGCGGCGTATAGACCATGCGTTTGCCTGCCGCCCGCGCATAGGCGTGTTGGCGGTCGGTGAATTTCGGGTTGGCAAAGATATCTTTCCACCCAATGTAATCCCAATAATCAACATGTAACGACAACGCGATCACATCATTGCGCTTGGCCAGCTTTCCCAGGAACTCATCTGCGGGCGGACAGCTGGAACAGCCTTGCGATGTATATAGCTCGACCACAACAGGCCCAGACTGCGCCGTGGCCAAAGTGCCCAACGCCATCCACATCCCTGTCACCAAAATCGCAAATTTCCGCATTCGATCACTCACTTTATTCCCATGCCTCCACAATGACCTATGTCACAACCCAATCAATAGCCAATCAAGGTTTTGCGAGAATCCTTGTCAATTCGGTAACATCCCCGACACTGCACCGGATCAGCACAACATCAACGCGGGCGAAATTAATTGTGTGCAATGGTATACAAATACGTTCTACCCCCTTGATTGACTCGCCCGAATAGGTCAAAAGCGCAGTTGAATTGGGCAGCTGCCCGCACTCCCGTTAGCCAAAATGGAGCCAGCCATGACCATCATCGTCGGACAAGACACTGCGAAAACCCGCAAAACCCTGACCGTGGGCAAGCAAAGCCTTGATTATTACTCGATCCCCGCCGCCACAGCAGCTGGGCTTGGTGATTTCTCGCGCCTGCCCGCCGCCCTTAAGGTGGTTTTGGAAAACATGCTGCGCTTTGAAGACGGCAAGACCGTCAGCGTAGACGATATCAAAGCCTTCGCTGAATGGGGCGCAAACGGTGGTAAAAACCCGCGCGAGATTGCCTACCGCCCTGCCCGCGTGCTGATGCAGGATTTCACCGGCGTTCCAGCGGTGGTTGATCTAGCCGCGATGCGCGACGGGATCATTGGTTTGGGTGGAGACGCCGAAAAAATCAACCCGTTGACGCCTGTTGATCTGGTGATCGACCACTCAGTGATGATCGACGAATTTGGCACCCCGCGCGCCTTTAACATAAACGTCGAGCGCGAATATGAACGCAACATCGAGCGGTACACATTCCTGAAATGGGGCCAATCTGCCTTTAACAACTTCCGCGTTGTTCCACCCGGCACCGGAATCTGTCACCAGGTGAACTTGGAGTATCTGTCGCAAACCGTTTGGACTGACAAAGACCAAAACGGCAAAGACGTCGCTTATCCAGACACATTGGTCGGGACCGACAGCCACACGACCATGGTCAACGGCTTGGCCGTTCTGGGCTGGGGCGTTGGTGGCATCGAGGCCGAAGCGGCCATGCTGGGCCAGCCAATTTCCATGCTGATCCCCGAGGTTGTTGGCTTTGAGCTGACAGGCGAAATGGTTGAAGGCACCACAGCGACCGATTTGGTTCTGAAGGTTGTTGAACTGTTGCGCATCCAAGGCGTTGTTGGCAAATTCGTTGAATTCTACGGCGAAGGGCTGAACACATTGCCCTTGGCCGATCGCGCCACCATCGCCAACATGGCCCCAGAATACGGCGCGACCTGTGGGTATTTCCCAATTGATAACGAAACCCTGCGTTACCTGCGGGTTTCTGGCCGTGACGAAGACCGCATTGCGCTGGTCGAAGCCTATGCCAAAGAAAACGGGTTCTGGCGCGATGCGGATTATGCTCCGATCTACACCGACACATTGTCGCTGGATATGGGCACCATCGTTCCGGCGATTTCGGGGCCAAAACGCCCACAAGACTACGTGGCCCTGAACAACGCCAAATCCGCCTTTGCCAAGGAAATGGCAGACACCTTCAAACGCCCAATGGGCAAAGAAGTGGCTGTGGCTGGCGAAGACTACACCATGGAAAGCGGCAAGGTTGTGATCGCCTCGATCACCTCTTGCACCAACACATCCAACCCCTACGTGATGATTGGCGCGGGTTTGGTGGCGCGTAAAGCAGCCGCGCTTGGCCTGAACCGCAAACCTTGGGTGAAAACATCGCTGGCGCCTGGATCACAAGTGGTGTCCGAATACCTGGAAGCGGCTGATCTGCAAAAAGATCTGGACGCGGTTGGGTTTAACCTTGTTGGCTACGGCTGCACGACCTGTATCGGTAACTCTGGCCCGATCCAGCCAGAACTGTCTGCCGCAATTGCCGAAGGCGATCTGGTGGCAACGTCCGTTCTGTCGGGCAACCGCAACTTTGAAGGGCGCATCAGCCCTGACGTGCGCGCCAACTATCTGGCCTCGCCGCCCTTGGTTGTGGCCTATGCGATCGCTGGCACCATGGACATCAACATCGACACGGACCCATTGGGCACCGACAAAGATGGCAATGATGTCTACCTGAAAGACATCTGGCCAACCACCCAAGAGGTCGCCGATCTGGTCGAGAAAACCGTGACCCGCGAAGCCTTCATGTCGAAATACGCTGACGTGTTTGCAGGCGACGACAAATGGCAGGGCGTTGAAACAACCGACAGCCTGACATACGACTGGCCCGCCACATCGACCTATGTGCGTAACCCGCCATACTTCCAAGGCATGGCCAAAGAAGCTGGCACAATCAGCGACGTCAAAGGCGCCAAAGTTCTGGCTGTTCTGGGCGACATGGTCACAACCGACCACATCTCGCCAGCCGGCTCCTTCACCAAGGAAACACCTGCCGGTCAGTATCTGGTAGATCGCCAAGTGCCGGTGCGCGAGTTCAACTCTTACGGCTCGCGTCGTGGCAACCACGAAGTGATGATGCGCGGCACCTTCGCCAACATCCGCATTAAGAACGAAATGCTGGACGGTGTTGAAGGCGGCTACACAATGGGCCCAGACGGTCAGCAAACCTCGATCTTTGATGCGGCAAACGCCTATCAAGAGGCCGGCACACCGCTGGTGATCTTTGCAGGTCAGCAATACGGTGCTGGCTCGTCGCGTGACTGGGCGGCCAAAGGCACGGCCCTGCTGGGCGTTAAGGCTGTGATCGCCGAAAGCTATGAGCGTATTCACCGCTCCAACCTTGTTGGCATGGGCGTGATCCCGTTTGAGTTCACAGGCAACGACACACGCAAATCTCTGAACCTGAAAGGCGACGAAACCGTCTCCATCACGGGGCTCGAGGGTGATCTGAAACCATTGTCAGACATTCCCGCCAGCATCACTTACGCTGACGGCACAACCCGCGACATCACGCTGAAATGCCGTATCGATACCGAAATCGAGATCGAATACATCGAGCACGGCGGCGTGCTGCACTATGTGCTGCGCAACTTGGCAAAGAGCTAAACGAATACTATGGGCATCCCTTTACAGGGGTGCCCATATATTGCGAAACAGATTGTTTCGCAAAAAGGTTACGCAACGTTCTTTTTTCGTTAACCAAGTTGGTCTATTGAGGTCGTATGATTGATTTAACCATACCCCAAGACCGTCGCGATTTTTACGGCTTGCCTGCACCGCTGATCGAAGCCTTTGCGCTATTGCTGCTCGCTGTGATCTGCCTGCCCGTCCTTTAATCTGAACATCTTGCCCAGTTGAGGCGCTACTGCGCGGCCTCAATGGCCGGATAGATTGTGCTTTCCATCACCCGCTGGGTGATTGGCCCGCGAAAATGCACAATAATCACCCCGTTGCTATCAATCAGATAGCTTTCCGGCATCGCCAAAACACCCCATTCAATGCCGTTGCGTCCTTTGGGATCGCTGACGACACCAGCAAAGGGATTGCCAAGCTCAGCCAGAAAGGCGTCGGCCTTGGCAGGCTCGTCTTTGTAATTGATGCTGTAAATCGGCAGGCCACCCTCGGCCAGTTTGATCAGATTGGGGTGCTCCACGCGACAAGGCGGGCACCAGCTGGCCCAAAAATTCACCATCTTGATGCCAGGGGCGCGCAAGGTCTCGTCGGTAAACGCAACAGCGGGGTCTTGATCCTCGCTAACAAAAATCGCCGGTGCAGGGCTGCCGATACGGGTTGAAGGCAGATCAGATGGGCTATTGCCGTTCAGGCCACTCATCAACTTTGGCACGAAAAATGCGCCCAAAAGCAATGCGAAAATCACAATTGGCAGAAACGCCAACAAGTTGAGCTTTTTACCTTCAGCCATTTTTCTTACGCCGCTCTTCAACATCGCGCAGCGCCTTTGCAACGCAACGCCCCTTGTACCAGCTCAACGCCCACAAGCCGAGCAACAGCAAAAGCGTCACCCCATAAGAGGCCAAAACCTCGGTCTCGTATTTTCCCAGATCCGGCATCATGCCACCCGCTCCCGTGCGATCAGCGCCTTCATGCGGCGGCCGCGAATTTCAGTGCGCGTGCGCATCAGCACCAGCGCAACAAACAGTAAAACGAAACCGATAATGCATATCCATAAGGGCCATGCATAGACATCCGAAACATGCTCTTCCTTGTCCACGGACAGAGACGCCGCTTGGTGCAACCCTTGGCTCCAGAAATTCACTGCATAGCGGCTAAGCAGCGCAAAAACCGATCCGACAAGGCACAAAACCGAGGTCAGGTCAGCCGCCGTGTCAGGGTCGTCAATCGCTTCCCACAGGGCGATATAGCCCAAATAGAACAGGAACAAGATCAGAAATGACGTCAATCGTGGATCCCATGCCCAGTATGTCCCCCACATCGGCTGCCCCCAAATCGCGCCGGTAAACAGCGCAATCAACGTCATCGTCATGCCAATGGGGGCGGCGGCCTTGGCAGCCAGCGCCGAAACATGGTGACGGCGGATCAACCAAACCAAAGAAGTGATCAGCATCATGATCCAAGCGTTAATCGCCACAAAAGCCGAAGGGACATGGATGTAGATGATCTTGACGCTCGATCCAAAGTTTTCAGCATCTGGGGTGAAAAAATAGCCCCAAATCATGCCCGCGACCAAAGTGATCAGCGACAGGCCCGCGAACCACGGCAAATATTTGCCCGAGGTCTGCATGAATAGTTTTGGATTGGCGTATTCCCAGATCGACATTTGCCTAACCTTAAAGTGTTCGTTTCGCTTGTCTAATTACCGTATCTAATTACCGTGTCACAGCGCTCAACGCAAATTGATGCGTATGGTTGCAGCCGCTACAAATGGAAGCAGCGCGATCACCCCCGCCGTGATCCCAGCCAACATGAGCAGCGGGGTTACGTTGTCGAACCCCTCTGCCCCGAGCCGCAATGCTTCGGCCCCGAAAATCAGCGTTGGCACGTATAGTGGCAGCACCAACAGCGACAGCAACAAGCCGCCGCGCTTTAACCCCACCGTCAGCGCCGCCCCGAAGGTGCCGATGAACGACAGCGCCGGTGTGCCCACCGCCAATGTTACCACCAACCAGCCATAGCCCGCCTGCGGCATGTTCAAAAGCACACCTAAAAACGGCGCCGCAATGGTCAGCGGCAATCCAGTGGTTAGCCAATGGGCCAAGGCCTTCATCGCCACCACGCCCTCCAATGGCACGGGGGCAGTGGCCAGCAAATCAAGCGAGCCATCCTCAAAATCCAGCGCGAAAATGCGGTCCAGCGATAACAGGCACGCCAGCAACGCCCCAACCCACAGAATGCCTGGCGCGATTTTACCCAGCAATGCGGTTTGCGGGCCAACCCCGAAGGGCACCAGCACCACCACGATCAGAAAAAACGCCAAGCCAAGACCAAAGCCGCCCCCTGCCCGCATCGCCAATCGCATATCTCGGATCAAAACCGCGATCATTCGAATGCCTCATCAAATCCGGCCAAATTGCGCGGACCGGCCTTGTTGCCAGTTAGGTCCAGCACATCTGCCTCTAACCCCAGATCAATATGGGTGGCGATCAACGCCGCCCCACCCGCCGCGCAATGGCTGCGCACCGCATCGGCAAACAACGCCACACTGGCCACGTCCAGCGAAACCGTCGGCTCGTCCAACGCCCAGATTTTGCGCCCTGTCACCAACAAACGTGCCAAACCCAAACGACGTTTTTGACCCGCCGACAGGTTATGCGCAGCCCGGTCCGCCAATTCCTCAAGGTTAAAGGCTTGCAAGGCTGGTGCAATGTCAGTCACGCCATAGACTTGCGCCCAGAATTCCAAATTCTCCGTCACTGTCAGGGTCGATTTCAACCCATCCGCATGCGCCCCATAGGTAATCGCATCCGGCGCAACCTGCACGTCCCCCTCAAGGGCGGGCTGCAATCCGGCCAATGTGCGCAACAACGTGGTTTTGCCAATCCCGTTTGGCCCGCGCAGCAGTAAAACCTGCCCCGCCGCAAGTGAAAACCCTACGCCCTCAAGCACAGCAACACCGCCGCGCGCACAGGCCAGATTGGTGACATTCATCAACTCCATATCACCCAAATACCCCAACACGTCCGCCCCGAAAAGCGCCAATTCTCACGCCTCTCATTGTTCCAAAAATATCCGCGCCGCAGGCATGAAAATGCTTTGGCGCAGCCCACTAAACCGGCAGCAACGCTGCCGCAATCCGGCGCCCCTCGGCCAATAACACATTGTAGGTGCGACAGGCCGCTGGGCTGGCCATCGGTTCAACCCCAATTCCAGCATTTTCCAATGCGGCGCGCAAAGGCGCTGGAATATGCGTGGTTTCAGCCCCCGTACCGATAAACAACACATCAACTTTCAGCGCCAGCAACACCGCGTCATCCTCATAACCGCCCCAAGGCACAACAGAATCAGGCAACACCAAAACAGCCCCATCATGCACCTTGCCACCGACACGAAAGAACCCCGCACCGTAACCGTCAATCGGCATGGCATCTTCAAAATCGACATCAATGAACTTCATCGGCATTTCCTCATTTGCATTCTTTGCAAACCCAATCTAGTCAAACACTGGCAATCCGTTTAACGCCGATATCGCGATAATGATATAGGCAACCGCGCGGTAAGATCGCTCATACCCCGGTGCAAACATGTAGCCGCCCAGCACATTGCCAATCAAATAGGGAACCGTCAGCATCGCCCCCAACAAAACGGCGGTGGCAACCAAATGTCCGTTGAACCCCAGAACCGCGATCATGATCACATCGGTCAGCAGCAAATAGACCATGATATTGGCACGGATCACAGCCGCCGGATGAGCGCTGGCCATGTAGAGCATGATAACAGGAGGGCCAGGCAACCCGACGCTGCCAGCCAACAACCCGCCAAGCGCACCGGTGCCAATCACCATAGGTTGGCCCAAGGTGCCTTGGTATCGAATGCCCGCAATCAACAGGATCAGCAGCGTGATCGAAATCAACGAAACCCCGTAGCGAAACATCTCGGGCGCGATCAACTCCAACACCAACACCCCGAACGGCACCGCCACCAGCGCACCCAGAGACAGGCGCAGCACGTCACGGGTATGGATGGTGCGGATGGCCTTGGGGATGTTGGGCAGCGGACCGACCAAATCCATGATCATCAAGGTTGTCAGCGCCGCAAAGGGTGATAGGAACTGCCCCGCCACGGGCAGATAAACCATCGCCGTGCCAAAGCCGGAAAACCCGCGCACAGCGCCCGCCACCAATGCTGCCACAACCAGAACCCAAAAGCCCTCCGTCGCGGTGACATCGGCCAAGGCCTGCACCATTTAGGCGTCGATATCGGCGTATTGCCCGCCCGCATCAGGGTTTTGCTTGGACCAATCGCGTTTCACCCCAAGGCGCAACAGAATAGCCGAGGCGATGAACACCGAGGAATAGGTCCCGACAATCACACCCCAAATCATCGCAAACACAAAGCCGCGGATCACGTCGCCACCCAGCACAAACAGCGACACCAATGCGATCAGCGTGGTGACAGAGGTCATCACTGTGCGCGACAGGGTTTCGTTGATCGACAGGTTCAACACGTCCTTTAGGGACAGTTTTTTGAACTTGCGCAGGTTCTCGCGAACGCGGTCAAACACCACCACGGTATCATTCAGCGAATAGCCAACGATGGTCAGCAAGGCCGCGATGATGGCCAGATCGAACTTGATCTGCACCAGTGAGAATATGCCGATGGTCAGCACAACGTCATGCACCAAGGCCGTGACAGCGCCCAATGAGAACTGCCACTCAAACCGCAGCCAAATGTAAAACAACACCGCCACAATCGCCGCAATCACCGCTTCAACGGCCGTCCAAACCAATTCGCCCGACACTTTAGGGCCGACTGATTCTACGGCGGGCGTGGTGATGGATGGTTCAAACGCTTTCAAAGCAGCTGTGATCGCCTTGACCGTATCCGAGGTCACGGATTCGTCGCCTTCTTGGGCCTCAATGCGAATTTGTGTCACATGCTGGTCAGGCTTGATTGGGTCAAACACCTCGGTGATCGACACATCGCCCAAATTCAACGGCGCAATTGCGTCGCGATATCCCGACACGTCAACCGCCACAGCTGATTCCGTACGGATCGTGGTGCCGCCTTTGAAATCAATGCCGTAGTTCAGCCC
>DEIK01000080.1:31096-38774 GCA_002352425.1 Rhodobacteraceae bacterium UBA2776
GTCAGGGTCGAGGTTTTGAAGAAATCCCATTTGGTGTCTTTGGGTACAAGTCTAAGTCTCATGGTCTTATACCTCTATCGTTTTGGGACGGCGGCGTTCAAACCAGATCACAAGGATCAGCCGTGTTACAAAAATCGCCGTAAAGACCGAGGTCATAATCCCCAAGCCAAGCGTCACCGCAAAACCACGCACCGGACCAGAGCCCATAACGAACAAAATGACAGCCGTGATAAACGTGGTGATGTTGGCATCCAAAATCGCGCTCAGCGCCTTTTCATAGCCCAGCTCAATGGCACGGGCCGGACCTTTGGCCGACTTCAGCTCTTCTTTGATGCGCTCAAAGATCAGCACATTGGCGTCCACCGCCATGCCGACCGTCAACACGATCCCGGCAATACCGGGCAATGTCAGCGTGGCACCAATCATCGAAAGCAAACCAAAGATCAGCGCGACATTGATGACCAGGGCGATATCGGCAAATAGGCCAAACAGCCCATAAGACAGCACCATAAACACCAGCACACCAATCGCCGCGACAATCGCAGCGATTTTACCAGCGTCAATGCTGTCTTGGCCCAGTTCCGGCCCGATGGTGCGCTCCTCAAGGAAATTCATTTCAGCAGGCAAGGCCCCTGCCCGCAGCAGCACGGCCAGTTTGGTCGATTCCTCAACGCTAAAGTTTCCCGTGATGATACCGGACCCACCCGAAATATGGCTTTGGATGGTCGGGGCCGATATGACCTTGTCATCCAAAACAATCGCAAAAGGTGATCCAATGTTGTCGGCGGTATAATTACCGAATTTACGCCCACCCGCGGGATTGAAGCGAAAGTTCACCGCAGGTTGGCCGTTTTGATCAAAGGCAGGTTGTGCATCGACCAGTTCCTCACCCGTGACAACCGGCAATTCCTCGACGATGTAAAACAAACCCTCTTGGTCCAGTGACGGGATCAATTCATTGCGCGCACCCGGCGCGGTTTGTGGATCGCGGGTTTGACCAACGACGGGTTTGAACTCCAGCTTGGCGGTCGATCCCAGCAGATCTTTCAACTCTTGCGCCGAACCAAGACCTGGCACCTGAATCAATATCCGGTTGCTGCCTTGGCGCTGGATGGTTGGCTCGCGGGTGCCGACTTCGTCCACACGGCGGCGGACAATTTCCAGTGAACGTGCGATGGTCAACTCGTCGCTGACCAACTTTTCCGCCTCGGACAACACCATAGTGATCACATCACCATTGGCGCTGAATTCCAAATCTTTTGACCCAACGCCAGACAGGCTGGTGACCGGTTGGGCCAAGCCCCGCACCAACTCCAACGCCCGTGGCATGGCCTCGACATTCGCGATACGTAACCGCAATTCGTCTTCGGGCGACTCCAGTCGACGCACCGCACCGATCACATCGCGTTCAGCGCGCAACACATCGCGCACCGTCGGCCACATGCCTTTGACACGCCCTTCATAGACATCCGACACCTGAACTTCGGCCAGCAAATGCGCCCCGCCGCGCAGATCCAGCCCCAGATTAACCAAGCCAGACGGCAAGTAATCCGGCCAAAGCGCCGCGTCAGCCACGCGCGTCGGCGTGCTGCCTTTTTGTTCGATTTCCACAACAGCGTCGTTGCGGGTCTCAACACGGGTGTAAAACCCGTTGGGCAATGCCATCATCAGGCCAAGCGCAACCAGCCCCCAAATGACGATGCGTTTCCAAAGATCAATTTGCAGCATGTGTGTGCCTGTGTCCTGAATTTAGGGTCGTTTGATAAACGGCGTTGCGCTTATTTGTCGTTTGCAGGTTCTGTTTTGCTCAACACCTGCGAAATGGTCGCCTGAATGACGCGCACTTTGACGCCAGTCGCGATTTCGATCTCGACTTCGCCCGCTTCTTTCACCTTTGTGACCTTGCCAACAATACCACCGGCTGTGACCACTTGGTCACCACGGCGCAGCGCCCCGATCATCGCCTGATGTTCTTTCATTTTCTTTTGCTGCGGACGGATCAGCAGGAAATACATGATGGCAAAAATCAGGATCAGCGGCAGGAATGAGCCAATGGCGCCCATGCCCCCTGCTCCGGCGGCTTGTGCGTATGCGGGTGTTACAAACATATCATCGTCCTTTGTGTTAAATTACAGGCGCATGTCGCCTATAGTGTTGGCGCGCACCCTATATGTGGCCCATTTGCTTGGCAAGACGGGAAGACCTGCAAATCAAGACTTCAAAGTGCTGCCGATCAATGGCATATGGGGAGCGCAAAGTGACATTCAATCAGGAAGCCAGACAAATGCACGATATTAAAACGATCCGCGAAAATCCCGAAGCCTTCGATACCGCTATGGCGCGGCGCGGGTTGTCCGGCATTTCCGCGGCCGTTCTGGCCATTGACACAGCGCGCCGTGGCGCGATTGCGCGCGCCGAAGCGGCGCTGACGGAACGCAATGCCGCCTCGAAATTGGTCGGGGCCGCCAAAGCCAGCGGCGACGAGGCCGAATTCGAGCGTTTGCGGGCCTTGGTTGGTGAGAAAAAGGCCGAGATTGCCGCGCTTGAAGACGAGGCCAAAGCCAAAGATGCCGAACTGCGCGACATGTTGATGGGTCTGCCAAACCTACCCTTTGGCGAGGTGCCGGATGGCGCGGATGAAGACGACAATGTCGAGCTGCACACATGGGGCACGCCGCAAAAACTGGATTTCAACGCCAAAGAACATTTCGATATCCCCGCCGTTCTGGGCAACATGGATTTTGAGGTCGCCGCCAAATTGTCCGGCTCACGCTTTGTCGTGATGTCAGGCGCCGTCGCCCGCGTGCATCGTGCTTTGGCCCAGTTCATGCTGGACACCCATATCGACAAACACGATTTGACGGAAACCAACGTGCCCGTTCTGGTGCGCGAAGAAATGATGTATGGCACCGGACAGCTGCCGAAGTTTGGCGAGGACAGCTATAAAACCACTGATGGCTGGTGGCTGATTCCCACCGCCGAGGTGCCGCTGACCAATCTGGTAAACGGCGATGTCATTGACGCGGCCAGCCTGCCCCGCCGCCATGTGGCACACACCCTGTGTTTTCGCAGTGAGGCCGGATCGGCCGGTCGTGATACATCAGGCATGCTACGCCAACACCAGTTTGAAAAGGTTGAAATGGTCTCGATATCCCATCCAGATCAATCGCTTGCGGAACACGAGCGCATGACCAAATGCGCCGAAGCGATTTTGGAAGCTTTGGGCCTTGCCTACCGCACCGTGATCCTTTGCACAGGCGATCTGGGCTTTGGCATGCGCAAAACCCATGACATCGAGGTCTGGTTGCCGGGTCAAAACGCCTACCGCGAGATCAGCTCGATCTCGGTGGCTGGCGACTTCCAAGCCCGCCGCATGAACGCCCGCTTCAAACCAGAGGGCGGCGGCAAGCCCGAGTTCTTGCACACCCTGAACGGCTCGGGCCTTGCGGTGGGGCGATGCCTGATTGCGGTGCTTGAAAACGGCCAAAACGCGGATGGATCTGTCACCCTACCGGCCGTGTTGCACCCTTATCTGGGTGGCAAAACCACGATCACGCCTGAGGGACAGCTGGCTTAGCAAACATAGATGGTGCTGGAAACGGCACCATCTTTTTGGCGTCCTCGTCCCATAATTTCCAGCGCAAACACCCCAGCCCTTCCACAAACCCGATCTTGCGCGAATTCAGCAAATGCTCAACCGCACGATAGCAGTCTTGCAGATGATAGCAGGGAATATTGGCGTTCAGATGATGCAGGTCGTGATAGGCGATGTTGGCAGTCAAAAAATTGTAAACCCGTCCAAAATCCAGAACCGCCGAGGACTGCAAGGCAGCCGTCTCAAACGTGTGGCTCGGCTTGCGATCCCAATACATTTGCTCAAAATTATGTTGTACATAGGGGATCATCGCCCCGATGAAACCACCAATAACGATGCATCCTCCCAGCACCCAAAGCGCCGTCGCGCCAAACAACGCATATAACCCCCACAGGTAAAACCCAAGTGCCACATTGGTGATGACAACATCCCAAACGCCTGTTTTAATGCCATTTTTTGGAAATCTATACTGGATAACATAGACAAAGATCGGACCAATAAAGAACAAGATCAGCGGGCTGCGATACAGCCGGTACCCCAACCGTTTCCACAATGGTGCGGCGCGATATTCCGCCAACGTCATGGTGAAAATCTCGCCCGCGTCACGATGCGCAAGATCGCCAATATGGGTGTGGTGCTGGTTGTGATTATATTTGGTGGCGTTGTAGGGCGCGAAAGTGAACGGCGCCATCACCCGTCCCGCCACATCGTTCAAACGTCGTGTGCGAAAAAACGATCCATGCCCACAATCATGCTGCAACATATAAAGACGGATTGCGGTGAACGCGACGGCGACAGATAGGGGCAATAGCAAATACCAGATGTCAGCACATCGGATCGCGAGCCAGAGCAACCCGAAGTAGGCCGCCAATGTGCCGATGGTGTTTAAGAGTGCAATTTTATTGCTGCGCGCCGTATAGCCACGCGATATTTCCCGAACGCTCATTGTCAAAATCTCAAGGTGGTCAAAAAATCTTAGAAAAATCTTGGCTTCACTGTGGCAAATTCCACAATGTCTGGCAATACGCTTGTCTGAAAAACCTCATTGCACCAAACGCCCGCACCTCGGGGCTTGTCCCCGAGAGCAATCAGTGCCGCGTCAGCGGCTCCATTTTCCGGCCCTCAGGATCCAAAAGTGGTGTTGGCTTCTTTCAACAGAATCTCGGCCAATGTGTGTTTTACATAGGTAATTGCGCCCTTGCGGGTAGTGAACGCACTCCAGCTGCCGCCCAAATCCTTGCAAGTCTGCCACTCGGTGGAGGAAAACCCACTGCTCATCGAAACCGAATGCGCCTTGCCACTGCAAAACGCGGCGATCCCTGCAGTTCGACCAGCAAAAATGGTTTGGACAGCGACACCATCGCCCCGCATTTCACCGGCTGCAATCGTCCCCGGCCCCACTTCACCAGCCATAATAAATGGCTTTGGCAATTTAGCTTCCATGACACGGCTCGCTGGGCCTTTGGTGGCAACCGGTTCTGTGGTTTCCACACAACCAGCAAGCAAAACAGCGGATGACAATACAATAACAAAACGCTTCATTAATAATTCCCTTACTAAAAATAGTAAGCCAAGCCTACAGCGGATGCCAGTGCATAGACAAGGTCAGGAAATCATGACTTTGATCAGTTATGTGACGGCTTATCCAAATGCTTGCGCAGACGGCTTGGCGTTGCCTTTTTCTTGTTCTTATAGGGGTTGGATTCGGCCTGTGAACGCATCCACAACCGGATCGGCGTGCCGGGCATATCGAAACTCTCGCGCAACCCGTTAACCAGATACCGTGAATAGCTGGCAGGCAGTTTTTCAGGCATCGAACACATCACCACAAAGCCTGGTGGCCGGGTTTTTGCTTGGGTCATATAGCGCAGTTTGATGCGGCGTCCTGCCGGTGCGGGCGGCGGGTGCGCCTCGACCATATCAATCAGCCAACGGTTCAATTGCGCCGTGGTAACGCGGCGGTTCCAGACCTCATGCGCCTTCATTACGGCCTCTTGCAAACGGTTCAACCCCTTGCCGGTTTTGGCTGAAACCGTCACCAAAGGTGCACCGCGCAATTGCGGTAAAAGCCGTTCAAATGACTCTCGCAAGTCTTTGAGTTTCTTTTGTTTATTCTTTTCAACGTCCCATTTGTTAACCGCCAAGACCACCGCACGCCCCTCGCGCTCGGCCAAATCTGCGATCCGCAAATCTTGTTGCTCAAACGGGATTTCAGCGTCAATCAAAACGATCACAACTTCAGCGAATTTCACCGCCCGCAAACCATCCGATACCGACAGCTTTTCCAGTTTTTCCTGCACCCGCGCTTTTTTGCGCATGCCCGCTGTGTCAAACATCCGGATCGGTACACCGTCCCACTCCATCTGCACCGAAATCGCATCGCGGGTGATGCCAGCCTCCGGCCCCGTCAACAAACGGTCCTCGCCCAGCATCTGGTTAATCAAGGTGGATTTGCCCGCATTCGGGCGGCCCACGACGGCGATCTGCAACGGTTTTTCACGGGTCGGCACGCGGGGCGCATCCGGATCATCCTCGGAAATATCAATGTCAACTTCGGGCGCATCATTGGCGGCTTGTTCTTCAAACGCGTCCGCCAAGGGCATCAAGATCGACAGCAATTCGCTCATGCCCTCGCCGTGTTCAGCCGACAGTCGCAGCGGTTCACCAAGGCCCAGTGAATAGGCCTCGATCACACCCGCGTCCGCGGCGCGGCCCTCGCCCTTGTTGGCCGCGACGATCACATGTTTGGCGCGTTTACGCAGCAATTCAGCAAAAAATTCATCCGTCGGGTTCACCCCAACCCGCGCATCAATCATAAACAGACAGATGTCCGCCATATCAACCGCGCGTTCCGTCAAGCGGCGCATGCGCCCCTGCAGGCTCTCGTCTGTGGCTTCTTCCAACCCAGCCGTGTCGATCACCGTAAACCGCAGATCGCCCAGACGTGCAGCACCTTCGCGCAAATCACGCGTTACCCCTGGTTGGTCATCGACCAATGCCAGTTTTTTGCCCACAAGGCGGTTGAACAGGGTGGATTTGCCTACATTCGGGCGCCCCACGATGGCAAGTGTAAAGCTCATTTTTCGCTCCGGCGATCAGTCAAGTGGCTTGCGATACAGCAAACTGCGCCTAACGGAAAGCGTGAAGTTGTCCTTTGGTTGACACCACATACATAACGCCACCGACGATCACCGGATTGGTGGTCGCCCCGCCCGAGATTTCAACCGAGCTGAGCAAGGAACCATCAACAGGGTTGAACGAGCGGATGAACCCGTCGCTGCCCGCCACGATCAAACGGCCACCCGCCAAAACGGGGCCGTAATGCGCATAGACGGCTTTGCGGCGACGCGGTTTGTCTTTGGTATAGTAAGGCATATCGACAGCCCAGATCACTTCGCCCGTGGCATCATCAAGACGGACCAATTGTGCCTCGTCCGAAACCAAGAACACAGAGCCGCCGGTGGGCCAGACAGGGCTATACGCTCCTTCTTTTGCGGTCCAGATGCGTTCGCCGTTGGCCATATCCAACGCCACGATGCGCCCGGATTGGCTGCCGGCATAAACCACATCGCCGTCGATCACAGGATCCCCCGTGATGTCCGTGATGCCCGCATAGGCGCGGCCACGCCGCTTGCCCGACACGGAAGAGGCCCATGTGCGCACGCCACCTTGGCGAAACGCCGCGATCAATTCACCCGAACCAAACGGGAAGATCGCAAATTTCTCGGCAACCGCAGGGGCGGTCCCGCCGACCATAACCGATGTGGTGGGGGATCCTGGCAATTGCCATTTGATCCGGCCATCAGCCGCGTTGATCGCCCAGGCCCGGCTGTCACGTGAAGTAACATAAACAATGCCGTCCAAAACAGTTGGCGCGCCAGTCGCCGCTGATTCCAGCTTTTGCACCCAACGCTCGGCCCCTGTCGCCGCATCCATTGCAACCAGCGCCCCAAAGCCCGTGGTGGCGTAAACGGTGTTACCCTCGACAGCCAAACCGCCGCCTGATGCATCGCCAGACCTGTCCGTAACAGGCGTTAAATCATGCGACCAGATTGTGCCGCCTGTGGTGGAATGGGCCATCAC
>DEIK01000005.1 GCA_002352425.1 Rhodobacteraceae bacterium UBA2776
GCCATGTTACAGAACCTCCGGAGCAAGCGAGATGATCTTCATGAAGTTCTTCGCGCGCAACTCACGAACAACTGGCCCAAAGATACGGGTGCCAAGTGGCTCGTTTGCATTGTTGAGGATAACAGCCGCATTGGTGTCAAAGCGGATGGCGGTGCCGTCTTCGCGACGGACTTCTTTGGCGGTGCGAACGACGACGGCCTTACGGACGTCACCTTTCTTTACGCGGCCGCGCGGAATGGCTTCTTTCACCGATACAACGATGATGTCACCCACTGACGCGTACCGACGGTGTGAACCGCCCAAGACCTTGATGCACTGAACACGGCGGGCGCCGCTGTTGTCAGCCACATCTAGATTGGTCTGCATCTGGATCATTTGATGTCTCCCGACCTATGGGGGGCGTTATTGCCTTCATCCCCAGGGTTTCGATTAAACTAAAAAGCGGTGGCTTAGTCGGCCACAACTTCCCAGCGTTTCGTTTTTGATACTGGCTTGCACTCTTGAATGCGAACTTTGTCGCCAACACTAAAAGCGTTCTTTTCATCGTGGGCCCGATATTTTTTGGACTTACGGATGGTTTTTTTCAGAACAGGATGCGTAAAGCGACGCTCAACGGAAACCGTTACGGTTTGCTCATTTTGGTTGCTGGTTACGGTGCCAGTAAGGATACGTTTGGGCATATTACTAGGCTCCTATTCTTCAGCAGCTGCGGCGGCAGCTTTTTGGTTTAGAATTGTTTTAACGCGGGCTGCATCGCGGCGAACCGAACGCATGCGCGCGGTGCCTTCCATTTGGCCAGTGGCCTGTTGGAAACGCAGGTTAAACGATTCTTTTTTCAGGCTTGCCAGCTCTTCTTTCAGCTGGTCAGGCGTTTTATCTCTTAGTTCATTGGCGTTCATCGCCTAATTCCTTCTTTTTTCAACATCACTGGAGGGCCCAATATGGGTCACCCTTGGTCCAGTGGAGTGCGTGGTGAAGATGTCCCAATAAACCCCTATGGGCCTTAAGGCAAGGGGTGATTTGGGCTCAACAATCATTCGGCAAAGCAGTGGGGTAACTGCCTCTCCCCCTCCGAACGCCTCTTTAGGGAAATGTTACAGTTTTGCCTCAGTTTTCTAATCGTAAATTAACCATAAATAGGTGCGTCATGAAATACGAAATACGAGCCAAATCATTGGCCCAAGCCGTAGCGGCATCTGTGCGTAGCGGTAAAGTTCCACTGCAAAGAAAGTCCTCAACCACAATCAATGCTGGTGCAGGCGGAAGCTACGAAAGCGCAGATCTAGATGTCGATGTCGAACGCGGTCGCTCATACACAATCTCTTGGTCAGCACATGAGGCTGCCGGCGACGGTGCAAACTATGGAATCAATATCCGCTCTTATGATGGGCATGGAAGCCATAGAGAAGCCTTTGATCGCTATGGCAGCACGTCTTTTACCGCCAATAGAACTGGAACAATTAGCTTTTATATTGGCGTAAGTTATAGCGCGGGATTGGCATTTTCTCGCTACCCCGTAGACATAGACATCGACTAATTGCACTTTCCGTAAATGAGTCCCGAAGTCACCACGCCACATGGTCGATCATCCACAACGAAAATCGGTCAATTTGCCCAAGCTGATATAGGAACGACGTCAAAACAGGATATTGCAGGTAATAGGCGCAGTAGAACGTCACCCCTGCGAATCCCAACGCCATTGGCCGATTGCAAGCCCCCTTGTAGGACCACCATAGGATAATGACACCGGGGCCAAATAACCAAGTCCAGCTCCCGAATGTTGCAATACAACTACCTATCCACTGGTTACCAAGCGTTATGCGTTGAAAAGAGGCATTGAATAGAATCTCCTGATTTAGGTGGTAGAGCACAAAACCAGCAACCTGAACTGTTATCAGGCGGGGGAGGTCTATGCGGGATTGATGTGTGTTTTCCATCCACACACCATGGCAGGCATTTCTGAATTTTCGGTGAAACTCACGAAAAAAGCCCCGCCAGATATTGACGGGGCTTTCTTGTTTCTAGTGTAGGCGGCCCGCAGGTTTTCAGAGAAAACCCGCTACACCGCCGTCGGCAAAGCCGACGTAGTTACCAGTCCTCACGAACGATCGTGCGGGTTTTCACCGGCAGTTTCATCGCAGCAAGACGCAGCGCTTCACGCGCAACAGCATCGGTCACACCATCGATTTCAAACAACACGCGGCCAGGTTTAACCTTGGCTGCCCAGAAATCGACAGACCCTTTACCTTTACCCATCCGAACTTCGGTTGGCTTGCTGGTAACAGGGGTGTCTGGAAATACACGGATCCAGACACGGCCTTGACGTTTCATGTGACGTGTCATCGCACGACGTGCCGCCTCGATTTGGCGGGCTGTGATGCGCTCTGGCTCAATGGTTTTCAGACCATATGTGCCAAAGTTCAACGTGGAGCCGCCTTTTGCTTCGCCGCGGATACGGCCTTTGTGCATTTTGCGGAATTTAGTACGTTTTGGTTGTAGCATCTGTCAATACTCCCTAACGACGGCCGCCAGCACCACGTGGTGCAGGGCCTTGCTGGAGTTGCTCTAGCTTACGGTCACGCGCTTGTGGATCGTGTTCCATGATCTCGCCTTTAAAGATCCAGACTTTGATCCCGATGATGCCATAGGCAGTCATCGCTTCTGCATGTGCGTAATCGATGTCGGCGCGCAACGTGTGCAATGGAACCCGACCTTCGCGATACCATTCTGTACGCGCGATCTCGGCACCGCCAAGACGACCCGCAACGTTCACACGGATACCCAAGGCACCCATACGCATGGTATTTTGAACCGAACGCTTCATCGCACGACGGAAGGAAACACGACGCTCCAACTGTTGAGCAATGTTTTCAGCAACCAGTGCCGCGTCCATTTCAGGTTTGCGAACTTCAACAATGTTCAGGTGCAATTCGCTGTCTGTCATCGCGGCCAGTTTGCGGCGCAGAGTTTCGATGTCTGCACCTTTCTTGCCGATGATCACGCCAGGACGTGCAGTGTGAACCGTAACGCGACACTTCTTGTGTGGGCGTTCAATGATCACACGGCTGATGCCAGCCTGCTTGCAATCTTCATTGATGAACTGACGCATCTTGATGTCTTCCAGCAGAAGATTACCGAAATCTTTGGATTCCGCATACCAGCGGCTGTCCCAAGTACGGTTGATCTGCAGGCGCATACCAATTGGATTTACCTTCTGACCCATTACGATTGCTCCTCAACTTGACGAACCAAAATAGTCAGCTCTGAAAATGGTTTCAAGATCTTGCCAAACCGACCGCGCGCCCGTGGGCGACCGCGTTTCATTGTCAGGTTTTTGCCGACCCATGCTTCTGCAACGATCAACTCATCAACATCCAGATTGTGGTTGTTTTCAGCGTTGGCAATCGCGGATTGAAGACATTTTTTGACGTCAGCAGCGATCCGTTTTTTTGAAAATGTCAGGTCCGACAGGGCCTTATCCACTTTCTTGCCGCGGATCATTTGTGCGACGAGGTTCAACTTTTGCTGCGAGGTGCGAAGCATACGGACTTTTGCCATTGCTTCGTTGTCAGCCACGCGGCGTGCGTTTTTTTGCTTACTCATGGCCCCTACTTCCGCTTCGCTTTTTTATCGGCAGCATGACCGTGATAGGTGCGAGTTGGCGCATATTCACCAAACTTCTGACCAATCATGTCTTCCGATACATTGACGGGAATGTGTTTACGGCCATTGTAAACGCCGAACGTCAAACCCACAAACTGGGGCAGGATCGTCGAGCGACGCGACCAAATTTTGATAACTTCTTTGCGACCGGACTCACGCGATGCTTCGGCTTTCTTAAGCACATAAGAATCGACGAACGGGCCTTTCCATACAGAACGCGACATATTCTAACGTCCCTTCTTCTTGGCGTGACGCGACCGGATAATCAGGCGGCTAGACGCTTTTTTCTTGTTACGGGTGCGAGCACCTTTAGTCGGCTTGCCCCATGGGGAAACCGGGTGACGACCACCGGACGTACGACCCTCACCACCACCATGCGGGTGATCAACGGGGTTCATGACAACACCACGCACAGATGGGCGGATGCCCTTGTGGCGGTTACGGCCAGCTTTACCGAGGTTCTGGTTCGAGTTGTCAGGGTTAGACACGGCACCAACGGTACACATGCATTCCTGACGGACCATACGCAGCTCGCCCGAAGACAAACGAATTTGTGCGTAACCACCATCACGACCAACAAACTGAGCATAAGTCCCGGCAGCACGGGCGATTTGACCGCCTTTGCCTGGCTTCAGTTCGATGTTGTGGATGATCGTACCAATTGGCAGACCAGAGAATGGCATCGCATTGCCAGGTTTCACGTCGGCCTTGGCCGATGCGATCACCTTGTCGCCAACAGCAAGGCGCTGTGGTGCGATGATGTAATTCTGTTCGCCATCTTCATATTTGATCAGCGCGATGAAGGCCGTCCGGTTCGGGTCATACTCGATCCGTTCTACGGTTGCGGCAACATCAAATTTGTTACGTTTGAAATCAACGATCCGGTAAAGACGCTTAGCGCCCCCACCTTTGCGACGCATCGTGATCCGTCCGGTATTGTTCCGGCCGCCATGTTTCGTCAAACCCTCAGTCAAGGATTTAACGGGACGTCCTTTCCAAAGCTCCGAACGGTCGATCAGAACCAACCCACGTTGGCCTGGCGTCGTCGGTTTATACGACTTTAATGCCATGCTTTCTGTCTTCCGTTAGCTTTGAGGCCCAGTATATTACGTGGTCCTCGGTTGAAGTATGAGCCGGTATTTTGGCTCGTCTAAAAATAGACTCAGCCCCGACTAAAAATAGCGGGGCTGGGTTCGATTCGTTGCTTACTATCAGAGGCCTGTAGAGACGTCGATAGTATTTCCCTCTTCGAGAGTAACATAAGCTTTTTTGACGTCTTTGCGACGACCAAGTTGGCCGCGGAACCGCTTGGACTTACCTTTGGTGATGGACGTGTTCACGGCCTTCACTTTTACACCAAACAGGCTCTCGATGGCCTCTTTGATCTGCGGTTTGTTGGCATCAATCGCCACTTCAAAAACCACGGCGTTATTCTCAGACGCCATTGTCGCTTTTTCCGTGATGATCGGCTTGCGGATCACGTCGTAATGTTCTGGCTTCGCGCTCATTTCAGTCGAGCCTCCAGTGCTTCGACACCTGCTTTGGTCAACACCAGCGTGTCACGTTTCAGGATGTCATAAACATTTGCGCCCATTGTTGGCAGGATATCCAAACCTTCAATGTTACGTGCTGCCGTTGCGAAGTTTTCGTTCACTTCGGCACCATCAATAACCAATGCGCGCTTCCAACCCAATTCCTTGATCGCTTTGGCCAAAGTTGAAGTCTTTGCATCCTTCATTTCTGACGTGTCGATCACAACCAATTCACCTGCGCCCATTTTGGCGGACAGAGCGTGACGTAGGCCAAGTTTACGGAATTTCTTCGTCAACTCGTGGCCGTGGCTGCGTGGCGTTGGGCCTTTGTAAACACCACCACCGCGGAAGATCGGTGCAGAACGTGCACCGTGACGTGCGCCGCCGGTACCTTTCTGACGATAGATCTTCTTGGTCGAGTATTTAACTTCGGAGCGGGTCTTCACCTTGTGAGTGCCAGCTTGCGCGTTGTTACGCTGCCAGCGCACAACACGGTGCAGGATGTCAGCACGAGGTTCCAGCGCAAAGATCTCGTCACCAAGATCTACAGAGCCAGACTTCTTGCCATCAAGTTTGATCACGTCGATTTTCATGCGTCATCATCCTTCTTTTCAGCGGCATCAGCATCCGCAGATTTGGCGTCAGCTTCGATAGAGGCCTCAGCATCTTTCAATGCGGCTTCTTCGGCTGCAGCAGCTTCTTCGGCTTGTGCTTTAGCGGCGGCGGCTTCTTCAGCGGCGGCAGCTTCAGCAGCTTCAGCGGCCAGTTTCTCGGCAACTTTAGCAGCGGAACGCAACGCAGCAGGGTAGATCACATTTTCAGGCGTGTCTTTTTTGACAGCGTCTTTCAACGTAACCCAGCCACCTTTGGAACCAGGTACAGCGCCTTTGACCATGATCAAGCCACGGTCGGCATCTGTGCGCACAACTTCAAGATTTTGCGTGGTGATACGGGCAGCACCCATATGACCAGCCATTTTCTTGCCTTTGAACACTTTGCCAGGATCCTGACATTGGCCGGTAGACCCGTGCGAACGGTGCGAAATCGAAACACCGTGTGTCGCGCGCAAACCACCAAAGTTGTGACGCTTCATCGCACCAGCGAAACCTTTACCAATCGAAGTACCGGTAACATCAACATATTGGCCTTCAAAGTAATGGGCCGCGATGATTTCTTCACCAACTTCGATCAGGTTATCCGGGGAAACCCGAAATTCCGCAATCTTGCGTTTTGGCTCAACTTTAGCTGCTGCAAAATGACCACGCATCGCTTTTGAAACGCGTTTTACCTTTGCAGTGCCTGTGCCCAGCTGAACAGCCGAGTAGCCATCTTTTTCAACCGTACGGGTCGCAACGACCTGTAGGTTATCGAGTTGCAGAACGGTTACAGGAATCTGTTTGCCGTCCTCCATGAAAAGGCGGGTCATGCCCATCTTTTTCGCAATTACACCAGAGCGCATCTGATTAGCCCTCCTAAACTTTGATCTCGACGTCAACACCAGCCGCAAGGTCGAGCTTCATCAGCGCGTCCACGGTTTGTGGTGTTGGGTCGACGATATCCAGCAGGCGTTTGTGCGTGCGGATTTCGAACTGTTCACGAGATTTCTTGTTCACGTGTGGGCCACGTAGAACGGTGAATTTTTCAATCTTGTTCGGCATCGGAATCGGGCCGCGCACTGTGGCGCCTGTCCGTTTAGCTGTGTTGACGATCTCTTGAGTGCTGGAATCCAGAACCCGATAGTCAAACGCTTTCAGCCGAATGCGAATGGTTTGGCTTTGCATCTGTTTAGCCTTTCGCGGCATTAAAGTTGATAGGTGGAGCGCAGATTATTCTGCGCCCCACGTCGAACCCGTATTGTTAGATTACTCGATGATTTTAGAAACAAC
>DEIK01000016.1:0-3731 GCA_002352425.1 Rhodobacteraceae bacterium UBA2776
GTTTTGTTTGAATGTGATAACCGGAACACCTAAAGTCTCCAAAACCTCCAGTGTTTTGGGCACATCCAGGATTGCCTTGGGGCCAGCTGCCACCACGGTGACGGGGGTTTGGGCCAGCTCGTGCAAGTCGGCCGATACATCAAACGACAGTTCCGCGCCGCGATGTACGCCACCGATGCCGCCTGTAGCAAACACCGAAATACCTGCCAGATGGGCCGCGATCATGGTGGCGGCCACTGTGGTGGCCCCAGTGCCACCGCGCGCCATGCAGGCCGCGAAATCGGCACGCGACAGTTTAGCAACGTCTTTGGCTTGGCTCAATTGTTCCAGTTGCGCATCCGTTAAACCGATGTGCAACTGCCCGTCCAGCACCGCGATGGTGGCCGGGATCGCGCCGCCCTTGCGCACCACGTCTTCGACTTTGCGGGCGGTCTCGACATTTTGCGGGTAGGGCATCCCGTGGGTGATGATGGTGCTTTCCAGTGCAACAATCGCGGTGCCATCGGTACGGGCTTTGGCGACTTCGGGGGAGAAATGCAGTTTGAGGCTCATAGAGGTGTTTCTCCTGAAACATAAGTTGCGGCGGCGGCAAGTGCGGCGTTGAGGGCGGCCTCGGGTGTTTCACCACGGATTTCGGCGGCAATATGCGCCGCCATAAAGGTGTCGCCCGCGCCGGTGATACGGGTCACCATCACTTCGGGCGGGGTTTGGCTAAAGATGCCATCCGCATTGCCAAAGGTGGCCGAATTGCCGCCATCCGTCACCATGATCCCATGCACGCCGCGGGCCAGTAAGGCGGTCGCGGCCTGCGCCGAGGACTGAAAGGTGGTTTGGCACAACAGACCGGCTTCCTCGATGTTCACATAGAGCGTGACGTTTGGGTGTGCCAGCATCGGGGCTAACCGCTCGGCCTTGCCGGGCGAGGCGGGGGCGACGCGCAGGTCGGCGCGGGCAAACAACGGGCTAGTGGCGATTTTTTCAATCAGGGCGAGTGTCAGGTTGCCGTCCAGCGCAATGACGCCCTCAAAGGGCTGCTCTTTGGTGCCAAGCGTGCCATCCACCAACGGGCGCAGGATTTTGTCGCCTGCGGCCTCGAGCGAGTGGGCATCCGCTATGGCGGCGATCAGCCCGTTGGCCCCCTCGACGGCCATGTAAATGTCGGTGGGCAGGTCTTCGGAGTGGTAAACATAATCGCAGTCCATCCCCATGCTCTTGCAGGCGGCCATCAGTTCGTGACCCTCTTCATCCTTGCCGATCGTTGTCAGCAGGGCAGGGGTCAGACCAAAGCGGCGCAGGGTCATGGCAATGTTCAAGGCAACACCACCGGGCAGGCGGGTGATGCGGCCCGGCACGTCGGAGCCTTGGCGCATATGACTGGCGGAACGGCCAATCACGTCCCAAAGGACGCTGCCGATACAGAGTATGTCAGGTTTGTTGTTCATGACGGGGTTGTGACGCGAAGGGCACGCATTGACAAGGCGGGTTTACGGCACACGGAAGGTCAGCGAGGCCCAGAGCGTTTCCCAAACCGCATCGTTTTCGGCGGCAACACCCTCTTCGGGTTCGCGCAGGATGACAGCGTCCAGTAAATATATGTGGTTAGGTTTGACGGGAATCATCGCGCGCCCTTGATCATCGGTGCGCTGCTTTGTGATTACAACAGTCTCGTCGGGCGCGCGTTCAAAGACTTCGATCTGTGCATGGGTGCGGGGGGTGCCTTGGTACAGCAATTGCACCTTCAGACCGTCCGTCAGATCATCGGTATATGGGTTGCTCAGGGCGACAAATTCAGTTTCCATATCCGTTTCAACGTCATGGCCTGCCGCTGTGCCGACGCCAATCAGCGTTTTGCAAAAGCGTGTGTAAATCTCGTTAAAGCGCCCCTCGGGCAGGCCGCGCAGCTTGTGGCTGGCCTCGGCTTCGGGGAAATCCTTGTGTTCGGCGAATTTCAGGAACTTGCCAAGATGGGCGTATTGAACCGTGCTGTAGGTGCTTTCATAGCCTAAAACCATCAACCCGTCTTGAGGGGCGACCATGGTCATGGCGGGAAAATCGCCCGCGCGGCTGATCACCGGATTGCGGGTCTGGTTTTGGAACCAGTCAAACATTTCGATGCGTTTGTCGAAGTAGCCGATTTCAACACCTTTGAAATCTTGCCCGTTGCGCAGCTGGACCTCAAGGGTGGCGCCAATTTGCGGTTGATAATTTTGCGGCGCGAGCCAAAACTCGTGACCAAAGGCGGGCAGGGCGATTCCCAGAGTGGAAATTGCGCAAAGGATTAGGGTGATGACAGGTTTTTTCATAGCAATGAGGCTGACGATTGCGCTGCTGTTGTCAAGCGTGATGTTTTTGGGCGCCGAGGTTTCGGCCCATGAGGTCAGCCCGTCGATTGCGGATTTCACAGTTTCGGATGGTGAATCTGGGGGCGAACTGGTGATACAGTTGCGGCTAAACCTTGAGGCCTTTGTCGCAGGGATTGATCTGGACGGGGTTGTGGACACCAACGACACCGCGCAGTCGGATGATTACGATGATCTGCGGCATTTGTCGCCCGCGGTCATGGGGCAACGCCTGTCTGCGGCCTGGCCCAGTTTGCGCAACGGGTTTGATCTGCGGGTCGGGGCGGTGACTGTGCCGCTTGAGTTGGTTGGGGGGGATGTGGGGGCGGTTGGCGACGTTGAATTGCCCCGCAGCACGCTGTTGAACCTGACGGCAGATTTGCCAGCGGGCGCGCAGGCGATCAGTTTTGGCTGGGACAAGCGGTTTGGCACCATCGTGTTGCGGCAAAACGGTGTTAAGCAGGGCTATACGGGGTATCTGACGGGCGGGCAGCGCAGTCCTGAAATTGCGTTGGCCGGTGGCGACAAAAAAAGCGGCTGGCAGGTGTTTACGCAATATATACCGGTTGGGTTTGACCATATTTTGCCCAAAGGGTTGGATCATATCCTGTTCGTACTGGGGTTGTTTTTCCTGTCGATCAGGTTGCGGCCATTGTTTTGGCAAATATCGGCCTTCACATTGGCCCATACGGTGACGCTGGCCTTGGGGGCGATGGGTTGGGTGACGGTGTCGCCCGCTGTTGTGGAGCCGCTGATCGCGGCGTCGATCGTCTATGTGGCGGTTGAAAATATCCTGACGTCACAATTGAACCCGTGGCGTCCAATTGTGATCTTTGGCTTTGGATTGTTGCACGGGCTGGGGTTTGCCTCGGTTCTGGGGGAGTTTGGCATTCCGGACGATCAGTTTTTCGCGGCTTTGATTGCGTTCAACATCGGGGTGGAGTTTGGCCAGATCACGGTGATCGCGCTGGCATTTTTGGCGGTTGGCGTTTGGTTTCGCTATAAACCTTGGTATCGTGCGCGGGTTTCAGTTCCGGCCTCAGTGGTGATTGCTGCGGTTGGGGCTTTTTGGGTCGTGGAACGGGTGTTTCTTTAAGTGAGTTGCGCCGCCTGACGGCGTCGCCCCAAGCGGTTTACCCCCTACGGGGCTAAACCGCAGAGGTGATGCAGAGGTGATAAGGGGACGTTTAAAGACCTGCGGCGCAAGTATTTTGGCATGAAGCAGAGCGAGGGGGCGAAATAGGGCTTGTGGTGGGGGCAAATGCCTCGTATATGCGCGACTTCAATCCCGCAGGCGGGGCTGGGCCGATCGGGGAGAAATCCCGAAAGGTCCGCCGGTTGAGCATATGCTCTATTACCCCGCCCTAGGTACAAACCGGAAAAAAAGGATAT
>DEIK01000016.1:3836-4998 GCA_002352425.1 Rhodobacteraceae bacterium UBA2776
CGGCATTCACATTCTTGACCTGACACAAACTGTTCCAATGCTGGATCAGGCGCTGCAAGCTGTCCGTGATGTTGCGGCCAAAGGCGGACGCATCCTGTTCGTTGGCACCAAGCGTCAGGCCGCTGGGCCTGTTGCTGAAGCGGCTGAAAAATGCGCACAGTATTACATGAACCACCGTTGGTTGGGTGGTACGCTGACCAACTGGCAAACAATTTCAAAGTCGATCAAACGCCTGAAAGACGCCGACGAACTGCTGGAATCCGGCGCCGAAGGTCTGACCAAGAAAGAACGTCTGGGCATTGAGCGTCAGCAAGAGAAACTGCAAGCCAGTCTTGGCGGCATCCGTGAAATGGGCAGCCAGCCCGACCTGATCTTTGTTGTGGACGTGCGCAAAGAAGATCTGGCGATTGCTGAGGCCAACAAGCTGGGCATTCCGGTTGTGGCTGTGGTTGATTCCAACTGTAACCCAGATGGCATTGATTACATCATTCCAGGCAATGATGATGCGGCACGTGCGATTGCACTTTATACTGATCTGGTGGCCCGTGCGGCGCTGGACGGCATGACAGCCCAAATGGGCGCGGCTGGTATCGATCTGGGCGCAATGGAAGAGGCGCCGGTTGAAGAAGCGGTTGCCGAAGAAGCCCCTGCTGAAGACGTAAAAGTCGAAAAAGCCAAGCCTGCCAAAGCCAAGAAAGCTCCGGCCAAGGCGAAAAAGGCTCCTGCTAATGCGGACGACAAGGCCGAGGATGCCAAAGCGGACGAGGCTAAAGCCGAAGAGGCCCCAGCCGAGACTGAAGCACCAAAGGAAGAAGCTGCAAAAAGCTAATTCTTTCGCGTAAAGATACAAGATCGGGTGCAGCATCGGTTGCACCCGCATCCTTAACATTCATTTCAGGAGATCCATGATGGCGATTACAGCTGCATTGGTAAAAGAACTGCGTGACAGCACAGGTGCTGGCATGATGGACGCAAAAAAAGCACTGGTTGAAAATGATGGCGACATGGAAGCCTCCGTTGATTGGCTGCGCACCAAAGGTCTGGCCAAAGCCGCCAAAAAATCCGGCCGCACCGCGGCTGAAGGTCTGGTTGCGGTCAGCGTTGACGGTGGCAAAGGTGTTGCGGTCGAGGTCAACTCGGAAACAGATTTCGTTGGCAAAAA
>DEIK01000062.1:0-31956 GCA_002352425.1 Rhodobacteraceae bacterium UBA2776
GAATTATAGCTGTCCAGTGTTTCCTGAATGAGTATCTGCAACTCGGTCGCAATCTTGCCCTTACCAGTTGTCAGGATCGGCGTCAGTTCCGTACGTGCCACGATTTCGCGCATCACAGATTCAGAAACAGCGCGGATAGTTTCGCGCGGTTCGGCCAGATTAAACAGGAATTGCTGCGCGTCATTGATATTCCAGACCACTTGAAAATCAATGTCGACGATGTTTTCATCGCCAGTCAGCATCAGGCCAGCATCGCTGCCCCGTCCACCAACGCCAATGTCTTCGACATTCTCGCGGGTCACACCAACGATTTCTTTGGTCACAATCGGCCAAGGGGCGAAATTCAGGCCTTCCTCACCCGTCGAGTAATACTTACCAAACAACAGCTCAACGGATTGCTCGGAGGTATCAACACGATAGAAGGATGCAAGCATCCAAAGAACCAGCGCCGCAACAACCCCGATACCAATCGCACCTTTGCCGATGCTTGGACCGCTTGGGCCGCCCGCGCCATTGCCACGGCCATTGTCGCCACGGCCGCCCATCAAAACGCGCAGCTGCTCTTGGCCTTTTTTCACAATGTCTTCCAATTCGGGGATTTGCGGGCCGTCTTGGCCGGGGCGTTTGCCGCCACCACCATTTGGGCCACGATTTGGTCCACGGTCATCACCGCCGCCATTTTGGCCGCCGTTGTTGCCGCCTCCGCCCCATGGGCCACCGTTATTTCCAGCCATTTAGCTTCCTTAGGTCTATGAGCCATCAGCGTGATTGCTCTGTGAATACTTGGTCAATAGTTGGGTGTTCTATACGAGATTTTCAACCGGACTGCACGGCGAAATTTACGCCGTGCGTGTTGGCACCTTCATCGTCACCAATTCTTCGGTCATAGTGGGGTGGACGGCGACGGTCCGATCGAAATCTTCCTTGGTCGCGCCCATTTTCACGGCCACGGCCGCCAATTGGATCATCTCGCCCGCGTTGTCCGCAACGATATGACAGCCCAACACCACCCGCGTGGCCTGAGAAACGATCAGTTTCATCAACACACGGTCTTCGCGCTCAGCAAATCCGGTTTGCATGGCGCGGAAGGTGGCGGAGTAAACCTCAATGGGTTCCTGCTCGCGTGCGGCTTCTTCGGTCATGCCCACGGTGCCCAATTCGGGCTGGGTGAACACGGCGCTGGCGACCAGTTCGTGGTCCGGTTTGGTCGGTTTACCATGAAAAACCGTATCAACAAAGGCTGCCCCTTCGCGGATCGCAACGGGGGTCAGGTTGATCCGATCGGTCACATCGCCAACCGCATAGATCGAGGGCACTGCCGTCTGGCTATAATCATCCACAATGATCTGGCCCTTGCGGCCCAGTTCAACGCCGGTGTTTTCCAGACCCAAGCCATCCGTGCTGGGCACACGCCCTGTCGCATACATCACCGCGTCCACAGTGATGTCATGGCCGGTGCTGCATTTCACGAACAGCCCGTCGTCAGTTTTATCGATCTTCATCACATCAGTGCCGACATGCAAGTTCACGCCGCGTTCGCGCACGAGGTCCGACACATGGCCACGGGCCTCGTCGTCAAAACCGCGCAGGATTTGCGCGCCGCGATAGAATTGCGTCACTTCAACGCCCAAACCATTCAGGATGCAGGCAAATTCACAGGCAATAAAGCCGCCGCCAACGATCAGGATGGATTTGGGCAGCTTGTCCAATTTGAACACCTCATTCGAAGTGATTGTCAGGTCCGAGCCTTCAAACTCGGGCGTAAACGGACGGCCACCGACGGCAATCAAGATATGCTTGGCAGTGAAGGTTTGTCCGCTGGACAGCTTCACCGTATGCGCATCGACCATCTCGGCGCGGGCGTCAAAAATCTCGACACCGGCTTTGGCCAGGTTGGTGCGGTAGATATTCTCGAGCCGATCCAGTTCGGCGTCCAATTTGCCGCGGAACTTGGTCCAATCGAACGCGCCGATGCTGGCATCGGACCAGCCAAAGGCCTGCGCATCCGCGTTTGCGCCATTATAGCCAGAGGCAAAAACCATCAGTTTTTTAGGCACGCAACCACGGATCACACATGTGCCGCCCATGCGGTATTCCTCGGCCAAGCCGACTTTGGCACCCGCTTCGGATGCCGCCAAACGGCCAGCGCGCACGCCACCCGACCCGCCACCAATGACGAATAGATCGTAATCAAAGCTCATAGCAAATGCTCCAGAAATTAGTCCGTCAAATCAGTGAATAAGTTGTCGCTTTCGACGAAATCAATGCGGTCCTCTTCCACTGTGCCGGCGTTGATATCCCGCACTTCGACACGACCATCGCCGTAGCCAATTACAACAGCGTCACATATATCAATGAACAGCCCGTTTTCAACCACGCCGGGGATTTGGTTGATCACCAGTGAAAACTGGCGCGCATTGCCGATCCGGTTCAGGTGCAAATCCAGAATATAATTGCCCTCATCCGTGACGAAGGGCACGTCGCCATTCAAGCGCAGGGTCACATTGTTGCCCAGCACATCCAGACTGACCAGCGTTTCTTCGATCAAGGCTTTGGTGGTTTGCCAGCCAAACGGGATCACCTCAACCGGCAACGGGAATGCGCCCAGCGTTTCAACCTGTTTGGAAATGTCGGCAATGACCACCATCATATCAGAGGCCGTGGCGACAATCTTTTCTTGCAGCAATGCCCCACCGCCACCTTTGATCAGGTTCAGATTCATGTCGTATTCATCCGCACCATCAATGGTCACGTCCAACCACTTGGCTTCGTCCAGCGAAATCACCTCGATGCCCACTTGGCGGGCCAGATCCGCAGTGCGGGTCGAGGTCGGCACGCCTTTGATCTTCATACCACCATCGCGAACCTGCTCACCCAGACAGCGCACCATCCACGCGGCGGTTGATCCGGTGCCCAGACCGACACGCATACCGTCTTCTACGAAATCCACAGCCCGTTTGGCCGCAACGAATTTAGCCTTGTCAATTGGCGATAGTTCTCCGGTCATTTTCTGCGATTCCCCCAGCAGTTGGCACAGTTGTTGGGGCAGGTATAGGCGATCAAGCGGGCCACCGCGAGAGTCTTTTAAGCCGCATTTGTCCGTTTGTTGAAAAAGCGCGGATTGTCCGGTGCCTAGCTTTCTGGCGCGAAAGCTTCGACCACTTGTGCCACCTCGTCAATCTGCACCCGCCCATCGCCGTTCAGATCAAACGCCATAAGGGCGCGCTTGCGCTCGGCCTCCTCCACCGAAACCGCGGCCATCGCCTTGATTTGTGCATGGTTTTGCATCTCGGCTTGGCTCACAACAGCATCCTTGTTCACATCTGCGGCCTGAAAGCCCAGCAACAACAATCCGCGCTTGCCCGCCCGTTCTGCCGCCATCAACTGCTTGATTTCAGAAACTTTTACCACTTGATCGTTGTCCAAATCCGCCACCATCAAGCGGCGCATCTCGCGGGCCCGCACCCAAGCACGGTCCAGATTGATAGAGGCATTGATCCCCGCCAGATCAATGCCCGCCTCGTCACCAAAACCCAAAATCAGGATCGCGGACTCTTCAAGGAATTTCTCGGGCTTTTGTTCAAGCTGTTTGAGCATGCGTTCAGGCAGCATCTCAATCATCCTCGACATATCCAGCTTTTGCTCCGCCGATTGCGCAGACAGGCTCAGCGCCAGTCCCATCCATATCAATATGCTACTAAAAAAACGCATGTGGTCCTCCGTCCATCAATGGACCATCGTCACCACATCTTGGTTAAAACAACGTAAACGCCTGCATCAGCCACGCTGCATTTGTCCGATCACACGCTGCATCAACGCAATCAACTGTTGGTATTCGTCCTGAGACAACCCCGCCATTGCCTTGTCATTCTGTGAGGCCGCCGCCGCTAAAGCCGGATCGCGCAGATCACGCGCCTTGTCGGTTAGGAACACCAAACGGGCACGCTTGTCGCTTTCATGGGCGCGTCGCGTGATCAATCCGTCGCGCTCCATCCGTTTTAGTGTGTTCGCCATGGTCGCCTGTTCCACGTCCAAACGCAGGCGCAGGTCTTGCTGGGTAAGGCCGTCCCCGTCCCACAACTCCAGCAAAGTCATAAATTGCGCAGGGGCCAGACCCAGCGGTTCAACCCGCCCCGCCAGCCCTTTGGCAAACAGGCGCGCCATGTGATTGGCCAAGAATCCAGCCGAATTTGCTTTAAATGATGTCATGGGGCAAATTAGCACTTGCATAGCATGCTATGCAATATCTACATACATAGCATGCTATCTTTAATTGGGAGTCCCACAATGAAACTGAAAATTCACGCCATCGCCGGCACCATAGCCTTGCTGACCATCTTCACCTTCTGGGTCTCGACGCTCGCGTCCGAGCTTTTGGGTAGCCACGGCCAAATCACCACTGTAAAAACCTTTGTTTTATGGGGGATGTTGGTCTTAATTCCCGCGATGATCGCGGCTGGCACCACGGGCGCATCGCTTGGCAAAGGGTGGAAGCTGCCCGCTGTGGCGCGCAAATCCAGACGCATGAAAATCATCGCGGCCAACGGCATTCTGATTTTAATGCCCAGCGCATTTTTTCTAGCCCTCAAAGCGCAGGCTGGCGCCTTTGACACCGTTTTTTACACCGTACAAGCCTTCGAGATCATTGCGGGCGCAACCAACATCACCCTGTTGTCGTTGAACATGCGTGATGGCATGGCCCTGCGGCGGCGGCGCAAACCGGTTACCTAATAGCTGGCGGCAGGTTTTATGTTGCAATGCATCGCTCCTCGACCTTTGGTCGTCGTTTTTAGACTTGCTTTGTGACCTTTATCTGCGTTGATGAACGCTGCAATTGATAACAAGGGATGCGGCGCATGTTTCTCAGCGTGTTCGATATGTTCAAAGTCGGCGTCGGGCCGTCCTCGTCCCACACAATGGGGCCGATGGTGGCGGCCGGGCGGTTTTTGGACTTGCTGCGTGCCTCGCCGTTTCACGCAACGGGTCTGCGGGCCTCCCTGCATGGATCACTGGCGTTTACCGGTGTCGGGCACGCCACCGATCGCGCCACCATACTGGGGCTGGCTGGGTTCCTGCCCGAGACCTATGACGCCAAAGCCGCTGAAGCGGCGCTGATCCAAATCAAGGCCAGCAAATCCGTCACCCCCGAAGGCCTGCCTTTGTTGAAATTCGATCCCGCAACCGACATGGTCTTTGATTATGACACCCAGCTTACGGGCCACCCAAACGGCATGATCTTGATGGCGACAGATGCGCAGGGCGATGTGGTGCTAAAGGAAACCTATTATTCGATCGGCGGCGGGTTCGTTGTAACCGAAGCTGAACAAGCGATGGAGCCTGTTCTGGACGCCCGCGACGCATCGCGTCCCTACCCGTTTGAAACCGCCAACATGATGTTGGATATGGCCGCCGCCAGCGGCAAATCCATCGCCGAATTGAAGCGCACAAATGAGCTGTCCCATATGGGGCCCGCTGAATTTGACGCCAAGCTTGCGCAAATTTGGGAGGCCATGAACGCCTGTATTGATCGTGGCCTTGAAACCGGTGGCATCTTGCCAGGCGGCCTGAATGTCAAACGCCGCGCCCAAGACATCCACCAATCCCTACAGGCCGAAGCCGGCCTAAACCTGACCGCGCCCCACACCATCAACGATTGGATGTGTGTCTACGCCATGGCCGTGAACGAGGAAAACGCCGCTGGCGGTCAAGTCGTCACAGCCCCCACCAACGGTGCAGCGGGTGTGGTGCCAGCGGTGGGCCGCTATTGGCTGGATCATGTGCCGGGGGCGTCGATTTCGCGCATTCCCGAATACCTGTTAACCGCCAGCGCCATTGGCGGGCTGATCAAACATAACGCCTCCATTTCGGGTGCGGAATGCGGTTGTCAGGCTGAAATCGGCTCGGCCTCGGCAATGGCGGCAGCCGGACTGTGTGCAGTGCTGGGCGGCACGCCGATGCAGGTGGAAAATGCCGCCGAAATCGCGTTGGAACATCATCTGGGCATGACCTGTGATCCGGTTAAAGGCTTGGTGCAAGTGCCTTGCATCGAGCGCAACGGATTGGGCGCGATCAAGGCCGTTTCAGCCGCTTCTCTTTCAATGCGCGGCAATGGCACCCACCTTGTGCCGCTGGACAATTGCATCGAAACCATGCGCCAGACGGGGGCCGACATGAACGACCTCTATAAGGAAACCTCGCTTGGTGGGTTGGCGGTGAATATCCCGAATTGTTAAAGCGGAGAAAGTGCAGAGACTTCTGGCCACAGCCAAAACTCAATCCCCTTTGCTCAAGCTAGCCTTTCAAACAGGCAACAATCAAATCCGCCAATGTATCCCACAAGGCTTCCAAGTCTTTTGGGGAGGGTGCGAAGCTTGCCGAATGGACATATCTATTCAATGTGTCAGCCGAAATGAGTTGGTAATTATGAGAAAATTTCTTTGTTGCATCCAATTGTTTTTTACCAATTTTTCCGTGGCTAAAAAGCGCTTTACCAACTTTTTCTACACGGCGCGCGAGCTTATCATTCGTGTTAATGACAATGTTGTGCTCAACCACATAATGATCAATGGATAGCTCCACTAGCACACGAAACAGCACTGACACTGCATTTGGGTGGATTTCGGTATTCAGGTGAAATTGAAGTTCCTCCCAAATATCATGATGCCGTTGCTGCTTACCCGTCCAAAGAATGCCAAACTCTTTTTGTGGGATAAGCGTTGTTCGTTTTGTGGGCTTAGGTTTTGGCTTGCTCGGTGGTCTCTTTGGCTTGCGGGATGGTTTATCGCTTTTTTCATCCAGAATATCTTCGTCTCTTGGGAGCCTTCCGGCTCCCTCTAGATTTTCAAGATAAGAAATTTTGGCAGTGTTGTCCCATATGTCGCCAAGGACAACGCGCTTGTTGGCAAATTCTTCCGCAATATATCGAAGGGTTTCAAGGACAACTTCTGGCTTATGAGTGTAGTTAAACTCCTTATTCTTTACACTAACACCAATACGATTCCGAATAGCTTCGGATGATAAAAAACGATTTAGATTGGACCGAGGGATTTTCTTTTTCGGGCGCAATCCAGCGGCATCCAGCCTTTGCTCAATTTCATCAGCGAGATTAAACCCTGCAGTTTTTCCTGACCGGACAACAAAGTTGTCTTTCATCCGGTCATCCCAATTGGATTGACCAACGCCATTTTGCGTTCCTGTGTGCCGACGATAAAGAATGCTATCTATGTCATCTCGGTCTTCTTCCACTTGGCAAAGAATGGTGTTGGGGAAGCTTCCCTGCCATTTTCCACGCAACGCCTTAAAATAACCTTGCAGTTGTACTGTCGGCGCTCGTGCCGGTTTTTCAAGCAATTTCAAACATGTCACGCGTCGGTTTCCATCAAAAACCAAAAAGATATCCTTTTCTGGCGTCACAAGTGGTGACTCAAATATCCTACCTTGATCAACGATGTCTTTTGCGAGGTTTTTCATGTGAGTTTCACGCTTATTAAAAAGCCATGCTATTGCCGCCGTTTCGTTTTCAAGTTCCCCGTGACGATCATTCGCCCGATTCACCAGCAAGTCCGTTATTTTGATCCGTTCAAGTCTCATATTTCCCCCATTTTTCTTTAACGCTACAAACTCAAAAGGAATGTCAACTTAAGGTGGTGGCCGCGTCTGCTGATCAACCATAGGCCTAGGGGGCTTTTTGGACGCCCTTGCAAAAGGCATCTCAAACACCCAAACATTGCAACGAGGGCACAAACCCCTCAGGCATACATCAGAGGTTCAAGTGAAATACGATGTGATTGTGGTCGGTGGCGGCATCATTGGTGTGATGTGCGCGTATGAATTGGTGAAATCCGGACAAAAGGTCCTGCTGCTGGAGCGCGGCAAAATCGCCCAAGGCACCACCGCGAATTCCTTTGCATGGGCCAATGCCACCAGCAAAACAACAGACCAAGCCTATCATGATCTGAATGCGGCAGGGCTGGAGGGGTATCATGCTTTGCTGGCCGAATTCGGGGCCGAGGCACTTGGCATCAAATCCGGCGGCTCGTTGCAGATTGCCGAACCCGCAGATGCCGCGGGTTTACAATCCCTGCGGGATCAGGCCGCCGCACTCGCCGCCTTTGGCCACGCAGCGCGCTGGATCGAAACGAGCGAACTGCGCGCGCTGGAGCCGAACCTGGCCTTCCCGGCTGATGCCCAAGCCCTGTTCGCCGCCGATGACCTCTGCATTGACGCGCCACGTTTCACCCGTTTCATATCAGACCGAATCCGTCAACACGGTGGAGAGATCCGCGAGAATTGCGCAGCCCTTGCCTTGCAAGCCGATGACGAGGGCGTGGTGACGGGGTTGACCTGCGACCAAGGTGATCTAACGGCCGCCAATGTTTTGGTCACCTCAGGTCCTGACATCAACGCCAGCCTTGCCAAACTGACCGGCTATGACGGTTTTCACAGCGGGTTTCCGATGGGGCGCGTACCGGGTTTGTTGCTGACCACCCCCGCCGTTGCACCGGGCCTTTTGGGCCGTCTGGTCTATGGCGCGTCCTCAAATGAGGTGCACATCCTGCCCGAATCGGGTGGCGGCATCAAAATCGGGGCCGATGATATGGATGGCATGGTGATCGAGGACCAATCCAAGGAAAACCTTAAGCGTGTCGGTCAGCTGTTGTTGCAACGCGCCGCAAAATTGCTGCCCGCCCTTGGCACCGTTGATATCGACAGTTGCACCCTTGGTATAGGCACCCGCGCCTACCCGACCGACGGCAAAACGATCGCCGGACAAATGCCCGCTGCCAAAGGGTTTTATCTGGTCGCAACCCACAGTGGCATCACGCTGGCCCCCGCCATCGCACCGCTGATGGCCGCGTTGATTGTCACGCAGCAAATGCCTAACCCCCTCTCTCCCTTTGGGCTAGAACGCTTTCCGGGGTTTGCCTAAATCTCACTCGCTCTTTTTCTTTTAACCTGCTGTTTGCGCTTTCGCTCTTGACTGGTCTTGCCCATTTCCGCCTGTCGACACGTTTGAAGGGGCTGACAACACCGGCAGCATCAAAACTTGAGTAAACAGTGCGCTGAGCGCTGGCAGTTACAAGATTTGGCCGTTTTATGTACGCCCTATCCCATCGCGCGCAGTGTCAAGATCGGTCGCTGTTAACCATATCTAAGTGTTTCTCTTGCTAAATACAGACAATACTGAGTATAATAAGTCATTAACTTTTCTACTTTAAGGTGTGCCCATGCTTTTCGGTCTTGCTCTCCTCGCCGGTTTTGTCGGTTACGCCGTTGTCGATCCCTTTAATAACTTAGACTCCAGCGGCAGTGGCGCTGAATCGGATGGCGATGCGGTTTTTGACGAATCCGGCGGACAGGTTGACACCTCCAACAGTATTTTGGACGATCCAAACGCTGCTACAACCGATTCTGAAACCGGTACGGATGATCCCGAAGTTGTAACCGATGACACCGAAACAGTTGTCGATGATCCCGACGTGGTTCAAGAGGAACCCGAAACCATCATAGCGGGCACTGAAGCCGACGACCTGATTTATGGCGGCGACGGCGACTACATTGTGAACGGCGGCGACGGCGATGATCAATTACACGGCGGAGACGGCAGCAGTACCTTGAATGGCGAAGCAGGCAATGATCGGCTTTATGCAGGGGACGGTTTTCCTGATCAAAGCCAAAACACGTTGAACGGTGGGATGGGCGACGATGTCATTTATGGCTCCAATGAAGCTGAAAACAACCTTAATGGCGACGCCGGTGATGATTTGATCCATATACGTGGTCACGACACTGCCACTGGGGGTACAGGGGCGGACAGCTTTGCCTATAGTACCGAATATGGTGATGGCGCGCTTAGCACGATCACCGATTACAATGCTGACGAAGACCAGATTATTGTAGAGCATTTGGTAGACGAAACCGGCACTGACGGTGTTCCCGCTCCCGAAATTACCATCTCGGTTGACGGATTGAATGCGGTGATCTGTCTGGACGGCGAAGAATGCATGGTCGTGCAGGGCGCTGCAAATAGTCTGACTGTCGAAGATATCTTGCTTAGGTCCTCACCTATCTTTTAGCCAAAGTAACGACCGTGACACTGGTGTTTAAGTGCGCTTACAAACAGGGTACTCTCAGCCCCATTTTCAACACGCCGTTTTTTTCATAAGCGTTTGCTGTGCTGCTTAGATGCAGCGGCCACATCACATTTTCAGTGGGAAAAGGCGCGTACGATCAGCACGCCTTAAGACAAGGGCAATACGTCACACAGCTCCAAGCCTACGAACCGCGCCATTCTGCTCAATTCTGCCTGTAGTTTTTTGACCCGCCCCGCGGTCCAGTCATAACCGTCTTCCAGCCAGACCTGTTTCACCACCAGCAGCCCTTTTGCGCGCTCTGCCTTCATGTCGATCCGGCCCACAAACCGATCCCCCTCCAGTAGCGGATATACATAGTATCCCCATTTGCGTTTTGCTGCCGGTACGAAAATCTCGATCCGGTAATCAAAGCCAAAAAGCATCGCCAACCGGTCCCGATCACGCACGGCTGGATCAAACGGGTTGACGATCCTCAACCGCGACGTCGCCCCCTCCAAGCCATTGAGCCGCGTCGCAATATCCGGCAACGCAAAACCATCGCGCCAAGCCCCGTCGCGCCCCTGAACCCGCACGGCTTGCAATTGCGCCCCACTGGCCCAGGCTCTTACCTCAGATGCTGATACCGCGGCCCAAAACCGTTGAATGTCACCCAAAGTGCCAAACCCCAACCGCGCCAACGCCGCCCGACACAGCCAATCCACCTGATCCGCGTCCGAATGCGCCACCTCACGATGCACATCCGGAATAACCCGCTCCGCCAGATCATAGTACTTCTTGAAGCCCGTCCGGTGCGACGTCGCCAATTCGCCCGCATACCACATCCGGTCCAACTCGATCTTATGGGGTGGCCGTTTCCACATGCCCTTTTCCCCCGCCACCTTTGTGTCAAACGCATGGGTCGACAGTGGCCCCTCCTCACGAATTCGCGCCTTGATCGCCGCCACATCTGCCTTGCTCATCCCTGTTCGGTAATAGGAACTCGCCTCCATCCGCTCGCGCTTGCGCCGAAACTGTCGCTGCCACATCGGATAAGTGTCAATCGGCAGGGCCGAGGCATCATGTGTGAAATGCTCAAACACCTGCGCCTGCGCCAGCAACGCCTCAAGCCCGCCCTCGCGATACGACTGATCACGGCTCCACAGGATATGATCATGGGCGCGCGCCACATTGCGAATGGTGTCGAGTTGAACAAAGCCGAGATCGCGAATGACCTGCATCAGATCATCGACACCCACAGGGGCATCCGCCAATCCGGTCGAACCCAACCACAACCGCCGCGCGGCACGATTATCAATGTCTAAAATCATTGGAGCACTATGAAGGATTTCAAACGGATCGTAACCACCATTTTGCAAAAATGACAAGGGGGCGTTCTAACTCCAGAGCATTGCGCTAAAACCCAATCAGAAACTTGATCAGCGCCCATAATGCAGTACCACCACCGCCCACTGTCCCAACCAAGCCCAGCGCCTTATAAACATTCTTCAGCCCCTCACCCCCAAGCGCCCAAATTCTAGTCAATCGACTACCCAGCCGATACCGCGCAGGTTTGGTTTCCCCTTCGGGGTCATCCCCTGCAACAACTTCGTTAGCATCTTCGCGCATCTCATCGGCCAAATCGGCATCCGAGTTTTGTGCAACGGCCTCGGATATTTGAGCAACGACCTCGCGCTGCGCATCGTTCAACCGCTCGAACCGCCGCGCGTCACGTGCATCGGATACCTGCTTCACTTCGGGGTCAAAATTGTAAATATCATCAGCAGTGTTCTGCAAATCAATGATGGCATCGCCGACTCGATTATCATCTCGTGGCACCACACCCGCCGCCAGATGATTGCCCACATGCACAACAACCTTTTGGCAGACCTCAAACAACCGGATTGCCTGATCAGGATAGCGCTCCAACATGCGGGCCAGTAAATCAGCCTCTTCACCAAGTTCGGGATACTGGTTCCCCATCTTGTGCAACCCTTCAATCACATCCTCGATCCGCGCCCTTGCGTCTTCCAATGTCTGGGCAGGCAATTCACTGCGTGGCTCGGAGTGATACTGCTGATCGTAGGTAATAACATCGGCATAGGGTACGACATCCGGCGCGAATTCTTTCTCGATCTCACCAATCAAGAAATTAACCCGTGCAGCCCCCTTGTCCCATTCCTTGGGATCAATCAGCGCAATGCGTTCCAGCATGTCCCAGTTTGGCGGGTTGCCTTCCAATGCGTCGTCATACCATTTGATCCAGAACGACCAATCTACACCCACCGCCTCCCGAGTGGTTTCGTCAGAACGGGACGAACTGGCAACGAGCAGTCTTTCCTTGATCTTGGCCCAAACCTCTGCCAGCGGGTTTTTACCCCTGCCCCACAATGGCAGGCGATCTAGATTAACGCCCGAGCTGATTGCAATGCAATCCAAGCGGAACAAATGCCAAATAAAATCGGTGGCAGGAGCATCGTTTACATCGCCATAATTTTCAAAGGCTGCATACTTTGCAGCATCGGCATTGGCGGCGTCATCGCGAGCGAAGAAGGCAAAGCCGCGAGCGTCATTGGTGGTTGCGGCAGCGCCAGGAACATGGGCGACGGCATTGTAGGTAGCGGTATAGGCGGCATCGGCAGCGCCGGTGGTGTTATTGGGCGTGGCGGCATTGGTGGCGAGAGCATAGGCTGCATCAGCGGCAGCATGCACGATAGCCGAAGCAGGTAAGGGGAGCGCGACCCCAGATATCAAATTACCACGTAAAACGGACAGGGCTGTCAATTCAGGCCTACGCCCTAGGCGGCGTCTCAATACCAGATCCCACCAAATCGGCAATAGGCGCATCGCTACCCGATGGGCAAGCCAGGTCGACACCTCTTTCGGTTGCTCCTTCAGCCAAGCCTCTAGGCTCATTTTATCCACGATTTCTGCTATCACAACCATAGGCCCACCCTGCCCTGCACCGCCCCCCTACTGCAAGTCGCATCTGCGCAAGCTCGCGGCATTAACCATTGCCCCCAAAACAACCCCGTCCTACCGTGCCCGAATGTCCAACCAGCCTCACACAGATCGCCCCCTATTGGGCATCCTTCTTATGGCCGCCTTTTGCGCGCTGGCCCCGTTCGCGGATTCCATTGCCAAGCTGTTGGGCGACAGTATTCCGGTGATCCAGATCGTCACCATCCGGTTCGCGATCCAGCTGATCATCCTGTTGCCCATCGTCCTTTTCACCCGCCGTGATTTGCGGATGTCGCCACGCACCCTTGCCATGCTGTTCCTACGCTCGATCCTGCACATCATCGGCATCGGTGCGATGTTCATGTCGTTGCTCTATCTGCCTTTGGCCGAGGCCATCGCCATCGCCTTTGTCGAACCGTTCCTCTTGCTGTTGCTGGCATGGCTGATCCTGAAAGAGCATATCGGCCCGCACCGCTTAACCGCCTGCGCCGTTGGTTTCATCGGCACCTTATTGGTGATCCAGCCCAGTTTTGCCGCGGTAGGCGGGGCAGCGTTGTTGCCGCTGGTTGTGGCCGTGGCCTTTGCCGGGTTTATGGTCGTTACACGTCATTTGGCCACGCGCGCCGACCCGATCACCCTACAGGCCGTCAGCGGAGGCATGGCGTTGGTGGTGTTGGGTTTCGTCTTGTTACTCAGCGCCCCTTTCAACATCCAATCTCTAACCCTGATCGCGCCCAACCGCCCTGATTGGGCGTTATTGGTATTGCTTGGGGCGCTTGGCACCTTGGCGCATTTGATTATGACGTGGTCGCTGAAATACGCACCCACTGCCACGTTAGCCCCTGTGCAATATCTGGAAATCCCATTCGCCACCTTTATTGGCTGGATGATTTTTGGCGATTTGCCCAACGGGCTTGCAGCGCTTGGTATCGTAATTACCGTAGCGGCAGGGCTATACATCGTCATGCGAGAGCATCGCGTGGCACAGGCCTAGGTCAGCGCCTTGATCACCGCGCCCAGACAGCTCAGCGGCAGGATCATCAGCAGTTTTTGAGCAGAGGTTTGCATGTTAACCACATCCGCTGAGGATTCATTTGAGGTGCCAATCCTGCCGTCCGGTGCCAATTCCAAGTCCTGAAATGACCACCGTAGCCCAGTCATGCTGACGCGACACGGCGCGAGCGGGAACAGCGACACTCGCGTGCCAATTGGCAACTCCAACCGGATTTCTGGTGGCAACAAAAAACACAGGTCGACCTCGCCCAGCACAATGCAGCGTTTGTCAGGGTATTGCGTCAGCGCATTATAGGCCGCAAGCTCGTGATCCAACCGCCGCCCAGTGAACCCAACCGCCAGGATATAAGACGCATTGATGTTGCGCAGGCATTTGTGAAAATCGGTGCTGTCTTGCTCGGATATGCGATGCAGGCGCTCGGGCGGGATATGGGCTATAGTATCTGCATTAACCGAATCAAAATCGCCAATAACCGCCTTTGGCATATGGCCCAAACGCAAAGCCACCCGCGCGCCACCATCCGCGGCCACCAGATTCGGCGCAAAACCTAACGCAAGGTCAACCGCGCTGTTTTTCACCTGACTGCCACCAAGCAGCGTAATAGGGCCATTTGTGTCAACAATAGGTGTTTTCACGGTGATTAAATGCCTTTTAGGAAAAATTGCCACAATTTTGTCATGAATTAATACCAGAAAATTCCCTGTTTTGTTCATGAAATAGAACCATTCATTGGTAAATATAGGCCAATAAGAAAAGAAACGATATAGAAAGTGAGCAGGCCAATGATGGGTGCGAGTAAAATTCTAACAGTCTCTTATGGCACGTTTTCGTGCACTCTTGAGGGCTTTGACGATTCCTTTGGAACAATGAAGGCAATCGCGGAATACTTCCGTGATCTGGCTTCTGATGACCGGTATTTCGGAGCGGAACCCGCGACACCGGATGCCGAAATGCTCGCCAAAATCGCTGGGCAGGAAATCCAGCGCAAGGTGGAAGCCAAGCTTGAAGACAACGGTGTGACTTTGCGCCCGATTGAACAAGTAACGCCTCTCGCAGACGCTACAGTTCAAACGCCGAACCCACAGCCAGAGCCAGACGCAAAAGCCGCGCCCGTTGTTGAGGAGACTGTCGTTGAAGCGCCTATCGTGCCATCCTTTACATATGATGATGCGCAAGACGAAGCCCAGAGCGCGCCACGTGCCGAATTTGTAACGCCGGACGCCCCTCTAGAAGGGGACACCGAAAGCGTCGCTGCTAAACTGCGCCGGATTCGTGCCGTTGTGGCCAAGAATGAAGCGGCTGGCAGTGATGCGCCCAGCTTTTCCGAGGACCAGCACGCCAACGGTTTCTTGTCACAAGACGATGAACAAGATGAGGTTGCGGAAGTCACTATTGAGGACGTAACTGAAGTTGCTGTGGAGCCAGTTCAAGAGCCGACAGAAGAGCCCGAATCGCAAGCCGAAGACACCGCGCAGGACGACAAGGCACTGGAAGACGGCGTTCAGGAAGACGACGTTCAAGATGACGACGTTCAAGAAGATAGCGTTCAGGATATCGACATCAATGCTATGATGGGCCGTGTCGCCGACGAGGTGGCGGATGTTTCTGATGCGCCTTTGACCGCAGACCCTGAAACATATGATGAAGTTTACGAGGAAAACGACAGCGATGACGCTGTGAGCAACATTCTTGGTCAAGTTGCCCAAAATGCGGCGAATGAGGACACTATCGAAGAAGAAGTCATTGTAGATGACGCTATCGAAGATGAGATCGAAGCCCACGCCGAAGCCGAAGCCGAAGCCGAAGCCGAAGCCGAAGCCGAAGAAATCATCTCAGAGGAAACACCACAAGAGCCGGTGAGACCTGTCAGACCTTCTCGGGCGCGTATCATTAAGGTCAAGAAAACCGACATGGATCTGGGCGATGCACAAGGCGATGTTGCAGAGGACGTCGCCCCTCAAGATGATATCATCGAAGACGAAGATTCCGCAGCGAACGTCCAGGAAACAGCGTTGGATGCTTTGGGTGAAACCAGCCTTTCCGCCGAGGATGAAGCCGAATTGATGGCTGATCTTGCGGATGTCGAGATGGATACACCTGCCGATACGGACAGTGGCATCAATGCAGCGCTGCGTGAGGAACGCACCAACCGCGCCCTTCGCAGCGAGGGTGACGCCGAGGATGAAGCCTCAGTTGCGCGTCTGTTGGATGAGGCGAACGCAAAGCTTAAAACTGACGAAAGTTCGCGTCGTCGTTCGGCCATTTCGCATCTGCGCGCAGCTGTTGCAGCCACGGTTGCCGACCGTAAGTTCAACAAGGACAACGACATTGAAACGCCGAATGAGGCCGATGCATATCGTACCGATCTGGCGGATGTGATGCGTCCACAGCCAGCCAAGGTAAAGGGCGAAAGAAATATCGACCGTCCGGCCCCGCTTATTCTGGTTTCTGAACAACGTATCGACGGTGAAGAAGGCGAACAACCAGCTGTTGTGTCCCCAATCCGTCCGCGCCGCATCTCGAAAAACGATGTGACATTACATGAGGTTGAGGCAGGGTCAAACTTGGGCCTGGCTGATTTATCCGGCACAGATCACGACGGTGATGACAAAGACGCAAACATCTTTGCGGGCAGCACCAGCTTTGCTGATTTTGCCGAAAAGATGGGTGCATCTGAATTGCCAGATCTGCTGGAAGCCGCCGCCGCCTATACCGCCTATGTTGAGGGTCGCCCACACTTTGGTCGTCCGCACCTGATGCGCCAAGTGGCCAATTTTTCTGGCAAGGCCGACTTTAACCGCGAAGAAGGTTTACGCTCATTCGGGCAGTTGCTGCGTCAAGGTAAAATCGTCAAGGTCAATCGCGGCAAATTTGAAATCGCCGAAACGACCCGCTTCAAACCAGAAGCGCGCATCGCGGGCGAATAACTAGAATTCTCACTCTAAATCGTGTGAATGACGAATGGGGCGGCCTTTAGGGCTGCCCCGTTTTTTTGCTTATTTGCTTTTGTCGTCGTCAGCATTTGGGTCAGCTTTACCCACCCCCAAGAACACAGACTTGAACGGGATCATCCACAAAAATCCAAGCACAATGTAGACCGCCAGTTCCAACAGCAACGGTGGGCGATCGAAAAGTGAAACCACAAATAGTGCAATGCCGATATAAATTGGCAGGCCGATCAACAAAATGATCAACGACCAGCGGCGGCGGGCCTCATAAGACAGTTTGGAATCGGCCATTTCGGTGTCTCCAGTTCACTTTAGGGTGTTGCGAGGCGCAAAAGGTTAGTCAGCGAAGGGATCCGTCACAAGAATGGTGTCTTCCCGTTCGGGCGAGGTGGACAATATCGCCACAGGGCACTCGATCAACTCTTCCACGCGCCGCACATATTTGATCGCCGCCGCTGGCAGATCATTCCATGATCGCGCGCCCTCGGTGCTTTCCGACCAGCCCGGGATTTCCTCATAGATCGGCGTGCAACGGGCCTGTTGGTCGGCGGCTGTCGGCAGATAATCCAGACGTTCGCCGTCCAATTCATAAGCGACACAGATTTTCAGGGTCTCAAACCCGTCCAAAACATCCAATTTGGTGAAGGCAATGCCCGACACACCAGAGGTCGCACAGGTTTGGCGCACCAAAACCGCATCAAACCAGCCACAGCGCCGTTTGCGGCCTGTGTTGGTGCCAAATTCATGGCCCCGTTCGCCCAAACGCTGACCATCGTCGTCGTTCAACTCGGCCGGGAACGGGCCTTCGCCAACCCGCGTGGTATAGGCTTTGACGATACCCAGCACGAAATCTATCGCGCCTGGCCCAAGGCCAACGCCAGTCGCGGCTTGGCCTGCGATCACGTTGGACGAAGTTACAAAAGGGTATGTGCCAAAATCAATGTCCAGCAAAGCGCCTTGCGCGCCTTCAAACAAAATCCGTTTGCCGGATTTGCGTTGCTCGTTCAGAACTTTCCAAACAGGGGCGGCATATTTTAGAATTTTTGGCGCCACTTCGCTTAATTTGGCCAGCAATTCGTCGCGGTCCACAGGCTCCATGCCCAACCCTTTGCGCAAGGGATTGTGGTGCATCAGGGCACGATCTACCCGCAATTCCAGCGTCTTGGCATCGCCCAAATCGGCGACCCGAATGGCACGGCGGCCAACTTTGTCTTCATAGGCTGGCCCAATGCCACGGCCCGTGGTGCCTATTTTCGCAATCGAGTTTTGATTTTCACGGGCACGATCCAGCTCGCCGTGGATCGGCAGGATCAGCGGGGTGTTCTCGGCAATCATCAGATTATCTGAATTGATTTCAACACCTTGGCCACGAATGCCTTCGATTTCGTCCAGCAGGTGCCACGGGTCCAAAACAACACCGTTGCCGATCACGCTTAGCTTGCCGCCGCGTACAATGCCCGATGGCAGTGCGGCCAATTTGAAGACCTCGCCATCAATGACCAAGGTGTGACCAGCGTTATGGCCGCCCTGAAAGCGCGCGATGACATCGGCGCGTTCAGACAGCCAATCAACGATCTTACCTTTGCCTTCATCGCCCCATTGAGCGCCAACGACTACTACATTTGCCATCAAGAATCCCCAGACAATTGTTAAAACCCGTGCTCTTGTAGCCGCACCTGCCCCCGCAAGGAAACCGCAAAAACGTCACAGGCCAAAGAGAGCCCTAGACGGAGGGCTAGACAGAGGCGGTACAAACCTGCAATTCTTGGGGAAAACGACTGAGAGGGCATGATGGGTTTTTTGATACGCTGGGCATTTGCATTTGGCCTCCTGTCGGCCACCTTCAACCCGACCGAGTGGAATTATGTCCGCTGGGGGTTGAAAAACTACACCAACGAATTGCCAATGACGGTGTTGTTCGGGCTGCTGCTGATCATCGGCTACATCATCTACTTACGCGCAACCCTACAATCTATCGGCATGCTGGGCATGGTTTTGGTCACCAGCGTTGTGGCCGCGATATGTTGGGTTTTATATGACCGCGGGCTACTATCACTGACCAATTCCAGCATCAATGTCTGGATCGGAATTTTCGCATTGTCCGTGGTTCTGGGGATCGGCCTATCCTGGAGCTTTGTCCGTCGCACTCTATCCGGACAAGTCGATGTCAACGAAAGCAATGATTAGCACGTGGCGTTGCCGAAGTGAAATTAAACCACCCGCGTGACGGGGCAAGCCAGCGTTTGTTTTCAACGGCGTTTAACAGGGCTAATGATTTCAATCCGCCCAACGGGCCCTAAAGGGCTTGCGGGCGCGCCCGTCACCCCCTAGATAACATCCAACCTAATCAAACGGACCGCGATACCTATGGAAAACGTCATTCTCGTCATTCACCTGATCTTGGCTCTTAGCCTGATTGGTGTCGTGTTGTTGCAACGCTCGGAGGGCGGCGGCCTTGGGATGGGCGGCGGTGGCGGTGGCGGCGCGATGACAGGCCGTTCGGCAGCCTCAGCTTTGACCAAGGTGACATGGATTTTAGCCGTCGCATTTATCTGCACATCGATCGCGATGACAGTGATTGCAGCGAAAAACTCGGCCGGATCATCCGTTGTGGATCGCATCACGGATTCATCGGCTGCGCAAACTGAACCGCTTGCCCCTGCTGCGGATGATTTGTTACCGCCAAGCGCTGGTGATGCGCCTATCACGCCTCCACCTGCTGACTAAGCATATACTAGAAATAGTTTTTTCAGTTTTTTGCCCAACAGCATGTTGTGGTATGTTGCCAAATCGTTGCGAATCTACTATATCTCAAATCCCGTGATGGTGCGCATCTTTTGCTGCAAAACGCGCCTGATAGAACACTTATTTCACGGGGGACGCCAACCGCATGGCACGTTTTATTTTCATTACTGGTGGTGTTGTTTCCAGCCTTGGCAAGGGTCTGTCGTCGGCCGCATTGGGCGCGTTGCTACAGGCGCGCGGCTATACCGTGCGGTTGCGCAAACTTGATCCCTATCTGAATGTAGACCCCGGCACGATGTCCCCGTTTGAACATGGCGAAGTGTTTGTCACCGATGATGGAGCAGAGACCGATCTGGATTTGGGGCACTACGAGCGCTTCACCGGCGTGTCCGCGCGCAACACCGATTCTGTTTCCTCGGGCCGGATTTATTCCGATGTCTTGGAAAAAGAACGCCGCGGTGACTATTTGGGCAAAACCATTCAGGTGATTCCCCATGTCACCAACGAAATCAAGGACTTCATCTCGGTTGGCGAGGATGAGGTCGACTTTATGCTCTGTGAAATTGGCGGTACGGTGGGCGACATTGAAGCATTGCCGTTCTTTGAAGCGATCCGGCAGTTTTCGCAGGATAAACCACTGGGCCAATGTATTTTTATGCATTTGACGTTGATCCCCTATCTGGCTGCGGCGGGTGAGTTGAAGACCAAACCAACCCAGCATTCGGTCAAAGAACTGCGCTCGATCGGGATCGCACCCGACGTTTTGGTCTGTCGCTCGGAGCAGCCAATCCCAGACAAAGAACGCGCGAAAATCGGGCTGTTTTGTAACGTGCGCACTGAGAATGTGATTGCAGCCTATGATCTGAAATCTATCTACGAAGCGCCGATTGCCTATCATCGCGAGGGGTTGGACACGGCGGTCTTAAACGCCTTTGGCATCACCGACTCGCCTCTGCCCGACATGGCCCGCTGGGACGATGTGGCAGACCGCATTATCAATGCCGAGGGCGAAGTCAAAGTCGCGATCGTCGGCAAATACACCCAGCTCGGAGATGCCTATAAGTCGATCAATGAGGCATTGACCCACGGCGGTTTGGCCAACCGCGTGAAGGTCAATGTTGAATGGGTCGATGCCGAGGTGTTTGACACCGAAGACCCTGCTGCGCATCTGGAAGGCTTTGACGCGATCCTTGTGCCAGGTGGGTTTGGCGAACGCGGCACCGAGGGCAAAATCAAGGCCGCCGAATTTGCGCGCACCCGCAAGGTGCCGTATTTGGGCATTTGTTTGGGCATGCAAATGGCTGTCATTGAGGGCGCGCGCAATCTGGCGGGTATCAAAGATGCAGGCTCTGAGGAGTTCGATCACGAGGCAGGTGGCAAAAGATTTACACCTGTGGTGTATCATCTCAAGGAATGGGTTCAGGGCAATCACAAGGTGGCACGCAAAGTCGATGATGACAAAGGCGGCACCATGCGGCTGGGGGCCTATACAGCCAAGCTGACCGAAGGATCTAAGGTCGCTGAGGTCTACGGTGAAACCACAGTTGAGGAACGTCACCGCCACCGGTACGAGGTGGATATGCAATACCGCGAGGCGCTTGAGGCGCAGGGGATGCAGTTTTCCGGTATCTCACCTGATGGTCGCCTTCCTGAAATTGTGGAGTGGAAGGATCACCCTTGGTTTATCGGAGTGCAGTTCCACCCCGAACTTAAATCAAAACCGTTTGAGCCACACCCGCTGTTTGCGAGTTTTATCAGTGCGGCGATTGATTCATCACGTTTGGTTTAGGAAGGACGAAAAATGGCAAAAGGATATTGGGTTGGACAAATCGTTGTGCACGACATGCAGGGATATCAGGCGTATCGCGCAGCAAATGCCGAGGCCTTTGCAAAATACGGAGCGAAATTCCTGATCCGAGGAGGAGAGCAATCCATCCTTGAGGGCACCGCAAATCCGCGGACTGTGGTGATAGAGTTTACCGATGTTGAAACAGCGCAAGCCTGTTACGACAGTCCAGAGTATCAAGCTGCCAAAGCCCTACGCGATCCTGCCAGCGACGGCAATTTGGTGATTGTCGAGGGCTATGAATAACGCGGCGCAAAATTCTTCAAGAATTTTGGTATGAATTTTTCAAAAATTCATGGCGCTCAACTTCTGTAATTGGACATTCCAAAAATATTCCCTATATCAAATCCTATGTTTGGTGAATTTCTAAAACGGCTTACAGCCCCCGCCTCCGCCCCGCTGGGTGACATGGATGCCCGTCTTGCGCTTGGCGCGCTACTGGTCCGCGTTGCCAAATCAGACGAGCATTACGACGGCTCTGAAGCGGCCAAAATTGATCAATTGCTTTCCAAACGCTATGGCCTGAATTCGGCGCAAGCAGATGAGCTTCGTGAACAATGCGAGGTTCTGGAGTTTGAGGCCCCCGATACTGTACGATTTACCCGCGCCATCAAAGATGCCGTCCAACATGAGGACCGCATCGGGGTAATTGAAGATCTTTGGGCAGTGGTTCTGGCCGACGGGCAGCGCGATGCTGACGAAAACACGCTGCTGCGGCTTGTGGCTAATTTGTTGGGCGTCAACGATGTGCAAAGTGCCAAAGCCCGCCACCGCGCTGAGGCCGAACTAGAGTGATCGCCGCCCTACCTATGTATGATCGTCCCGAGGTCGCGCAGGCAAATGACGCGTTTTGGCATTCAATTCGTCAAGCAGTTGGATATGGTCCCAGCGACCTAACCCGCGATATGGGTATTTGGGACATTTGGCAAAACCCCAACCTGTTGCTGTCCCAAACCTGCGGTTACCCCTTTCGCGCACGCCTGCATGGTCAGGTCACCCTAATCGGCACCCCCGATTACGGCGTCCCCGACTGCCCTGCCGGTTACTACAACAGCGTTTTCATTGCCCGCGCTAATGACCCACGCCACGTCTTGAACGACTTTCACGATGCCAGCTTCGCTTATAATGAACCCATGTCCCAATCCGGCTGGGCTGCGCCACTTTCTCACATGGCCGCGCAAAATTTGACCTTTGCCAGACATGTTCAATCTGGCGGGCATGTGAAGTCTGCCCAAATGGTGGCCGAAAACCAAACCGACATAGCCGCGATTGATGCCGTCACTTGGGCGATGATCAAAAAATACGACGGCTTTGCCAGCGCACTAAAAGTAGTCGGTCGCACGCCTCCAACCCCCGGCCTGCCTTTCATCGCTGCGGTTGGGGTCAACAAATCAAAGCTGTTCTCGGCTTTGGGAAAAGCACTATTGAGCCTTTCGGCCCACACCCGTGACGCGCTACAGATCAAAGCCGTGATCGACATCCCTGCCGCCCATTATTTGACAATCCCAACACCTGATCCCCCTGATCAGCGGGTGTCCTAGCGCCACATCACGTATTAACCATTGCAATTGCAGCCGATTCTCATCCTAATGCGTTGGGGAAAATAACAAAAAGCTGCACAAACATTGATTGAACAAAATCCGCCTGTCATCGAAATCCGCGACCTGCACAAAGCCTATGGCGAGTTGGAGGTCATAAAAGGCGTTGATATCACAGCCCATGCCGGCGATGTAGTGTCGCTGATTGGATCAAGCGGGTCGGGCAAATCTACGCTGTTGCGCTGTGCCAATCTGTTGGAAAACAGCCAGCATGGGGATATTTTATTCCAAAGCGAGGCTGTAAAATGGCGCGGCAAGGGGTTGAGTCGACATCCGGCTGACAAGCACCAAGTGATCCGCATTCGCACCAACCTGTCGATGGTGTTTCAGCAGTTTAATCTCTGGTCACATATGACGATTTTGCAAAATGTCATGGAGGCCCCTGTTACTGTTCTGGGTCGCGACAAAGCCGAGGTTGAGGCCAGTGCGCGTGCCTATCTAGAAAAGGTCGGCATTGGCGACAAATGCGATGTATGGCCTGCCCAACTGTCCGGCGGCCAACAACAACGCGCTGCGATTGCGCGGGCCTTAGCGATGGAGCCTGAGGCGTTGTTGTTTGACGAACCGACATCGGCACTGGACCCTGAATTGGAACAAGAAGTGGTCAAGGTGATCAAAGATTTGGCCGCCGAGGGGCGCACCATGTTGATCGTCACCCATGACATGCGGCTGGCTGCTGATGTCTCGGACCACGTGATATTCCTGCACCAAGGGCAGGTCGAGGAACAAGGCCCGCCCGAGGTCCTGTTCAAACAACCAAAATCCGCGCGTTTGCAGCAATTCCTTAGCGCGACGCAACCTGACTGATACCGCTTTACGACTGAACCAAAGTGGGGTCCGTGACTGGTCCCCAAGATTTAACCACAAGGGAGATACCAAATGAGAAACCTAATCCTAACGACGGCTGCACTTGCGCTAAGCGCAGGCATGGCGATGGCTGAAACCGTGCGCATGGGCACCGAAGGCGCCTACCCTCCATATAACTTTATCAACGACGCTGGCGAAGTTGATGGTTTCGAGCGCGAGCTGGGTGACGAGCTGTGCAAACGCGCCGAGTTGACTTGCGAATGGGTCACAAACGAGTGGGACAGCATTATCCCGAACCTCGTTTCCAGCAACTATGACACCATCATCGCCGGCATGTCGATCACCGACGAGCGCGACGAAGTGATTGACTTCACACAAAGCTACACGCAACCTGACCCATCCGCCTACCTGTCCATGTCCGCAGATGCCGACACCAAAGGTGGCGTCGTGGCGGCCCAGACCGGCACCATTCAGGCGTCATTCATCGCCTCCTCTGGCGCGACATTGGTTGAGTTTGCAACGCCAGATGAAACCATCGCAGCCGTACGCAATGGCGAAGCAGATGCGGTTTTGGCTGACAAGGCCTATCTGAAACCCATCGCTGATGAAAACGATGACCTGATGCTGATGGACCAAGAAGAATTGATCGGTGGCGGCGTTGGAATGGGCCTGCGCGAAAGCGACGGCGAGTTGAAAGCCAAATTTGATGCCGCAATCGGCTCAATGAAAGAAGACGGCACGTTGAACGCTTTGCTGACCAAATGGGAAATCGGCCCAGGTTTCTAGGACCCTATGCCAATGTAACCCTTGTGGGGGCGGCCGCTGCGCCGCCCCACTTTTGAAAGATCTAAATGTTTTCCTACTGCGCCGACCCTGACACCCTATCGGGCCTGTCCTGGCTCTCGTGTTACCTGACCACAGGCAAGCACATGATGCTCTATTATTCATTGGGCACTGTGTTGTTGTTGCTGGCCATCACGGCCCCTGCTGCGCTGGCGTTCGGGTTTATGGGGGCGATGTCGGCCCGTACCCGCGCGCCATTTTCGTGGTTCGGCAAGGCCTATATTGCGCTGGTGCGCGGGATCCCTGACATTGCCTTTTTCTTGTTTTTCGTCATCGCGCTGGACCAGTTGTTTGAATGGATGCGGCACAAAGCCCTGTGCCCCGACTGGGATCAACCGATCCGCCAAGGCAATGATTTTGTAGTCTGCGATGCCGCCAAATTACCGCTTAGCAATGCGTCCCAATGGGTGCACGAGGTTTATGGTTTTTCGCTGGCAGTCTTGACCTTTGCCATCGTGTTCGGTGCCTTTGCCGCCAACGTCCTATACGGAGCGATGCGCGCCGTGCCGCGTGGCCAAATGGAAACCGCCGAAGCCTATGGCATGTCCCAACGCCAGAGCTTTTGGCGCGTACTGGTGCCGCAGATGTGGGTTTATGCACTGCCGGGCCTTAGCAACCTGTGGATGGTGCTGATCAAAGCCACGCCGTTGCTGTTTTTGCTCGGCGTCGAGGATATCGTTTACTGGTCACGTGAACTTGGTGGCTCTAAAACCGCGCGTTTCACAGCCTACCCCCATGCGGATTGGCGGATGTGGTACTTCTTTGGGCTGCTGGTTTTCTACCTGCTGTTCACCAAATTTTCTGAAGTCGTGCTTGAACGCATCATGGCCCGCTTGACCCACGGCCAAGCCACGTCAGGCGGCGAAGCTCAACGCAAGGCCACGATATGAGTTGCCTGCAAACCATTCAGGATTACGGCCTGCGCAGCGTCGGCTACGGCGAACGGCTGTTGCCCAAAGATGATTTCACCCTTTGCCAACAATTCACCCTGATCGGTTCGGGGATGATCTGGAACATCTATTTTGGGGTGATTGCACTGATTTTTGGTTTTGTGTTTGCCAATGCTTTGGCGCTGGCCAAGGGGACACAAAATCCATTGCTGCGCAAACCGGCCGAATGGTTCATCTTTATATTCCGTGGCTCGCCCTTGTTCGTGCAATTCTTCTTTGGTTACTTCTTGTTCCTGTCACTCAAAAGCGTGGCACCGGTGTTCGCACCGCTATCGGCGGCATGGTTGGGGGCGCTGGTTGTGTTGTTTCTAAACACTGCGGCCTATTCCGGCGAAATTTTCTATGGCGCGCTTAGATCAATCCCGCGCGGCGATGTTGAAGCGGCAGACGCTTACGGACTGTCCGGCTGGACTCGCTTTCGCCGTGTGATATGGCCAACCATGATGCGCCTTGCCTGGCCCGCCTACACCAATGAGGCGATCTTTTTGTTCCACGCGACAACGCTGGTGTTCTTTTCCGGTTTCCCCGCCTGGCAACAACGTGGTGACGCGCTTTACTACGCCAGTTACTTTGCCGACAAAACCTTTAACCCCTTTGTACCCTATCCGATCTTGGCCGGATATTTCATTTTGTTGACGTTGGTTGTCATCGGCACTTACGGGATGATCAACCGACATCTAAACCGGCACTTACCACAAGAACACCGGCGCAGAATTCGAGTGCGTCCACAGATCATTCGCTAAAGGATTTTCATGAGTCAAAAGCCACAAACCATCCGTGTTGCCGCTGTCGATCTAAACGGTGTATCACGCGGCAAGCGGGTGCCGTTCAGCTATGGTGAAAAGCTGGCCAAGGGCGCCGTGCGACTGCCGCTTTCAACTTTGAATGTCGACATTTGGGGAGAAGATATCGACAATAGCCCGTTGGTGTTTGACACGGGGGATGCTGACGGGATCTTGCTCCCGACACAGCGTGGCCCCCTGCCAATGCCGTGGTTGAACAACCCTAGCGAATTGCACCCGATGAGTTTGCACTTTGATGATGGTACGCCCTTTGCCGGCGACCCACGGCATGCGTTGACGGCCGTTCTGGATCGTTACAAAGCGCGCGGCTGGCAAGTGATGGCCGCCACCGAACTGGAGTTTTATCTGGTCGATAACAGCGGTGAAACACTGCAACGGGCCCGCTCGCCGCTGACAGGCAAAACTATGCAAACGGCTGATGTGTTGTCACTGGAAACGCTCGATGCGTTTGACGGCTTTTTTACGGATCTCTATGCGGCCAGCGCCGAAATGGACATACCCGCCCAAGCCGCCATATCAGAAAGCGGCATCGGCCAGTTTGAGATCAACCTAAATCACGGGGATGCCCTAAAGGCCGCCGATGATGCGTGGCTTTTCAAGACGTTGGTGCGTGGCCTAGCGCGCAAACACGACATGGCAGCGACCTTTATGGCCAAGCCATTTGCGGAAGATACGGGCAACGGCATGCATGTGCATTTTTCCGTTGTCGATGCAGACGGGGAAAACGTGTTCAACGATGGCGGCCCTGAGGGCAGTGCCGCCCTACACCATGCCGTCGCGGGCTGTCTGAAAGCGATGTCGGCCAGCATGTTGGTCTTTGCGCCACACGCCAATTCTTATGCACGCATGGTCGAAGGGACCCACGCGCCCACAGGCATATCATGGGCGCATGAAAACCGCACCGCTGCCATCCGCATCCCTGGCGGCGCACCGGTTGCGCGCCGCATTGAACACCGCGTGGCGGGGGGGGACATCAACCCCTATCTGATGCTCGCCGTGGTGTTGGGTGCCGCCCTCAACGGGATCGAGGACGGTGAAATGCCCCCCGCTGCAATCACCGGCAATGCCTATGATCAGGACTTGCCACAGCTGCCCACCGATTGGGCGACAGCGATTGATCTTTTTGAAAACTCACAGGATTTAGCCCGTATCCTGTCGCCAGATTTGATTCTCTATTTGGCGATGACCAAGCGCCAAGAACTGCGTAAAATGGCAGAGCTGGATGAAGATGCACAAACTGCGATTTATCTGGAAACGGTTTAGCCGGAACTAGGTGCCATAAAGCGTCGCCCAACGCTCGATCAGGGCCTGTTGCAACCGCTTGGCCTCTTTGTTCCAAGATTTGGACCCTTGCGGCGCCTCGCGGTCGGCCTTGGCCAACCCGTCGCGGCGTTTTTCATCCGCCATGAACATCGCAAAGGCCAGTTTCGTGCCGTCAGGTGCCGTCACATATCCTGCCAGCGCCGAGACGAAATTAAGGGTGCCGGTTTTGGCGTGAACCTTGATCGGGTGGCCCTTGATCACGCGGCCCTTTGCATCGCGCAGTGCGATCGGTTTCATCAAATGCGCGAGCGATCCGTTCGGGCCGTGTTTTACCAGCGCCGACACCATGTCGCCCGCCGTCAATCGCGATCCAGATCCAAGCCCCGAATGATCGACAAAACTTGACTTGCGCGCGCCGGCTTCGGACTTGGCCCAACCGGTCATTTTCTTGGCCGAAGATTTCAGCGTCCCTCCTGCCCCACCGCGCGCCTTACTGGCCATCATGCCAATCGCTTCGGCTGTCATGTTGTTGGAATATTTCAACAGGTTTCGTAGCAAAACTGACAGCTCGTCGCTGTTGTGTTGGACCAGAACCTTGCCTTTGGTGGCGGTTTTGGTGGTCTGGGCACGGGGCAGTTTGATGCCCTGCGCGCGGGCCATGGATTGGAACACCTCACCGGCATAGATATGTGGTTTTCGCACCGGCAACCAACGGCTGCCGCCTTTGCCCAAAGCACGCCGCGCCACGGTCCATGTGTCAACGCCGCCGGTGTCTTTGTAAGTGTAAATCGGCAAGTTTCGGTCCACCACTCGCATCGTGGCCATCCGCACGGAGGGGCGATATTTATCAGTGCGTGCGTCCATCGCCACGTCATAGCTACCGCCACTGCGTTTCCATTCAAAATGCACGCGGTTGAAGTTTAGGTTCAACGCCGCCACCGCCGGATTATAACCAACGTGGTCAGGTTGACCTTTGTCGATTGCATTCACAAACGGCAGAGCGCTGATATCGACGCGAAACTTGCCGCTGATCTCGCGTACGCCGGCCTGTTTCAATGCCGCTGCCATGCCCGCCAAATCGTCGGTGGTCAGGGTCGGATCACCGCCGCCAACCAACACCAGATCACCCTTAATGCGCCCGTTTGAAACAGGGCCTGTTGCCATCAAACGGGTTTTGAACCGAAATTTGGCCCCCAAGGCATCCAATGCATAAATGGATGTGATCGCTTTGGTCACACTGGCCGGAGGCTGTGCCAATACGGGGCTGTGGCTCTCGAGGATCAGGCCGGTTTTGGCATCCGCCACCACAAAGCCGACCTTGCCGCCCAACCGTGAATTGGTGATCAGGGCATCTGCGCCGCGCACTGCTCGTTTGTGAAAATCTCCCGCACGTGGTTTTGGGCGCGCCGACACAGTGGGCGCATTGGCAAAGGCCACATTCGCCACACTCGCAACCAAGGAACCAACTACAAACCGTCTTGAAATTCTGTTTTTCATAATGCTGCATTTAATCAAATCGGCGACCTAAGAACAATGCCCGATTTCGCGCTTTTCATTCAGACTTTTGCCCCCTACCGTGGCCCAATGTTACGCGCCGCACTCCTCATGTTTATTGCCATGTCCCTGGTCCCGATTGGGGACAGCGCGGGCAAGCTGCTGGGCACTGAGCATGGGGTTAATCCGTTTTTTATCGCGTGGTCACGCTTTGGTCTTGGCACGTTGATGGTGTTGACATTCCTGCCGCGGCGTCACCTGGATCCGCGTCTATTTTTGGACTGGCGCATCTGGTTGCGTGGCCTACTGATCAGTTGCGGCATTTCCTCGATCCTGACGGCCCTGCAAACCGAACCGCTGCCAAATGTTTTTGGCGCGTTTTTCATCGGGCCAATCCTGTCGTATTTCCTGTCGGCATGGTTGCTAAAAGAGCGCATCACTCGACTACAGACTATGCTTTTGTTGTTGGGGTTTGGCGGGGTGTTGCTGGTGGTTAAGCCTGGGTTTGGTATGACGGCCGGCATCGGGTTCGCCGCCCTTGCCGGCGTTTTTTACGGCTGTTTCTTGACCACCAACCGTTGGCTCGCTGATGCGGTGCCGCCGCGTGCGTTGTTGTTCAGCCATCTGGTCCTTGGCACTGTCTTTTTGACGCTCCCGGGTGCGGCCCACATCCCGACCTTCACAACGGCAATCACGGGCCTGACCGTGATTTCGGCCTTTGCCTCTATGGCGGGCAATGGGCTGTTGATCGTGGCATACCGCATGGCGCCCGCGTCCACGATGGCGCCGTTCGTTTACTTTCAATTGTTTGCGGCCACCCTGCTGGGTTGGGCCATTTTCAACGACCTGCCGGATGCGCTGACGGTGTGTGGGCTTGTGGTTGTGGTGCTGTCCGGCATTGGCTCTAGCGTTCTAAAACGCTAGCGTTTCCAGCCGCCCCGCGCCCGAATTTCGGTTGATGAAGCATCCGTCATTGGCACATTGATAAAGCACCATGCGGGTGTATCTGCATCCGCCAAGATGCTGGATTGCGGGCCGCGCAGCCGGAAATTTTCATAGCGCTTCGCCGCTTTGGACATCCGCGCCGAGGTTCTGTCGCCGGGTCGGGCAATCACCCCAACGGGCACGTTTTCCATGATCCATTCCCAGTGCTGCCAACGATGGAATTGTGCCAGATTATCAGCCCCCATCAGCCAGACAAACCGCGTATCCCGCCGCCGTTCAAACACCGCCTCCAGCGTTTTCGCAGTGTAGCGCGTGCCCACGCGGGCCTCAAAATCGCTGACCTTTATCCGCGGATGATCCGTGATCGCGCGGCACGCCTCCATGCGGGCCTCCATCGCTGCGGGCGCATCGCGCTTAAGCGGATTTCCCGGACTGACAAGCCACCAAACCTGATCCAGATTGAACCGCTTTAACGCGGCCAAAGAGATATGCACATGCCCCGCGTGTGGCGGGTCAAATGAGCCGCCCAGCAGGCCGATCCGTTGGCCTGTGGCCGCATAAGGCAGGGTATCGTTCAACCGCTACTTCCTTGTGGTTTGACATCTAACGGCTATGCTATCCCATAGGTTGAACATATTAAATAGCCCTAAGTTAGGAGCCGTACCCAATGAATTTTAGAACCCTGACAATGATTGCCCTGTTGGTCGCCCCTGTGCCCAATCTACTTTTCGCAGGCCCTGATGAAGATGCCGCATTTATTGTCGAGCAAACCGTGAACAAGACTATTTTCACCGGCGCGTTCGAGGCCCTAAGACCCACCCTATCCAGCGCCGTTCAGTTCGAACTTGAGAAACAGGGCGTCACAGCCAGCGACCCCGAAGCCTATCTTGATATCTACATCGAAGAAATGGTTGCAGAATTTGTCGACCTGATGCGCATCGAAACCATACAATACTACAAAAGCAAGTTTTCCGAGCAAGAACTGGCTGATATCGCTGCCTTTTACGCCACCCAAAGTGGGCAAGCCATGATCAAGCTTACACCAGAATTGATGCAGTTTGGCGCAGAAGCTGGGGCGCGGACCGGCCAAATCGCTGGGGCTCAAGCTTACAAACGTGTTGAACTTCGGCTACAGGCTGAAGGGATCACGATTCACAAAAACTAGACCAGTTACCCAGCAAACTGGCCGCGCATCCCAATCAACTGATTGCCCTAGGCTATCAGCTTGGGTATTAGGCTTACAAAGCGACAATCACCGATTTTCAGGAGCATTCCCCATGGCAGCTTATCAATACGTTTACTTCATGGACGGCGTGTCCAAAACTTACCCCGGCGGCAAGAAACTGTTCGAAAATATTCGGCTGAACTTCTTGCCCGGTGTGAAAATCGGCGTGGTCGGGGTGAATGGCTCGGGTAAATCAACCTTGATGAAAATCATGGCCGGCATCGACAAGGATTTCACCGGCGAAGCCTGGGTCGCCGAGGGGGCCAAAGTTGGCTACCTGCCGCAGGAACCCAAGCTGGATGAAACCCTGAGTGTGCGCGAAAATGTGATGCTGGGTGTGGCCCCCAAAAAGGCCATTCTGGATCGGTATAACGAACTCGCGATGAACTATTCCGATGAGACCGCCGAGGAAATGGCCAAGCTGCAAGACGAGATCGACGCGC
>DEIK01000062.1:32088-32317 GCA_002352425.1 Rhodobacteraceae bacterium UBA2776
AGGCACCATCCTGATCGTCACCCACGACCGCTATTTCCTCGACGACATCACCTCATGGATTTTGGAATTGGACCGCGGCCAAGGTGTGCCGTGGGAGGGCAACTATTCCTCATGGCTGGAACAAAAATCCAAACGCTTGGAGAAAGAAGCCAAAGAGGACAAATCGCGCCAAAAAACGCTGGAGCGCGAACTGGAATGGATGCGTGCCTCGCCAAAGGCCCGTCAGGCC
>DEIK01000087.1:0-120 GCA_002352425.1 Rhodobacteraceae bacterium UBA2776
AGACCAGCGCCGCTGGCCCGAAGCCCAAGCGCATCTGATGGCGCAGGCGATGGCGGGGCTAAAGCTGCTCACAATCGCCAAGGGGTTTGACGAGGATTTCGATGATCTGCACCCCAAACG
>DEIK01000087.1:303-16878 GCA_002352425.1 Rhodobacteraceae bacterium UBA2776
CGGACCGAGCGGGCGATTATTTTGCCGCAAAAACCCTATCAGGTATTGGAAGAAAAACAGCCCAAGGGGTTTAATGCGGTGCGCAAATTTGTGGTGTCACCACAAGGGCGGGTTTTGAGCTATAGATAAATTTCTTGCCTCCGGCGGGGATATTTTTAGAACAATGATTGGACGAGAAATATGAGTATGCCATCAGATCAAATGGAACTGCCAGAGGCGGATATTCGTAAGCATTATGATGCGGCTGCGGGGATGTTAGACGGGTTTGATCACACCCCGCGCATTGCCAAAGCCAAGGTGGTTGAGGCCGAAGAAAAATCAGCCGGCATCGGTACGCGACGTCGGTTTCGCAGCACGACGCCGGGGTTGGTCACGCGTTCGACTGCACGTCCCGAAGGAGTACAATTGTTAGCGCGGATTGAGGCGAGCGATGGCGAAGACCCATTGGTCTCGCCTTTGCAAGCTAATGTGATGCACAACCTGCGCCGCGCCGTTGCGATTGCGCTGGCGGTGGGCGAAGGGTTCGCCGAACAGACTGGATTGTTGGCGCTGAAAAAAGACAATTTGGAAGGGTCTTTGGCGGCAGGCAAGAAAAGTGAATTTTCCGAATTATTGGCCGCCGAAGCCTTGGCGACGCTTTACACATTCGCCAATGCCACGTCATTTTTGTTGGCCCCACATGCGAGTGAGGTGACGGTTGAAATTGGCGAGGTCGAAGAGATTTTGACGGACAATGCCCAGCTCGCTTTGCACGGTGCATTGTGGGAGTTGGATCAAGACTTGGCAATTTTTGCCGATGAAGAAGCCAAGTTGATCGCTTGCGTTTTGGCCTTTGCCGAGCAGGTGATGGAGAAAGTCGCGCTGCGGGCTCAAAATGCACCTCGTTTGGCCGCGTTCACGGGCGCGTCCTTTAAGGTCGAAGCCGACAGTTTGACCATCGCAGGTTTTGCTCCAGCGCGAGCGGGCAAGGGCAGCAAGCTGACCATGACGTTCAAAAAACCGAACGAGGTGGTGGGCAACCACATTGCCAAATACCAGGCTGTGAAATTGGCCAAAATGCTGATGGCTTATGATTTTGAGCGCAAACTAAATCCGTTCGCTGAAATGGGCGGGTTTATCTTTACCTTTATGGGCGACGGCGCGCCGGGAACAGGGAAAACCACGCTGATCCAGATGATGGCAGGGCTGATTTCGGGCTATTGCGAGGTGGCGGATTATCCGTTTCGGTTCCAAAACCTCAGCACCGATAGCATTGACAGCTATCAAGGCAAATCGGGGCAAAACGCCAAGGCGTTCATCAACAATGTGGTGGACCCCAATGTGATCGGCTTTGGCACGATTGATGATATTGACCAGCTGGCAGGCAAACGTGGCGATCGGCAATCCTCGGCAGGCCAGTTGGAGATTACAGCCGTTTTGATGGAGAGCTTTGCAGGTGCCAATACGGTTGTGCGTGGCAATTGCACGTTCGGAATGTTTTCGAATTACCCTGAAAACGTGGACGACGCGCTGCGCCAACGGGCCGGTGCGCGGTTCTTGGTCGATGGGCCGCAAACCCGCGAGGATTACATTGATATTTTGCATTTGCTGATGGGCAAGAACCACTCGATTCCGGTTGGGGATCATGAGTTGTTCGCGGCCCAGGAAATCAAAAAGGCTGTGGCGGCGTCGTTCGAGGGGCATTCGCGCCCGCATGAAGACGGGTTGCTGGCGGTGTTTGAAAAAGTGTCCAAAGACATCGGCGCGCTGGATACGATTGCCAAACTGGGGGTGTACCTGAAGGGCATTCAGGAGGCCGATGCGCGGTTCACGGGGCGAGCGATCAAGAACATCACCGACGCTGTCAAAGTGCGGGCAATGGATTTTGAGTTGCCGGATGAATGGATGGAGGAACCTGACCTGTTCCTGTTCAAAGGCTATGATGAAAAGCTGGGGATGATCACCGAGATGACTCAGCCGATTACCGTTGAAATGGTGATCCAAGAAATCAACCGCTATGCGGATTCGGAATTCCGCTATGCCGATAAATCAGACGAAATCGCGATTACGAATGCGGTGCGGGATATGGAACGGATGGAAGAGGCCAAGCGGCGGTATTTGGAGGGGAAGAGGTGACCTCGAAAGCAATAGAGCATTTCTTCGAATACCCAATCAATTGGGCGAGAATTCAGCAGCTTCCTGAAGATCAGCAGGCTGCAATCGCTGTGTTGTCCTATGCAGTCAGTGAAGCCAACGCACTCTCCCGATTGTATATCTTTAATTCACACAACATGATCGATGAAGAAGCAATTGACTGCGCGACATCGATTCAGCGTTTCCTTCTCCTTCGCATATGGAGCGCCAAGCTTTTTGAAGTTGAAGAATTTCTGAAACTTGGTGGGACCAAAAAGGAGAGCAAAGACGAAGATCTTCTTGAATTAGCAACAGATGCTCTGGAAAATTTTTCAAAACTTCGAAGCACAGAAGCCTATCCTATTGTACGCAACATTCGTCACGAAGCTACAAATCACTACTCTTTCAAGGCCGCAAAAGATAATTTGAAGCACGTATCGAAAAACGCGAACTGCAGCATGTATTTGCATGAGCTAAGCGGAAACTCATTCTATCCCATGGGTGAAGAAGTCATGTTCATAGGGAGAATAAACCGACACGGAGCTTCGCTAGCAACAAAAGAACAAAAGTCAGAGCAGTTGGAAAGTTGGATGAATTGGAACTTGGGGGCGAATAGGTGGCTAGCTCAAACACACTATTCGTTCATAAATAGGTTAATTATTGAACCAGATGGCCGGAAGCCAGCCCAAAAACGTTCATATTGGATACCTCCAGAAATGGCCGGTAGTAGAGAAGAAAGAATGGCACCGATTTTTCTTAGAAAGGCTGCAACATGAAACGCCTAATCGAACGTGGCCTAATGTTTGGCAACTTGATCCGCATTTCCTCGCCCGCGTTGGTCGAGCGGTACAATCGGGCACTCAAGCAGTTGACGGGCAAAAAGACACGGTTGAAGTCTTTTCACGTCGATATTTCGGGGTATTCGCCCGAGGTGGGCGATAGTTTGAAGGATCATTTGTATCTAAATGAGGGCGGTTGTAACCGGCAGTTTATTCTACTGACCACCGAGCAGAAAACTGCGCCGTTGTTGAATGCGCAGTTTTCCACCTCGCGCGGGATTTTGCGACAGTTCATTGAGGAAAACGAGGCGCAGTTGTTTGCGCTGACCGCCAAGGATGCGGTGGCGGGGGAGTTGTTAAATTCGGTCTATTCCGTCGAGGAAGCTGTGCAGTTGTTTGATATTCGGCAGGTGACGATCGAGGCCGACACCACCGAGGCGCATGTGAAATCAGCCGAGGCATTGGCCGAAAAGGTCGCGCAATTCCGCCGCGAAGACGACGCATGGTGGGACGATGTTTTGATCGCGGAAATGATCGGGCTGGCTAAGAAAACCGGCGACGTAACACGTGCGCCTTTGCGGCTGAAAAAGATGACGTTCAATCAGGATAATTTCTGGACCAAACATTTCGACGGCCTTTATGTGTTTCGCAACCTGGAAAACCCAGCCGCGATATGCGCGGGCGACAAGGCAACGTTGGGTAAGTTGCCAATCGCCTATACGTTTGACTTTAGCGATCGCAACGAGATCGCGATTTTTCTGGAATTGAACGACCTGGTCGAACCGATTGTGAAAGCGCGCGGCGTCGACGCTGCTGCGATTTTGCAGCAGAAGATGGACTTCATCACAGTCGATGTTGCAGCCGCCAAAGGAGAAGATTTGAGCGGTGCAACACCGCGTGACATCAGAGCCCTAACCCGCAGATATGCCGCAGATATGCCGGAAGAGTTCCACGGTTTGGCGGCGTTGTTGCGGTGGGCGCAGGCGGGTGGGAAATGGCCGCGCATTACCTCGGATCATCCGGCGTATTTCTATACGTTGCGCTCCAAACCACACGCGGATCGGGATTTGGTCAATATGTTGTTGGCCGCCTTAACCCCAAAAGACATTCGCCAGCTGTTCATTTGCCACAAGGAACGGTTTTACCATTCCTACTCCGGCTGGCCCGATGCAAAAAAAACATATGTTGCCGAGTTTTTAGAACGGGAATATCAAGTGGACAAAGCTGGCGCACGCGAAGCGCTGTATGGCGAAGGCGAGCCGATGGAAGAACCTATGGCGACGTCCGAGCCCGAGGATTTGATCGAATTGGTTGGCCCTTGGGGCGCGGTAAGGAGGAATTAGCATGGGACTTATCCGATTAGTTGTGCTGGGGTTTATCGGGTTGAGCGTGGTCTATTTCGCCATCTCTATCTTTTCGCGATCAATTCGACGGGAAAAGCTGGAAAAAGAATGGGACGCCAATCCGCCTGAGGGGGGTGATATGGCGACCCGTGCCACCTATATAAAGGAAGGTATGGCCGCTTATGAAAGCGGGTTTCGCAAGAAATTGATCGTGCTGGTTTACATAGTTCCGCCGCTGTTTGTGGCAGCGATCCTGTATTTAACCAACGCCCAGTGAGGACTGATATGCGCATTTTAAAAATCATTTTGAAGGCTCTTCCCCTGCTGTTTGTGTTCGGGCTGTTGCACTATGTTTTGCCGCAGCATGATATCGCGCGGGTCACCTCGACCGAGGTAATCCGGCAGGATTTCACCTCGTTCAACAGAATTTTCTATGCCCAAGCCGACAGTGGCGCTGCCGAACATCCGACGCGGGACATCCGGTTTGCTTATACAGAACGCCAAAAGACGTTTCTTTTTGGCTTTATTCCAAGGGATGCGCGCGGTGTGATGGTCTATCGCAACGAGGACACTGGCTGGATATGGCCGCCCTATTTCAAATTTGACTCGTCTGATTTGCAGGCAGAAGCGGCCGCTGCTGTTTCAGTAGATGGCGCTGAAAAATGGGTGGTAATCACGCATTACGGCTGGCGGAACAAATTCTTTTCAATCTATCCGAATGCGATCGGGGTTCGGGAAATTTCCGGACCGGACGTGCGGATTATTCCGTGGTTCAACCTGTTTTTCTTTGCCTTCATGATCGTCGCCTACTTCTTTATCCGTGCCATGTGGCGCCAATTTAGGGAACGCTCGGTTGACCCATTGCTACAAGACGCGGGCGAAGTTTGGGACAAGGTCGATGGCCATGCAGATGAAGCCAGTGCCAAAGCACGGGGTGTTTTTGGACGCTTCAAAGCCTGGCTGGCGACTTGGCGCAAAAAGTGACTCTGGCTTGCTCTTGTGTAACGTAATTCCCTGCTAAACTTCCAATGAACAAACGAATGGCGATAACCACCTTGGACAATTTCAAAGAAAAAATCGGTGCCCGAACCGCCGTTATCGGCGTTTTGGGAATGGGATATGTCGGCATTCCCTTGGCTATTTCCATGGCCAAGGCTGATTTTCAGGTGATTGGGTTCGACGTAAACCAACCACATATCGAAGGCCTGAACAACGGCCACAGCTCAATCAAGCACATTCCGGATGATGACATCAAAATGATGAAATCAGTGGGGTTCGAAGCCACTGGGGATTTCAGCAGAGCAGCCCAATGCGAGGTGTTGATCATTTGTGTACCAACCCCGTTGGACAAAACCCGCGAACCTGATCTAAGCTATGTAACGGCCACGATGGACATGATTTCACCGCACCTACGCGCTGGTCAATTGTTGTCACTTGAGAGCACAACATGGCCCGGTACAACTTCAGAAATTTTGCTGCCCTATGTTGAAAATGCGGGACTGACGGTGGGAGAAGATTTCTACCTTATTTACTCACCCGAACGCGAAGACCCCGCTAACGAACATTTCAGCACCCAAACAATTCCCAAGGTTGTGGGGGGGCACACAAAGGCATGTCTCGAGGCGGGTACTGCTTTATACGAGAATTTCATCGACACAATTGTGCCAGTCAGCTCGACCGAAGCCTCTGAAATGGTCAAGCTGCTTGAGAATATTTATCGGTCAATCAACATCGGGTTGGTCAACGAAATGAAGATCGTGGCTGATGCGATGGGGTTGGATATTTTCGAGATTATCGACGCAGCCAAAACCAAACCCTTTGGCTTTACCGCCTTCTATCCGGGTCCAGGGATCGGCGGGCATTGCATTCCGATTGATCCGTTTTATCTGACATGGAAGGCCCGCGAGTTTGGCGTCCACACACGGTTTATCGAACTGGCCGGCGAGATAAACGCAGCCATGCCACAGTATGTTGTCGACAAAACCGTGAGGGCCCTAAATCAGGCGGGCAAATCCCTGATGGGGTCAAACGTGTTGGCGTTGGGGATCGCATATAAGCGCGATGTAGATGACATGCGTGAAAGCCCATCGGCCGTCGTTATGGAGCTATTGCAGGATTGGGGGGCCAATGTCGCCTATTCTGATCCGAATGTTCCGGTATTTCCAACCATGCGCAACCACGAATTTGATCTTAAGTCAGTCGAGCTAAGTCCTGAAAAAATTGCATCGTATGATGCAGTCATTTTGCTGACGGACCATTCTGATTTTGACTATGATATGATCCGCCAAAACGCGACCGTTTTGGTCGATACACGCGGTAAATATCGTGATGATGGGGGCGTCGTTCGAGCGTAGCGACGCTTCGCTTTTGCATAGGCTAATTTCATGGTCTTGATTGGCTCACCCGCGTCGACTCGCGAGCAGAGTCAACCAGTTGTCGTACAGCTTCGTCCTTTCCAAAAGCTTTTTGCGTGTGCAGTTTTTGCTCATCTCTTGCGGCAATCAGGGCCGCTTTTTGGGTATTGAGGTCAGAAACCTTCCTTTGTTTCCAGATCGCCCAGCGTTTGTCCGCCCCGCTGTAAAATGCAAAGTCCGCGCCCCCCTTTTCAGACAATGATGTCGCCCGTTCCTTTTGAGACACCTGCAGAGTTTCAATTTGTGCTGATTTTTCAGCCTCGGCCGCTGCGAATTTCTGGAGCTTCATCATCTCAACATCAAGAGCCATTTTTGTCAGCGCGCGCAATTTTTCTAGCCGTTTTTCCATCTACAAAATCCTTTTCCCCTTGGCCTTACCGCGCAGTGTTTCGGCAAACCGGATCGCAGCAGCCACAGCCTGATAATGCTCTGGCCAGATTTCCTGCCCTACTTCAACATTCGCAAACAACAGGCGCGCGGTAGGTGGATCACGGTGGATAGGAACGCCACCTTCTGCCGCAGCTTCTCTTATCCGGGCGGCAATTTCATCCACACCTTTGGCCACGCAAACCGGGGCCGCCCCTGCCTTGCGATCCCATTTTAATGCGACCGCATAATGTTGCGGATTCACGATCACGACATCGGCTTCTGGAACGTCAGCCAACATTTGGTTCATCGCAATCTCATACCCTTTTTGCCGCCTTTGTTGTTTCACGTGCGGATCGCCTTCGCTTTGCTTTGCTTCATCCGTAAGCTCTTTGCGTGACATCATATTTTTGCGCGTGTGTTCAGCTTTTTGCCACATGAAATCGACTGCTCCAATTGACAATGCGATGATCAAAATGATCGAAAGAAACTCCACCACCAATCGCAACAAAACACTGGTCGCTATAGCGGGGTTTAAGTGTACTGTTCCCAAGATCTCGGGCAATTTACTCTTCAGAAAAAACGCTAAAACGATTGAGTAGATCAGTAGTTTAAAAAAGCTTTTACCAAACTCGAACAACCCGCTGCGCCCGAATTTGTTTTTGGCGTTTGAAAGCGGTGATATACGAGACATTTTTGGGTTAAGTTTTTGCGGCGCAACGATGAAGCTGCGCTGTGCCAAAATGTTCAAAAGCACGATCAACCCGGGGATCAAAAACCAAGGTCCAACCGATGTCATCAAAATCTGCATAACCCCGCCTGAAATCGGTTGTGCGCTGTCTTGAAAAAAGGTTTTGGAAATTTTGTCGGCGTTGTCCACCATCCCCGCCAAAAGTTGCCCAAAACTGGAAACCGTCGCCGCACCAATTGAAACAGCAACCAACAACACGCCACCATAGGACGCGGCAGTGTTCAAATCTGTTGAACGTGCGATTTCGCCTTTTTTACGTGCATCATCGAGCTTCTTTTGCGTTGGCTCAAATTGCTTGCTGTCATCGTCTGAACCGTCGCTCATTAATGCCTCCCAAACGGGTTTTGCAAAAAGTACGAGAGCGATTCAGACCACACGGCGAGCATCATTGGCATCACCAAGAACATCAAAATTAGCGCTCCTGCGGTAATCGCCGGTGCCCCGACGAACGCCACCATTAACTGTGGCATTGCGCGATTGATCACACCCAATGCGACATTATAAATCAGGGACGCAATGACAAAGGGTGCCGCCAGCGTAAAGGCCAAGGCAAACATCTGTGCCACCTGTGCAACTCCCCAGGATTTGAGCATCCCAGCGTTGGGTAATTGGCCGGGAATGAACAGGTCATACGATAGGATCATGACTTCGGCGATGCGCACGTGCAGCCCTGTCATAACAGCCAGCGCAAGGCCTCCATAAACCAGCAAGTGACCCATTGCTGGTTGCGGGTCAACGCCCGCGCTGCCACCGAAAACCTGCGAAAGCGATGTCGATTGCGCGGCAATTGAGCCAGCCATTTGTAATGCATGGATAAACAGTCGCAAGCCAATTCCGATTGTTAACCCGGCAAATGTTTCAGTCGCAAGCATGACGGTTAAAACACTTTGATCCCTGGTCAAAGGGTCAACGTGATGCGCGACCGCTGGCGTTACGATCGCCGTAAATGCCAAAGCCAATCCAATCCGCACCCTTTGCGGAATCGTCCGCTCGCCGAATGCTGGCAGAACGGCCATCGCAGCACCTACACGCAAGAAAACGATGATCGCCGTTAACAAGCCCTCCTGGCCAAACTCTTGCAACAGGGAGAGGGCCGCGTTCATGCCGAAACCAATCCAACCAGCGAAGGCCTGGCCTCTATGCCAATTTCCTCAAAAGAGAGCACCGGATTCGTGATCCCTTTTGCGGACAATACCGTTCTCAAAAATCGACGTCGATGCCGCGGCGTTGCAATCGCGGGATAGATGCCCGTTTCAGATGCCCGCGCCAGCTTTTCAGCCACACCATTTGCCAGTCTGTTAAATTCATCAGGTGGTAACGCGACATCGCCATACCCGCGTTCGCCTTCGATTTGGTAGGTCGTAAAAGCTTGCTCCCATTCCGGCGCCAACTGAACGAGCGGAATTGTACCATCTTCGCGTTTTATCTCCGCGACCATCTGAAATCCCAGCCGTTGTCGTACATGCTCGCAAATAGCCTCCGGGGGAGCCTGTGATGGGCGCGCTTCGGCGATGGCCTCCAGTATCAGCGGAAGGTTTCGTACCGAAACCCGCTCTTCTAGCAACAAACGCATTACCGTTAACAGCAAATCTACAGGTACCTTATCCGGCATCAACTCGTCCAGCATCCTGCGGTTAGCTTCGGCCCTCTGTCCGTCCGACAGGTTTACAAACTCATCTAGCAATCGGCGCAATGCCCTTAGCGTGAGCAACCGCGAGAAATTCTGTTTTATCACTTCCAATAGATGCGTTGCCAAAACTTCTGTGGCCGTCACAATCGTAGCGCCGGATAGGGCGGCCTCTTCTTGATTTTCCGCCGAAATCCAACGGGCGGGTGCCCCATAAACCGGCTCTTTGACGTTCTCTCCTGCTGGTAAAATGTCGGGCCCGTCAGGTAATAATGCCAGCGCCTGATCAGCATGCAATCGGTCACGGACCTGTTCAACTCCTTGAACCTTCACCACATATGTGCCGGCTGGCAATGATGCATCGTCAGTCAGGCGAATTTCTGGTAAAATCAGCCCAAAGGACGAGGCCACATGCGTACGCATATTTGCGATGCGTGCGTCCAGCCCCGTAGCTGGATCCAACACCATGCTGACCAAATCAGGCGCAAATTCGACATGGATGTCATCCAAGTCCAACAAGTCCCCAATCGGAGTGTTGGGGACCTGTTCTTCAACACTCATGGTGGCCTTTTGGTCTTGCTCTTTTTTGTGCTTAGCTGCGCGCGCCATGATCGCCGCGCTTGCACCAAGGGTGATCGAACCGATAATAAACGGCAAAAACGGAAGGCCCGGAACCAGAGCAAACAAACCCATCAACATAGCGACCGTATAGAGGGCTGGCGGATACCGCCCTAGCTGCGCAACAATTTCAAGATCAGCAGAACCTTTCGTGCCGCCCCGCGCCAACAACAATGCGGACGCAATCGATATAATGACCGCAGGAATCTGCGTGACGAGCCCATCCCCAACCGTCAAGATGGAGTAGGTTTCAAACGCCACAGACAAGGGCATACCATGCATGGTGACACCCATGATCAAGCCCATCACAAAGTTTAACAGTGTGATTAAAAGGCCAGCAATAGCATCACCTTTGACGAATTTTGACGCCCCGTCGAGTGACCCGAAAAACGTTGTTTCTGCCTGCTCTTTTTCGCGCCGCTCTTTGGCTTCTTTGTGGTCGATCGCTCCGGCAGACATGTCGCTGTCAATCGCCAACTGTTTACCTGGCATTCCATCCAGTGCAAACCGCGCGCCGACCTCTGCCATACGCGCCGCCCCCTTGGTGATGACGATGAAATTCACAATGATCAGCACGCCAAAAACCACGAGCCCCATGAAAACGCTACCGCCCATCACAAAGTTGGCAAACCCTTCAATGACGTCGCCCGCCGCCCCTGTGCCTGTATGGCCTTCGCCAATGATTAGTTTTGTTGAGGACACATTCAACGATAAACGCAACATCAAGGAGGCAAGTAAAACAGTTGGGAAAGCTGAAAACTCCAATGGGCGTTCAATGAAAAGAGTTATGGTAAACATCAAAATTGCCAATGCAAAAGATGCAGCCAGTCCGACATCCAAAACCCAAGACGGCATTGGCAAAATCATCATGACAATGATGGCCATTAACGCCAGCGCCAACAAAATGGTTGGTTGGAAAACCGTTGCGAGCGAAAACTGTGGCTTATCCATCATCTGACCTCACAGGAATCAGGCGACCAGCGGATCCTTGTCCCCCTAAAGAGACCAGCGATCCAAGTGTGTGTGCGTTGCTGTTTTGTTGCAAAAGCGGGTAATTGTTTACGCGTATTTCTTTCGGCCTTGGTGTGTACGAAGTTGTTTCTACCGACGATATCGCAGACGGGGGTGTAGCGGTGTTGTTCAGCAAGGCTGCCCGAAAGGCATTGAATCGCTTTTCATATTTCTCGGCATACTTTTGTGTGCGCGAATGATATGCGCCCGCGGCCTCACTCCAATCGCCTTTTTCTTGAAAAAGGTCTAACAAAAATTTCGCTGCGTAGAGCGCATTTGGATTTGGGTCGAACATCTCTTCAATCGAGGCAAATTGCTGCCCGTGCCATTTGTAGTTTATTTGAAAGCAACCTACGTCGAAACTTCGAGCACCACGTTTGTAGTTCTTGTAAACATAGGCTCTTGCCTCATCTTCACTGTCGAACCAAACCCCTTTCCCTTCCATATTCACCGTCCAGGGCCACGGGCGCATAACACCCGTTCTTTTACGCCCAGTCTCGGTAAGAGATATCGCCTGCAAGACGGATAACGGAACGCCCGTTTCTTGTGCGGCATAAGCGGCGGCTTGGTCACAGATGTGCGAGAGGTCTTGCGTTGCGAGTGCGCGCAATGGAAAGTTAACTGCCAAAACCAATGCGACAATACCTATGAACCGGCTGACCAATCCACGCAGGTTTATCTGTGAGATAACCGGCTTGCCTACCCGTTCAACTTCAACACTCAATGCTATTCTAGCCATATTCAACGCAATTCTTGCTGTGATTTCTCAATCACGTTACGCCACAAGCCTTTAGAAAAAGTTATTTAAAATGGTGGCTATGAGCCTTCTTGCTCAACAACTGGATATTCTTCTAGCAGTCGCCCAATGGATTGCCGCTCTTCCTCACTTTTTGACAACAAAAATGTATCATAAGCTATTGTTCCAGTGATGGTAGGATCTGCTTCATCTTCAATTGGTCCTTGTGACAACATTACCTTTGCTGCCGTTTGTTCTGCCTCTGATCCAATTTCCTCCAGTTGTGTCCAATCTTCGGCGCGCCATATTGCCGACTTTTGATTTTCTGGGTCTTGCAGTCGTTTGTATTCTTGCGCTGCGGCCGAATAATTACCTGAACTTTCATAGGCCAAGGCCCTCACTCTGGCCGCCTCGTCACCCACCACATTCTCTAACGTCTTCAATGCCTGATTCGCTTGTCCCTTCAACACGCGTGCATGCGCAAGTATAACGCGATCATCGGCCGTTGGTGAAACTGGGGCCGCCAATATCATCTCGGCTTTTGTAGGCCACCCTTCTTTCAACAGCCGCAGCGCCAACTTTCGACGAGTCTGACGCGGAATATTCTGGTGCGCCAACTCATCCTTCGCCGAAAATACAAACTGCAAAAATACTGCCTCTGAAGCTTGCTGCGCTAGATTTTCTAAAACGGCTTGCCATGTTGCTGTTTTTTTCTGCTCACCCAATCTCTCATATGATTCCAACTCAAGTAGACCGTCCAAAGCTTCTAAGAAATGATTGCCTTGGCCCAACGACTCGACCGTCAATCGTTTCAACTCCGCAGCTATCTTTGTATCTTGTTGCTCGAAAATATAGGATTCTGCGGTTGCCAGTATTTTGGGGTCAATTTTTTCACCCTTTCGCAACCGAACCTCAAGAAGCTCGATGAGCGCCCTCGGCGCCGCGCCTTGGTCGCTCACAATTATCTCTTCTAATTTGTGCTCTGCAGACGCATCCTTCCCTCGCTCAATATCCAATTGCGCATCAAGCAGGTGAAACTCTGCGCCCGACTCCCCGGGCGCGCGCGCAATTGCATTTCTTAATGCGCGCGCCGTTTCAATATCTCCTGATGTAACAAATTTTTGCGCCAACGGTGGTCCAAGAAGCCGCCTGAGATGAACAGGCAATCCAGAAAAAGCTCCGAGTATTGATTTGGTATTAATTTGACCCTGATTTGATAGCGAAGGTGTGGCGAGCGCCGCCCACAAAGCCGCCGCTGAATCGCACCCCAATTGTTTGGACATTTCAGTGGGGTGATCAAAAGTTAACCCGTCAACAATTCCTGCCATCACTTTGAGCGTGTCTTCGGCCTCCAGCGCCACATCAAATGAAGTCAGAACATTCAATGCCTCAGCCCCAAATCCAGCATAAATATAGGCCTTTACCAAGCCCTGTACCGCCTGTGGGTCAATTTGATCAAACTCACCCGAAATGACCCTACGTTGACTGGAAATTCGGGCAAGCACGGAACCTTCATTGCCCCACTCCGATACATTGAACAATGCCTCTGGAGCGCACCGTTCTCCATTGTTCGTCATCAGGTTTTGCCTAAGAAAACCTTCAAATTCCCGATCTATGCTGCTTTCAATATGGATATTGCTATGTGGTTTGGCAATTGGAACTGACGGCGCCCGCGCTGTAGTTTCAGTTTCAGCCTGCTGACTAGACTCATTCAGCACCGGGTCCGAAATATTAGCATCCAACAATCCTTGTGAGGCAGCGCGACCAATCTGTTGTAGAATCTCCGACTGCATCTTAGAAACCTGTTGGGTGGGTGTCCGCAACTTCTCTTCTAATCCTACGCCAAATAAGCCCACTTGTGGAGCGGCCGAAACCTGTGCCTTTGGCGACCTCAGTGGAAGCACCAAGGCTGGTCGGTCTTTTGAAATTTCAGTTGGTGTGGGCAAGTTATTTACAAGCGTCTGCTCTCGTGCCTGTTGGTCGGAAGTCAATTCATCTGCGCCAAATGGCGTCTCAAATTGAGCTTCCGGCGGCGGCTTTCCATCCTTCACGTCCACAACCAATAACCCTGGTCTGAACTCAAATGCATCTGCATGACAGTCGCAATCCAGATCAATTGTAATACGTGTATTATCTTCTGAAACAGATAAGTTCTTTACCCTGTCACGTGGAATTCGGCGAAACACATCGGAAATGTCAATCTCAGAGGAAATACCCTGCATCCGCACTTCATATCCCTGTTCAACACGGCCCATTTCCCACTCAATTTGCCCCGAGAACTCAAATGCCAATCGCGAAAAGTCAGTATGCTCACCGGAACGAACGGTAACACGTTGCGCAAAGCCCACCACGGGGATGCTCAGAAATAACAGGAACACAAGTAAACGCATTATGCTGCTTCCTGCTTAACAGCTTTCAATGCTTCTTCCAGGTCTCCATAATCAGGGCGGCAATGACCCGGCACATTTTGACGCCCCACTTCAATGCAAATATTTGTTGCGTGCTTATACAAATTCGCAACCAATACTTCCCGAATGAGCAGATAGAAATGTTCGTCTTCCTCGACAATTGCTTTCACTTTTCCGGCAAACGGACCGACCAATCCATAAGCAAGGAAAATCCCAAGAAACGTCCCGACCAGCGCGCCACCAATCAGTTTACCCAAAATTTCAGGTGGCTGATCGAGCGAACCCATTGTCTTAATAATCCCCAAAACCGCCGCGACAATCCCCAAGGCTGGCAACGCATCGGCCAAACTTTGCAGCGCATGGCTGGAATGAAGCGCGTGGTGCATCGTGGCCGTCATGCGCTTCTCTAATACTTCTTCGACCTGATAAGGGTCATCATAATTCATTGAGGCGGAACGAAGCGTGTCACAGATCAAAGCCACAGCCTCTGCATCCCCCAAAATTTTCGGATACCGCGAAAATATCGACGATTCATTCGGTGCTTCAATGTGTTCTTCCAGACCTACGGGGTTTTGGCGTGCAAACCGGATTAACTCGAACAGCAAACACAACAAATCCTGATAGTCATGATGTTTCCAAGTCGGCCCCTTAAAAACTTTGCCCAAATCTTTGAGTGTTTGTTTGATTTGAGAAATATCGTTACCAATCAGAAACGAACCAATCCCCGCGCCACCGATCATCGTCAACTCAAACGGGGCGGCTTTGAGGATAATACCCATCTTGCCTCCAGCGGCCAAAAAGCCACCAAAGACCATGACAAATATCATGACAATTCCAACAATTCCAAGCATTCATATTTCTCCGCATAGACAGTTTGTCTCGCAACGAGACTCGCAGATTGGTGTTAAGAAACCCTCTTTATTCTGTCGGAACCTGTGCATTTCGCCCGGCCAAAATGACACTGATTGAATAGGCTTTGGCGGGAGTTAGGCCCGCAAGTATAGAGGCGGCCGCATCGGGCCGCATCCGGCCCAGAAACCCGGCTGAAAACTGCGGATCCATTTCTTCAAACAAGGGAATCGCATTTTTTGACTTCATATTTTCATAGACGGATGTCAGGTTCGAAAGATCATCTTCGGCGGCCGTATCTGCCAATGCCATCGTCGCTTTTAGATTGCTTTCCGCTTCTATCAAAGCTGCCAGATTGCGTTTCATATTAACCTCGGCGACGCCCAGTGCCTGCAACCTGTTTGTAAGCGATTCTTCTCTCTCCAGAACCCGCCCTTCGCGTTGTTTGATTGCCAATATCAGATCGCTTATACCCTTGTCGTTTTCGCAGGTTTGCGGCAATTGCACCTCATCTTTTTCGCTATGGCTTAGGGCTTCGACCTCGCGCGCGATTGCGGAACCTGTGCCAGACCCCAACCGCAACAACCCTGATGCCAAAAAGAATCCGGCAATCAAAATCAACGCACTGCGGCCACCTTTGCGTTTCTTTTTGCGCTTGTCCTTAGTCATTCTGCTGCCTCCATTACCCTGTCCTGATGCCGCAAAAAGACCGGGCCACTTTCTGGGTCGACCTGAGGTGTTGGGGGCGATTCCGTCGGGCTGGGCAGGTCATGCATAGACGCCATCAACAGTTCCAACCGTTTGGCAACATTCTCGGCCTTTTTGGTCAAACCCTCTAATGATGATGTCGAATCGCTGGCAGCGAGCCGTGCCTTTTCAAGCGTTTTTGTCATGTCATCAACCTGAACGGACAATACTGCCACAGCCCCGCCAACACCTTTTTCCAAATCATTAAAACGATTCAAACGGCGTGACAGTATTAAGCAATAAAACGCAGCGCCCAAGGCCCCGGCAACAAGTAAAATATCGGCAATCAGTGTCATTTCACACTCCTAGTTCAGCACAAATTCCATAATCAGCAAGTCTTTTACGCGACCTTCACCTGTCACGATCTGAATCCGTCGCAACATCTGGGTACGCAGCCGGATCAACGCATTTGGATCTTCTAGATCGTGCGTATCAACGGCGCGTAGATACCCATTCAAAATATCCATCACACGCGGCAACAAGGTGGTCACTTCTTCTTGATATTCACCGCCAACTTCCAGTTCTGCGCGAAACCGCAAATACTGATTTTGTGCACCCTTGCCCAAATTGATAATCAGCGGCTCCATCGGCACAAAGGTCACGTCCGGCAGGGCAGCAACCTCTTCATGCGAATCGGTTTCAACCTCAGCATGGTCGCCAAATAGCATGCCTGATTGCACGGCGTAAAATCCGCCACCACCGCCCGCCAATGCCAAAACCAACCCTATAATCAAGGGGAGTTTGGACTTTTTCTTTGGGCCTTCTTCTTCAATTTCTTCTTCATCTGCCATGTTCACACCAGTTTTATTCTCTC
>DEIK01000087.1:16909-35335 GCA_002352425.1 Rhodobacteraceae bacterium UBA2776
CAAGGCTTGGGCAGAACGCCCACCTGTTATCGGAGGGTTGTTTTGCAACAGCTACTGTCAGTCTGGTCCAAACTCGAAGCACGGCGTCGTGTTATTGTTGTGCTCGCCACCGTCGCGATGTTTGCCACGGTTCTTACGTTGTCACGGATGGCGACAACGCCCGGGATGTCTCTCTTATATGCGGGACTTGAAAGCAGTGCTGCAGGCGATGTTGTGTCGTCGCTTGAACAGCGCGGTGTGGCCTATGAAATTCGTGGCACCTCTGTTTTTGTCGACAGCAGTAGGCGTGACGAGTTGCGTATGACATTGGCCAGTGAAGGCCTGCCAGCAAACGATGGCACCGGCTACGAACTGCTTGATTCGCTTTCAGGTTTTGGCACCACATCGCAAATGTTTGATGCCGCTTATTGGCGCGCAAAAGAAGGTGAGCTGTCGCGCACCATCGTTTCTAGCCCACATATTCGTGGCGCCCGAGTGCATATTGCCAGCCCGTCCTCTCAACCCTTTCAGCGCAAAGTCGAAGCAACCGCATCCGTCGTCGTGACAACAGCCTCCGGTACGCTCTCGGCGTCACATGCCAAGGCGCTCAAATATCTGGTTTCGTCTGCTGTCGCCGGCCTGATGCCAGACGATGTTGCTGTGATCGATGGCCAAGGTGGGCTAATTTTGGGTGCCGATGATGCGGCTTCTGGGGCCAGTGGCGCAGACGATCGGGCCGTCGCGCTCCGGAAAAGCGTAGAGCGATTACTAGAGGCGCGAGTTGGCTATGGTAACGCTATGGTTGAGGTCAGCGTTGAAACGGTAACGGATCGCGAATCAATTGTGGAACACACATTTGATCCCGATTCACGCGTCGTGATCAGTACCGACACCGAAGAACGCACAACCGCCTCCGAGGATGCACGGGGCGGGGCTGTTTCCGTGGCCAGCAACCTGCCAGAAGGGGATGGTGCATCTGATGCGAACTCTTCCAGTCAAAATAGCGAAACCCGCGAGCGGGTGAACTATGAAGTCTCGGAAATCCAACGCGAAGTGCTGCGCGCGCCTGGGGCAATTAAACGGTTGACCGTGGCTGTTCTGGTTGATGGGACACAGCAAATTGATGGTGCAGGTGCACAGGTTTTCACACCACGCAGTTCTGAAGAAATGGAAGGGCTGCGCGAATTGGTTGCGGCGGCCGTTGGCTTTGATGAGGCGCGCGGGGATGTGCTCACGCTCAAATCCATGGAGTTTAAGCCGATTGTTGAACAGGGCAGTGCTGCGGCGCCGGGGTTTATGCAATCTTTGAACCTGAATGTGATGTCGCTGATTCAGATTGCGGTACTCGGCATTGTGTCTTTGATACTGGGCCTGTTTGTTGTGCGCCCGATTTTGAATAGCAAACCATCTCCCGCACTGGCAGAACTTCCGCCGCCTCCAATTGCGACGCCACCCGTTCCTTATCCTGAAGGCCCGGCCAACGCAGGTCCAGCCTTACCCGCCCTGTCAGGCGAGATTGACGAAGGCAGCTTTTTACCCCCTGCAATGGCCACTGTTTCCGACTTTGAGATGCCTGAAATGGCGACCGCAGCCATCGGTGATTTTGGGGGCCCCAGTGATATGGGCGGGTTTTCAAATGATCCCGTCGCGCGTCTTCGCCAGATGATCGAAGAACGCCAAGATGAAACCGTCGAAGTCTTACGCGGCTGGATGGAAGACAGCGAGGAAATAGCCTGATGCCTGCATTCAAACTAGAAGAGTTCAATACACGCATTGTTTCAGATGACCCAAAGATTTCGTCAAACACCAGTTTGGAGGAACATCGGTTGGAAGCCTTTGAACAAGGTTACAAAGCCGGATGGGACGATGCCGCCGCGGCGCAATCAGAAGATCAATCCCGTGTGGCTGCGGATTTTGCCCGCAACTTGCAAGAGTTGTCTTTCACCTATCACGAGGCACGTGGCCACATACTGGGTTCTCTCGAGCCATTGCTAAAGGAGATGGTGACAAAGGTTTTGCCAAAACTGGCGCGGGATTCCCTGCCCCAAACCATCGTTGACGAGATCCTATCTGCTTCTGAAACCCAAACCAAAGCAGGAATTCAGATTGTAATCTCCCCAGCCAACCGTCCCGCATTAGAACAGCTGATGGAAACCCAAAACAATCTCGACATCACAATCATAGAAGAACCTTCAATGGCCGATGGGCTTGCCTATTTGCGTTTTGCAGATACCGAAAAGCAAGTTGATTTGGATAGTGTTTTGTCCAGTTTTTCCCAATCCATTGATGGATATTTTGAACAGCAGGAAAAGGTAGCAGTCAATGAATGATGCAATGATTGATGGCGGTGCAAATCCGTTTGGCCAAGTTCCAATCGAAATCACAATCTCGGTTGGCAAAGCTCATCCCAAAATCAAAGAACTCCTGCAACTAGAGCAGGATGCCGTCCTGCAACTTGATCGGCGTATTGAGGACCCGGTGGAGCTTTATGTCGGCGATCGATTGATCGCGCGGGGTGAATTGCAGGAGCTTGAAGGTGACCTAGAAGGTCAACTAGCAGTTCGTTTGACCGAAGTCGTTGATCTAAAGGACGGCCTATAAGTCATGAACAAAAATTACGCACACCACATCATGCTCGGGGTTTTCGCAATTGCGTTAACCATGTTTGCCGAGCCAGTTGCCGCACAGGAAATCTCGATTTCGATGGGTGACGAAGGTTCAATCGCAGCCCGCAGTATTCAACTGCTGGTGCTGGTAACAATTCTTAGTATTGTACCAGGTCTTGCGATAATGATCACTTGTTTTCCGTTTATCGTAACGGTTCTCGCAATTCTGCGCCAAGCCATAGGGCTGCAACAATCTCCACCAAACATGTTGATTATCAGCCTAGCATTATTTTTGACCTATTTCGTCATGGAGCCCGTTTTCACACAGGCTTGGATCACAGGGATCGAACCACTCATTGAAGGCAAAATCAGCGTCGAGCAATCCTTCACGATGGCAATATCCCCTTTTCGGGACTTCATGGCTGCTCGTATTGATCCGGACACTTTTGAATCTCTTGTCGCCTTGCGTCCAGAAGCCAGACTCGTTGGTGATACATCAACACAACCACTGTCACTTCTGGTGCCGTCCTTTTTGTTGTCTGAAATTGAACGGGCTTTTGAAATCGGCTTTTTGATTTTCTTGCCGTTCTTAATCATTGACCTTGTGGTCGCTGCAATTTTGATGTCGATGGGGATGATGATGGTGCCGCCGGCCATCGTATCTCTTCCGTTCAAACTGGCATTCTTTGTTGTTGCCGATGGCTGGACTCTTATATCGGGTGCCCTGGTCAGAAGCTATTTTTAAGGCTTCGACTTTGAGTCAATCATCTGACAACAAACTCAGCATGCAATGCACCCGCCGCTTTGATGCTTTTCAAGATATCAATCATGTCCCGCGGCGAAACACCCAGTGCATTCAAGCCTGCAATAACCTCCGAGAGTGAAGTGCTTTCTGGTATCTCGGCCAGCCCAACTCCCGGCTCTTCTTGAATCGAGGCTGACGTGCGGGGTACCACAACGCTTTGCCCTGCAGCAAACGGATTCGGCTGCACAACAATTGGCTGCTCTTCTATCCGCAAAGTCAAATTCCCCTGCGACACCGCAACACGCGAAATGCGCACATCTTCACCCATAACGATTGTACCTGAACGTTGGTCAACTACGACACGTGCCTTTCTCTGCGGCTCAACCAACACATTTTCAATCTTGGATATGGCATGCGCTGCGGATGCCTGCCGCGTTGCCTTGATATCCAACTGTACTGTGCCGGCGTCAAGCATCCGTGCTACGCCTCTGCCAAATGATTTGTTGATCGCACGCTCAATACGTTCGGCAGTGGTGAAATCCGGGCTTCGCAACGCCAGTCTGATTTGCGCCAATTTACTGAAATCAAACTCAATTTCGCGCTCGACATATGCGCCAGATGGAATCACTCCCGATGTTGGTACACCCTGTACAACGCTGGCTGCATCCCCTTCGGCTGACGCACCTCCCGCAATGATTGTACCCTGACTCACCGCGTAAATTTTGCCATCCGCTGCATTCAATGGCGTCATTATGAGCGTCCCGCCCAACAGGCTTTTGGCGTCACCAATGGCCGAAACCGTTACATCAATGCGTCCACCTGCCCGCGCAAATGCAGGTAAATTAGCCGTAACAAATACTGCTGCAACATTTTTGGGACGAAACTGCTCACCCGTAATGTTTACGCCCAGACGCTCGAGAATATTGGTCATAATTTCTTCTGTGAAAGGTGCGTTACGGATACCATCACCCGTCCCGTTCAACCCAACTACCAACCCATATCCAACCAGGTCGTTGCCACGCACCCCATCAAATTCAACCAGATCCTTAATCCGTATTGGACTGGCAACAGACAGGGCAGGCAGTAAGAAAACGGCAACGATGAAGGCAAAAAGACGATTGATCATGTTAGGAAATCCACAAGGCTGAGGCGCGACATGCGCGCGGTTGTTGCATAAAGTGTTTCCAGCTGGGTCTGGATGGCTTCTAACTCGCTGGCGACTGTGTAGGGGTCGACCGATAACAGTTCGGTTTTGGCAATTTCGAGTGCTGAAATCTCTGTTGCAGTTTGGGTCGTGACCAATTCAATATGTCCTTCAACTGTACCCAACCCCGCGCGCATTTCTATTTGCCTACTGCCAACCGACAGCAAGGAATCGCCAGCATTTTGCAAGAGCAAAACCTGTTCGGTAACGTCACTTGCAAGTGCACCTTCAGATACCAATGCGGCCAGCGCTAAACCTTTTAGCGTGTCTCTTATTTCAATGTCAGCTGCAGTGATGGAAACGTCTGCCTCTTGGTGTGCACCGATTTTAAACGGAACAAGCGATGTAGTTGATCCCAAATAGCCGTCGGTTTCAAATCCACCACTAGGGGCGTCAAACCACGTATTAACAGCGGTCTCAACGTCGGTGGCAGTGGTCAATCCAGCAATTGCAACCTGCAGATCTGCCAATATACTGCTTGCCGAGGCAATTGCTGGGCCATCTGTGGCCGCCCCCGCAAACGCGCTGCGCCCGCCGGTTTGCGTATTGAGGGACGAAACCACCGCAGAAAAATTCTGCCGCACACTGATTGCGGTGTTGTCTATCTGTGTTTGACTGGCCGAGTTTCTGGTCAACAAAAGCGCAGATACTGCCGCTGTGGTTTGCCCTTGCACCACTTCCAACGCTGCCTGCATGACGGTGGAAAACTGGCCTGCTTCCTTTGCGGCATTTTTGTAAGACTGCAGGGACGTTAACGACGTTTCGAGCGATGAAACAACTGAATAATCCCCTGAAAAACGCTTGGCCACGTCGGCGGTATGCCCAGTGGACAATTCATTGGCAAGGCGGGTTGCCGTTTCTTTGAGCTGTGAATTTTGGCGCCGAATCATATAGGTTTGCGCCATATCGCCGATCGAAACATAACTCATGATCTACATCCTCAGCAGTGTTTGAATAAGCTCGTCAACGGTTTGCATAACGCGGGCGTTGGCGGCAAAGGATTGCTCTACCATCAACAATTGCTGCATTTCGTAATCCGTATCGACACCGCCTTGCAGTTCTTGTGCTTTCAATGTGTCGACTTTGGTTGTCGAAAACACAATTTCTGCCTCGGCGGATTGACGACCCGCGCTGATGGCCGAAAGGAAATCCGACGCCAATCCCGAAGAAGAACGCGTTGCGTTTGTGATGCTGCCCGACACGGGGACCTGTGTTGTGGTCAGCGCTGTTGACAAGTTTTGCAACAGGGTTGCGTTGCCGACATCACCCTGGGCAACAGCGCCAAGCCCATCACGCAATCGCCAAACATCGCCTCCTGCCAGCGGATCAATCAGCGCGTTGACCGACAAGCGCGTTGACAGGCCCGCCTCATTCGCGGGGTCAAAGAATGCTCCGGCATCGGTGAAAATACCCGCATCCAAAACGCCAAGCGTTGTATCGACTGAAGGGCTTTGAAACCGTTCAACCAGATCACGGGCAAATGAATCCAGATTGTCCTGTGCGGTGACTGCCAACTCATCCCGCACTTCAAACAATGCACTTAGGGAGCCACCTGACATGGTACCATTGCCACTTGTGTTGATGGCGTTGCCGTTCAGCGTAAGGCCAGACAATGAACCGGCCATTAGATTCATATCCTCGGTGATCATTCCAACAGACGTAAACCCGATTTCAGCAGCACGCCCATCTAACAAGATCGCACCTCCGGTAGTGAATAGGGCAATTTGGCCGCGCTCACGAGGAACAGCCCGCATTGGTACAATGGACGATATCTGGTCTACCAACTGCTGGCGTTGATCCATTAAGGCAGATGTATCACGCCCGCCGCTGTTTTGAGCCAAGATCGTTTGGTTCAGTTCCTCGATCAGCTGCAGCGAACTGTTCAGCAGGTCCACTTGTTGTGAAATGGATTGATCGGCTTGTGTCCGCTGACTTTGGATCTCGCGCGAAATGATATTGATGTGGTCGGTCAGACCTTGCGCGTTGCGTAAAACATTTTGCAGGCGCGGCTCTGAATCAGGACGGCTTGCGGCTTCGACAAAGGAGGCATCAAGCCCGGCCAACCGATCCGATAGTGAACCCGCAACGCCCGGTTCGCCAATCACATTCTCGATCCGGTGCAGGAAACCGGCGTGTGTTGACGACGACCCCAAGGACGCATCTGCCAACCGACGATCGGCTAATACAACTTGGTCGACCATCCGCGATACACCATCAATATGAACGCCAGCCCCTTGGCCGCCCAACACACGAGATGACAGGTTGATTTCTCTCCTGCCATACCCGTCTGTTAAGGCATTGGCGATGTTCGACGACACCGTGTCGGCCGAGCGTGACGAAGCCGTCAAACCCGAAAGGGCATTGGATAGTGCGCTTGACATGCTCATGGTCTAGCCTCCTTCAATCCCCCCGTTTATCGTTTGATATTCGTTGTTTCCTGCAGCATTTCATCGACTGTCTGGATCACTTTGGCATTCGACGAATAGGCCCGCTGGGTTTGGATAAGTGCCGTCAATTCACCCGCCACATCTGTGGTAGAGCTTTCGCGGGCAAAACCCTCAACTGATCCGGTTGGACCATCGCCAGCATCCCAGAGAAAGAAAGAACCAGAACTCGGTGATACTTGATAGGCTTGGTTACTCAACGAAGACAGGCCATTTGGATTTGGCACATCTACCAATGGCACTTGATAAATACGCCGGATAAACCCCGTGTCATAAGTCGCGCTGATGTAACCGTTGTCATCAATCTCAACGGAGGTCAGATTCCCAACTGGCGAGCCATCTTTGGTGATAGATGTTGGCGCAAAACTATCAGAAAGCTGCGTCAACCCATTCGGATCCCCGGCCTTACCGATGGTCATGGTCATCGGGCCACCGGCAACAGTTAGGTCCAGTGTCCCATCCGCTGCATTATAGGCGCCGCCGGAAACGGCTGTCACCGAACTAAGGGTACCACCATTTGAGCGCGTGTCATCAAACACCAAAGTGTATTCACCGATTGAGGCCCCGCCTTGAGCTGAATCGGTGATGATCATGGTCCACGTGTTTGAACCCCCTGTTACAGGGATTGTCGGAGTAAACGAAATATCCAGCGTTTCAGATGTCCCGAGATTGCCGAAATATTCGATCGACAGCGGCAATGTATCCCCTGATGCGCCCGCATCAGTTTCAGTTGCAGGCAGGTTTACACCCAAGTTCATAACCGTGGTCGGATCACCTGCGGTTTGGTTGGCGTTGATTACAACTGGCTCAAGCCCTGCCACGGTATCTCGCGGATATGTCGAGATCGTCCCGTCGGATTCTGCCGGCCAACCCAGCAATACCAATCCAGATTCAGTTTTCAAAACCCCGTTTTCATCGGTGTGGAACGACCCTGTTGTGGTCATCATCATAGGTTGATCGCCAGTCGTGTTGCCAAGCGATACCTCGGTGGTCACCGGCAACATGCCCCGCCCACCAACAGCAATGTCCATTGCGTTGCTTGTTGAAACCAGCGCGCCGCGTTCTTCGATCAAGCGTACGGTAGAGGCCCGAACACCGCCTGCTGAATACTTGCCAGATCCGGGGTTGTTGTTAATCACTAAGGATTCAAAGTCTGCCTCGGCTCGCTTATAGCCATAGGTACCAGAGTTCGCGATGTTGTCTGAAATTGCCGCCAGACGTGTCGCATTGGCCGCCAGGCCCGCAACGCCTGCATTTAGCGAAGATGATATAGTCATGGTGCGCCTTTCTGCTGCATCGACCAAGTTGGTCTCGACAAACATCAATAAGGACGCGCCATTAACAGAGCGCTAACAGGTAAAATTGAACCTATTTATTCTTTTCGCCCGCACCCGCCGCGGCCTTCATATCGCGTATCCCTATTTGTCAGACCGCAGCAAGGTCAGTTCTATCCGGTTGTTTCGCAAAGCCATCGGATTGCTCGCAACAGGTTTACGGTCAGCGTATCCGGTCACCCGTTGAAACCGTTGACTGTCAAACCCGTCGCCCTCCAGTAATTTGCGCAACGTATCTGCCCGCGCGGATGATAAATCCCACACTGGATTGTCAGCCAGCACAATTGGTTGTGATCTGATATGCCCGCTCACCGCGACCTCGTTTTTCACTATCGAAAACGCCACCACCATCATCTTGCTGATCTCGTTCAACAACGGTGTTGGGGTTGCAGTGCCTACTTCAAAAAGGGCCGCACTCTCCAGATCAAACAGCTCGACGATCAAGCCCTCATCGGTAACACGGGTCATGATGTGCTTCATCGCGTTATCCATCACCAGACTTTCACCGCCGCCACCGGACAGCATCGATTCAACCTCGGACAGGGCATCACTGTCCTCACTCGAGTGACCGCTAGAGCCCTCTTGCATAGCGGCAGCAAAGGTCGCAGCCCCCGTGCCGTTACGTGCCAGTGTCTCCTCGGTGAACACACTGTCCCCACCAAAGGCCCCATCGCCGCCGCCCGATACCCGGGCCAATGGAATCGACGGACTAAAATAGTCCGCAATCCCTTTTCGTTGACTTTCCGTCGTCGCGTTCAACAGCCACATCAGCATAAAGAAGGCCATCATGGCCGTCACGAAATCCGCATAGGCAACTTTCCACGCACCACCATGGTGCCCGCCGCCTGCGATGATTTTCTTACGCTTGATGATAATGACTGGCGCGTTTGATTGCGCATCCATTCCACCACCTCGTTTATTCACCCAAGGACAGGGATAGCAGGCCGGGGTAAACACCCCCTTAACCTTTCAAATTGTTAGTAATTTGATAGGGAGGCTACATAATAGCCCGGTCGGTCGTTCCAGGCGCCGATCACAAAACTGGTGGATTGGTTGCACCGAACACGTTGCGGTTTTCGAACTTAAACTCGGTTGCGTATTTGCCCATAAAATGGGTCAGGAACGTATTAATGCTGGGCCGTATTCGCACATCACCCGGCATGAATTGCGCAGATTCATCAATCGTTTCAAGCATCAACTGCGCCCAACGCGCAGCACCTTTTTCATTCATCAACTCCATCGCATTATGGGTGTGGTGAAAATTCAACCGAAAGTCCGCGCCTTGGTAATAGGGGCCACCACCCATCACATCGACCCACATCGAGGCTTGGGTGTTGATGTGGTGACCAATCCCGCCAACCCGCGCAAACACAGAGGTGAACCATGCCTCATCCGCAAAGACCCGCTCATAAAACCGCGCAACGATTTCGACTATGGGGTCTTGACCCAACACCGAAAAGAGCTGCCAAAACTGAATGGGATTGGCCGGATCCATCGGCGCATTCAGTGACACAATCTGATCCATCCGGTCCGCACGGTCAGGCAATACATTTTCGGCAATCGCTGATGCGATATAGGCGCGTTGAACCGTCTCCGTCATATACCCTTGCCTTGTCGGGTATCTCATCAGCTTGGGTTGCGTCATTGCGCTACAATATCGCGCAGTGCCGCCGCCGCGATTTCAAACGATTTCAACCGTGCCGCATGATTATGAATCATTCCGGTCACCATTATTTCATCAGGCTGATACTTGGCGACCAATCCCGCCAACCCGGCGCGAACGGTTTGTGCATCACCTGTCGCCGAACAGGACAAGGCCTGCTCCACCTGTGCCAAAACCTGCGCGGGGATGTCTGCGGTTACATCCTCGACAGGTTGGGGCAATGGACCCGGACGGCCAGTACGCAACCGCGCAAAAGCCAACAGCTGAGAGGTCCGCAAATACTGCGCCTCCTCGTTGGTTCCTGCCGCGCAAACCCCGGCTGCCAACATAAAGTATGGTTTAGCAAGCCACTTGGACGCACGAAAAGTCGTTCGGTAGGTCTCTAGCGCTTGCTCCAACATCGCGGGCGCAAAATGCGAAGCAAAGGCATAGGGCAGGCCCAAATGCGCGGCCAGCTGCGCGCCATATAGGCTGGAGCCAAGCACCCAGACCGGCACATGGGTACCTTGCCCCGGAATCGCACGGATCCGCGCATCACCAGGGGCGTCATCCAAATAGGACAGCAGCTCTATGACGTCCTGCGGAAAGTTGTCGTTGGCTTCCATATTGCGGCGCAACGCATGCGCAGTCACCCCGTCCGTGCCGGGCGCACGACCCAGCCCCAGATCAATGCGATCCGGATAAAGCGTGGCCAATGTGCCAAACTGCTCGGCAATCACCAACGGCGCGTGGTTGGGCAACATGACGCCACCTGCCCCCACCCGAATGGTCTGCGTGGCCGCAGCGACAGCCCCAATCACCACCGACGTCGCCGCACTGGCAATACCCGGCATGTTGTGATGTTCCGCCAACCAATAGCGGTGATACCCGTCCGCCTCGGCATGTTGCGCAAGGTCGAGCGTGTTGCGCAGCGCGTCAGCAGCGTTGCCACCTTCTGGGATTGGTGACAGGTCTAACAAAGAATAATGATGCACCGCAGAACTCCGTGGTTGGTTTTGTTTAGGTCAAGATGGGACGTAATATTTGCCAAAGCAATTACAATGGCGCGGGATGCAAGGCCCCTCTCTGGCCCCTTCTTTACAAAAATGTTGCGTACCCGTTTGGACGCGAGCCAAGGCCATCTAGACCCGAAACAGGCTGCCAACAAAATAGGCGATCATTGCGGCCACGCCGCCAATAAATAAGGTCTCAAACCCGGAACGCCACCAGGGGTCCAGCGACCAGCGGCTCTTTAATGTGCCGATCAAAAAGAAAACGATTCCGGTGCAAACCAGCGCCACATTGAACGCATTGCCCGCGCCAAATAAAAACGGCACCAGCGGCACCATTCCGGCCACAAGAAAGGCCATAAAGGTTGCAATGGCGGCGCGAAATGGGTGTGGCGCAATAGGAGACATGCCATATTCGTCAATCATCATCATCTTGATCCACGAGGTCTTGTCTTTCGCAATTGCATCGGTGGCATCTTCCAGCACCTGACCGCTTAAACCTTTGTTGGCAAGAATCGCCCGCAACTCCAGTCGTTCACCTTCGGGATGGTCACGAATGTGGCGCTCCTCAACCTCGACCAAGCGTTTGTAGTTGTCCAATTCAGCCTTGGTGCCAGAGTAATTGCCCGCCGCCATCGAGAACCCGTCCGCCAACACATTGGCAAACCCCAGTGCAATAATGATCGACGGACTAAGGCCAGCACCAGCCACCCCCGCAACGATCGCAAAGGTCGTTACTGCACCGTCAATCGCGCCGTACACTGTGTCGCGCAAATAGCTGCGGTGCGGCGGTGTATCTATCCTTGCCGAAACTTCGCCAGGACTGTGGCCGTGTTCCGTTTCCATACCGTCACCCACCTAGTTTATGCTGCCGCGATCTATACTTTTCCGCCCAGCGCGACCACTTCACCTTCAACAGGTTCAGGTGCGCCGGGTTCGGGAACAGGTTCCGCCTCAGGAACCACATCCTCAACAACATCCTCAACCTTGTCCTCAATGGCGCCCACAATCAGGGGCAGCATTTTGGTCGAATCTGGCATCGCCACTTCGCCCATCGTCGGAACAACCCAACTGAGTGAATCAAATGTCTCGCAATTTGAGCAAACCGGCACCCATTCATTGTGGACGCTGTTGCAATTGTCGCAAACCCACTGCGGGCCGCGCGACGCAGACAAAGCCTTGGTCAGCCAACCGCGCACGACGCTGTCCTCGGACCCCTCACCGCGTTCAATCGCCGCCATGATCGTCAAGGACCGCGCTGTCGGGTCTGTCTCGACCAGATCGCCCAGCGCTGTACGAGCCGATGGGTAATCCTTGGCTGCAATGTGCAGTTCAGCCAGCAACATTTTGGTCTGCTCGTGGGTCGGCTTTAACTTGGTCAACGCCTTAAAGCGCTTGACCCGTTCCACTGGAGTTTCGTCTGGCTCAATTTCAGCAAAGGCGACGGCCAAATCAGGGTGCGGGTTCATATCCCACGCTTTTTTCAAAATGCGGACAGCGTTGCGCGGTTTGTCTGCCTCAATATACATCCGCGCTGCCATAGCGGCCGCCGGAACCAGATCAGGCGACAAACGGTTCGCCTCGATCGAGGCCGCGCGGGCCTTTTCCGTATCGCCGGTTATCATATCATCGCGGGCCTCGGACAATGCCAAAACCGCATCGCGGCGACGATGCACATCGCGAGGTAAACTGCCGTGGCGCAGCTTGGCGCTCAACGTTTTGCGCGCCCCGCCCCAGTCTTCGGAGTTGGCCTGAAGACGCAACAACGTGTCCTGCGTCTCCACATGCTTGGGTTTAATTGCAAAAGCCTTTTCTGCCAGCAACAGCGCTGTGTCCGTGTCGCCGGACTCCAGCTTTTGTTTCATGATGCCGCGCACCCCGACGAACCGCGTTTTGTCGTCCAGCAGCAGGCGTTTATAAACCTCTTCGGCCTTTTTCTTATCGCCCACCATTTCAGCGGCTTGGGCAGAAATCAGATTGGTCAACTCGGGCCGTTTCAAATACCGCTCGGCCTTGGCCGCCTTGGCCATCGCCGCGCGACCCTCGCCCGACGCCAACGCCATCATCCCCTCAGATAGAGCGTCATAGCCGCGCTTTTCGCGGTTGCGATCAAAATAGCGCGAAATCGCGGTCTCGTCCCCGTTCAAAAACCGATAAGTCGCCAGCAAAAACCCCATGAGTTTAAGCAACACCCAGACGGCACAAATCAGCGCCACAGCCAGAACCACAGTCATCAGCGGGCTGATCATGAACTCTGTGCCAGCCACCGAGACCAACGTGTTCGAACCATTGTCCGTCAGGTACATCACCCCAAAGGTCGCGGCCGCAATCGCGGCGACAAATAGCAGTATTTTAATCAAGGACCAGAGCATCAAATATTCCTTAGTTACCGTTCAAATCATCGGCCAAAACACGCAGAGCTTCAACAGCCTCATTGCGCGTGTTTGCACTGCTTACAAAATCCGTCATCGCGGTTTGACCTGCTGCGGGCAAGGCACCGATCAATGCGATCACGCCTGCAATATCGCCATTCACCAACGCCGCTTCGGCCCGCGACAATACCGCATCGGGGTCATCGCCCTCTCGTGGGGTTAGCGATCTTGCGCCAACCTGACTACGAAAGAATGAACCGACTTTCTCCATCGCGCCATCGCCCGCCGTTGCCTTTACCGAAGCCGTCAAACCGGCACGCGCCGCGCTTGGATAGCTCTCTTGCAAATTGATCAAGGTGGGCACGCCTGTTTTGGCCGCACCAGCCAGAACCGGCGGAACATCAACGCCTGCTTCTGCCAGTTTGGCAACCGCGGGTTCAAACGCACCGCCATTGTCCAGCGCCGACTGCAATTGCGACACCGCAACGCGCATGTTGGTTGCCTTGGCCGTGGCCGCTGCCGCCTCTTCCGAGGTTGCAGCCTGTTGCGCCACACCTTCAATCCGTGCCGTTGCATCGGCGGCTAGTTTTTCAATATCGCTACGCTGGGTTTCCAACAAATCGCGCATGGTGCGCAGCTCGCGCTCATAGGCTTTGGCAGCATCCCCTGTGATGCCCCCTGCATCTGCAAGCGGGCGCTTTTCAAGGGCGATCAACCGCGCTTCAAAATCCGCTATCGCTGCCGTTACGTCGCCAATTTGCGTCGTCAAAGCCTCGTCTCGTTGTTCGGACTGCGCAAACCCTTCCATCGTTTGGGTCGCCTCTGCGGCGCTGCCCAAACCTGTGCGCAATTCGGTGATGGTGCCGTCGGTTCCGTCCAGCCGCTTGCTGTGTGCCTCTAACGTAGTTTGAACCTGCACCAAGGCCTGCGCCTCGTCTGAGGGTTGGTTCAGAAAATAATAGGTCGCCGCGCCAAACCCTACCACGCCCGATAAGACGCCGCCCAAAACCAAAGGTAAAAACGTGGATTTCTGCTTTGGTGCTACTGGGGTTTCAGCATCAGACAAATCCTTGTCTGTGGGCACATCATCCTTGATGTTGTCTTTAGCGATTTTCTCCGCTTCGACCACCACCGCATCCTCAACCTCGGCTTTGGGCTTGGTGCGTTTGCTTGCTGTCGTTTTCTTTGTTGTAGCCACGAAAAACCACCCCTTCAATTCGAACACTCAAAACGCCGCATTCCTGCAGCAACACTGGCAGACTACCCCGAGAATGCATCACCCTCAAGCGGTCCTCATGCCTCAAATCGTCTCATAGCAGCACTTTATCGCCTGAATCATTGCCAATGCGTTTGGTGTATCAGCGATGGAAGATGCAGCGGTTTTTGCCTTGTTAGTATCTAATATGACGTCATTCACTGCTGCGCTTATTGCGATCACCTTCAAGTCAGCAGAAATGGAATCAGCCTGTTCAAAAAATAACTGCGCCGTTCTTGGCGAAAACAGCGGGAGAATCACCACCTCATTACTTTGCAGTGCAGATCGCGCTACATCGCTCAACGGTTGGGCCAGTTGTCGGTAGGCTACGACTTCGTCCACCTGCGCATTGATCCGTCCGGCTATATTGCCCCGCGTATGCTCGCCCCTGATGTGCAGCAACGGACCCGCCACCTCGGCGGCATTGATCATTTCCACCAGATCATCCGCTGTCCCATCTGCCGAAATCGCCTCCAAACCCGCATCCCTAGCCGCGTTGGTCGTCCGCGCGCCAACGCAATAAGCGGGCATACCCTGCCCTATAGTCGTCTGCGCAAAGGCCTGCACACCGTTTTCCGAGGTGAAAATCAGCCCACGATACGGTGTCAAAGGCACGTCAAACAGCAGCATTTCGATTTTCAGTAATGGCGATAGGATGATCTGTAGCTCCGCGCCCAATGTCGCGCGACAAATTTGCGCAAATCGCTCTGATTGAGCCTGCGGTCTGGTCAACATTATCAATGGGCGCTTTTTGCTCACGTTTCACCTGTCGGGATTGTCTGGCACACCGCTTCGGTGTTACCTGCCTATAACCTTATTCGCAACAGACGGGCTTATGACAGATACACTCACCATATTGGGACTAGAGAGCAGCTGCGACGACACCGCCGCCGCCGTGGTGCGGCACACGCCTGGCCAACCCGCTGAAATTTTGTCCTCTGTTGTTGTCGGCCAGACCGATTTACACGCTGATTTCGGCGGCGTTGTTCCAGAAATCGCAGCCCGCGCTCACGCTGAAAAAATTGACGGCTGTGTAGAGGCCGCTCTGACTAATGCGTCTCTAACCTTGCTGGAAATGGATGGAATTGCTGTCACCGCCGGCCCGGGCCTGATCGGTGGGGTGATCTCTGGCGTGATGTGCGCCAAGGGGTTATGCGCCGGATCTGGCTTGCCTTTGATTGGCGTAAACCACCTCGCGGGCCATGCGCTCACACCGCGCCTAACCGATGGGGTGCAGTTTCCCTATCTGATGCTGTTGGTATCAGGCGGCCATTGTCAGTTCCTGATCGCCCATGACGTAGATGAGTTCACCCGACTCGGTGGCACCATTGATGATGCGCCTGGCGAAGCCTTCGATAAAACCGCGAAGCTGCTTGGCCTCCCCCAACCCGGTGGCCCCGCGGTTGAGGTTGAGGCGCTGTCAGGCAATCCCAAACGCTTTCCTCTGCCGCGGCCGCTGTTGGATCGGCCCGACTGCGATATGTCATTCTCTGGCCTTAAAACTGCTCTGCTGCGCACGCGTGATGCAGTGGTGGCGGAAGATGGTGGGCTACGGCGTCAAGATCGTGCAGATCTTTGTGCCTCGTTTCAGTCCGCAGTGTCCGATGTTTTGGTCGCGAAAACCCGTCGTGCTTTGCGTCTTTATCTTGAACAAAACCCAGCTCGCCCGACCTTGGCTGTCGCAGGTGGTGTTGCTGCCAATCAGAAACTTCGCGCAGGATTAGAGACTGTTTGCGCTGAACAGAGTGCTGCTTTCATTGCCCCACCACTTGCGCTTTGTACCGATAACGCTGCGATGATCGCTTGGGCTGGGATGGAGCGATTCCGGCAGGGTCATCGGGATGATTTCACCCTCTCTGCCCGTCCGCGCTGGCCCCTTGACCGCAAAAGCCCCTCCATGCTTGGATCAGGTAAAAAGGGGGCAAAAGCATGAGCATTTCAATCTTGGGCGCGGGCGCATTTGGCACCGCACTGGCGATTTCATTGGCCCGCACCGGCCAACCTGTCAGCCTGTGGGCGCATGACCCTGACCATGTAGCAGCCATGCAAACCGACCGTGAAAACACCAAGCGGCTAGCCGGCCACCCTTTTCCCGACAGCCTGACCGTCACGAACAGTTTTGGCCCTGCTGATACCTTATTGATTGCGACGCCAATGCAAAAACTTGCCGAGTTTGCGGCGGAACACTCCGTTGCACTAAGTGGCAAAGTTCTGGTTGCTTGCTGTAAGGGCATTGATCTGGCCACCAATCGCGGTCCGATTGCCACTCTGGCGCACCATTGCCCTGACGCGACCCCCGCGATCCTGACCGGCCCCAGTTTCGCCCATGACATCGCAGCGGGCCTGCCGACCGCGCTGACGCTGGCCTGTGCGGATGATAAAATCGGCGAGGATCTGCAAGAACAGTTGTCCACCAACAATTTACGACTGTACCGCACCACCGATACCACGGGGGCCGAACTAGGCGGTGCGCTGAAAAATGTCGTTGCCATCGCTTGTGGTGCCACCATCGGGGCGGGATTTGGCGAAAGTGCGCGCGCCGCAATCATGACGCGCGGCTATGCTGAAATGCAGCGTTTGGCGCAAACATTTGGCGCAAACCCGTTAACTTTATCCGGTCTATCCGGGTTTGGTGATTTGGCCCTGACTTGCACCTCGGCACAGTCCCGAAACTATGCTTTCGGCCTGTCCTTGGGGCGCAATGAACCGTTCGATCCAAATATCACCGTCGAGGGTGCCAAAACCGCGATAGCAGTCTCTAATGTGGCCAAATTGCACAAAGTTGATATGCCGCTGGCGACGGTCGTCGCGGACATTTTGCTGCAAAAAATCACTGTCTCTGAAGCTATGAAAGCTTTGCTCTCTCGCCCTCTTAAAAAGGAATAGAATATGCGTATTGCGCTAATTGCCATCGACAAGCCGAACGCTTTGCAAACACGTTTGGACAATCGCGAAGCCCACCTTGCCTATGTCGCAGACACAGGCGTGGTAGAGCTTGCCGGCCCCTTTTTGGACGGCGAAAACATGACGGGATCGCTGTTGATCCTATCTGTCGACAACATGGCCGACGCCGAAAAATGGGCCGCCAATGACCCCTATGCAAAGGCAGGTTTGTTTGACTCCGTCACGTTGCGCGAATGGAAAAAGGTGGTTGGCTAATGGCGTATTGGCTGTTCAAATCTGAAGTTTCAACATGGAGCTGGGAAGACCAGTTGGCCAAAGGTGACGCTGGCGAAGAATGGGATGGGGTGCGCAATTATCAGGCGCGTAATTTCATGCGCGTGATGGAAATTGGTGATCTGGGGTTTTTCTATCTTTCGCAAAAGGAAAAATGCGTTGTTGGTATTGTCGAGGTGATTGCCACTGCCCATCCTGACAGCACCACCGACGATGAACGCTGGGATTGCGTCGACATCAAGGCCTCTAAGTCGCTGAAAACGCCGGTCACCTTGCAAATGTGCAAAGAAGACCCGCGACTAAGTGACATGGTTTTAGTCAACAATTCCCGCTTGTCTGTGCAACCCGTTACGCCAGCTGAATGGGCGATCATTTGCGATTTAGGCGGCGTTTAAGCCCTGCTGTGAATTCGGATTGTTGCCAAAACTCCATATTCATGTATCATAATGTATTACGGCGATGGATTTTTCTGGAGACTAGATATGACCTTTATCCGCAATATTTTGGCAATTTTGGGTGTTATCGCCGTGGGCTTGGCCGTTTGGCTGGGACCTTCACTCTATAAATACAAAGTCGCGTTTGATGGTTTTGATGACAGGGCGTTCGAGACCTACAAGGGCATGATGGACCGGCTGGCGGAAACTGGAAACGGCGCTGC
>DEIK01000085.1 GCA_002352425.1 Rhodobacteraceae bacterium UBA2776
GAAATTGATCCCTGCAACACGGGCTCGCCGCGCCAGATTAGATGCTTTTGCTGTTTGGCATGATATCACGTATGAAATTGCATTCGGGTAAATTGGTCTGTTCGGATAAACGCGAACTAAACTCAACAACTTCACGGTGCTCTTTGACCTGCAAAGAACAATCGAACCCAATGCTATCTGCATCGAGTTCGATCAATTGCGACCTTGGGATCAGCTCAAAATGCTGGCCGGAGCATAACGATAAGCCTCGCCACTATGCACGATGCGCCCGAAGCCTGGGAAATGGACGTGACAGCCCGCGATCAGAACGTTGTCAGACGCGACTCTGTCAAACAGGCGAATCCGGGACTGCGCTGCCAAGGCCGGATCAGTGTCGAACATCGTGCCCTGTTCTGGAAGTGCGGTCTGAAGGTCAATGCTGTGAACTGCGTCCGTCACCATCATCAACTGGCGGTCGCCACCATCAATATGCAATGCTGCGTGGCCCATTGTGTGCCCCGGAACTATCTCCATAGTCACGCCAGGTGCAATTTCCGCACCGTCCTCGACAAGCTTAACCCGATCTGCGTAAGCGCCGAACACGGCCTGAGCCAGCTGGAATGCGCCTTTTGCGTCATCGGGGGCCTGAGCCATGATGCTCTCATCCGTCCAGAAACCATGCTCAACCCCGGTCACGACCAATTCTGCATTGGGGAAGGCTGCCCCATTTGCGCCGAGCATACCGCCAATGTGATCCGCATGTGCATGGGTCATAACGAGCGTATCTACATCTTCTGGAGCAACGCCGAGAGCGGCAAGACCTGCGCTCACTTGTCCAAAGCCTGGCCCCATCATGTCAATTCCACCAAGACCCGCATCAACAAGGATTGTGGCCGTGTCGGACTGCAGCAAGAAGGCATTGATTGGTGCGGGCAAAGACTCGCCGGTGATCCCGGATTTTGCCAACGCAGCTTCAATTGATTCTGGAGACCCGCCTGGAAACCATGATGCGCTCATCGGAAGCGTACCATCAAGCAGTGTCGTGACTCGGTAAGCACCAATAGTGGCACCAAAAACTGACGCAGGTTGAGTAACCGAGTTTGTGGACTGGGCCAAAAGGGGCGCAGTACCTGAGATCAGGGCGGGGGCGCTAAGTGCGGCAATACCGAATGCGCGGCGTGTAAGGATAGTCATTATTTACGTCTCCATATGAATTATTCGTGTACGAAACATTTGCACAGCAATTACACAAAATCAACCCTTTCCACCCCATTGAGATTTCGATACATTCAAAATCAATGAATGATCAATATGACCCCATCTCCCTTGAGCAGCTGCTCTGCTTTAACGTCTATTCGCTGAACCGTGCTTTGAATCGGTTCTATCAGGCGGCTTTTGGCGAAACAGGCATGACCTATCCGAAGTTCGTTGTGCTTTCGGCGCTGGATGAGGCGGGGCCACTGACGGTTTCTGAACTTTCGGCTCGCGCAAGCATGGAACCGAGTACTCTGTCACCCTTGCTTAAACGGATGGCAGAATACGGTGTCTTAACACGCATCCGCGCCCCTGAAGACGAAAGACGTGTGGTCGTCCAACTGACTGACATGGGACGAGAGGCTGTGACTTTGGTCCGCGAGGCAGTACTGGAAGGGTTGAAAGGTGTCGATCTGGATCCATCACAGACGGGGCAGATTGTTAAAGAGCTTGGCGCAGCACGTGCCCGGATTGAAGGTACCAAACCTGCACGCCAGCTCGAACTTGGACCCATGCCACCACCTTTGACCAACTGCTGAGATCGGACGCCAATGCGCAGAGCACACCGCTTGACACTTTAGCTGCCAAAGTATTGCAGGCCGATTTTTGCATTCGGTGTGGTTTAGATCATCTTGCTGACATAAACGGCTCCGATGCCACGTGACGTTCATTCGAGTGTGATGTAGCGGCACCGTGAAGTTGTTGAGTTTAGTTCGCGTTTTTCCGCACAGACCAATTTATCCGAATGCAATTTCATACGTGATATCATGCCAGACGACAAAAGCATCTGATCTGGCGCGGCGATAGGAAATGGCATACTGATGTCCGAACTTTCCCATCCAGAGCGGGAAGCGATGGCCTTTAAAAGCCGGGGGCGTGCCATTCGCCCTCGCCCCCTAAAAAGAAAGTTTCATCATGCAAGTCGGAATATACACATTTGCGGAATCGGGTGCAAAATCGAAGGCTGGCCGGGATGGTAACATCAGCCCCTCGCAAAGGCTGCGCAATCTGGTTGAGGAAATCGTGCTGGCCGATCAGGTCGGGCTGGACTGGTTCGGCCTTGGCGAACATCACCGCCCTGATTATGCCGCGTCAAACCCCGCTGTGGCGCTGGCGGCAGCGGCCACACAAACCAAAAACATCCGTCTTTCCAGCGCCGTTACCGTGCTAAGTTCCGATGACCCAATCCGCGTCTTTCAGCAGTTTTCAACCCTGGACAACCTGACGAAGGGGCGCGCCGAAATCATGGTCGGGCGTGGTGCCTTTGTTGAATCCTTTCCGCTGTTTGGTCATGCGCTGGATGACTACGACGACCTGTTTGCCGAAAAACTTCAGCTGTTGATGATGGTGAACGAGGCTGAACACGTAAGTTGGCCGGGCACAAAGCATTTGCCTGCGGTCGGTCATCGGGGCGTCTATCCGCGCCCTTATCAGGACAAACTACCGATCTGGCTGGCGGTCGGGGGCACTCCGCAGTCGGCGGTGCGGGCCGGCACACTTGGCCTGCCGCTTGCACTTGGCATAATCGGCGGGGAACCAGTACGCTTTGCCCCATTGTTCGATCTTTATCGTGATGCCGCCGCCAAGGCCGGGCATGACCCTGCCGATCTTGAAACTTCACTGAATGTGCATGGGTTTGTGGCCGAAACCAGCCAGGCCGCCCGCGACATTTACAGTGGCCCGCATAACGAAGTCATGACCCGCCTTGGCGCGGAACGTGGCTGGCCCCCGGCAACCCGCGCCCAATTCGACACCATGAGCGGCCCCACTGGGGCGTTGTTCGTCGGCGGCCCCGCAGAGCTGACCGACAAGATCCTCGCCCATCATGAGATTTTCGGCTTTACCCGGATAACCATTCAGATGGCGATCGGGCAACTTGACCATAAATCCCTGATGGACGCGATCGAGATATTGGGAACCCGCGTTGCGCCAGATGTCCGCAAGGCTTTGAAATCCTGACCACACAAACCGGAAAGACTGAAAATGTTTGAACTGACGCCCCGTATCGGCCCGCGACCAGACACCACCGATTGCGCGCCGCACGAGCAGGTTAGCCAGAACCCCGACGTCACGACGTATCAAAGGTTCAAAGAGCGCGCCTTCGACTTTTCATTTGTCGAACGTCGACCTTCGATCATATCCGTTCCCGGTGCCGAGGCTCTTTGGTTGCCACACGACCACGCTCATGGTTGTCGCGAGTCTTTTATGATTGGCCATGAATTCGCCCATGTGCATCCGGCTTATGACGGGTCAATGCATCTAATGCTACCAATAGAATGTACGATTGAACTGTTCGCCAAAGGCTGGGGCGAACCGCACCCGATGGCGGCAACGGGCTTGATCCCGGCAACTGCCGTCATGGTGTTTGCACCGCGCGATGAGCCTGAGATTGAAACGGTATTGCAAATTCTTGCCACGTCATATGATTTTGCACGTGGGAAACTCATATCCCCCGCGTCGATACAGTTGTGAATATGGTATACTCGGACGCCCATTTAAACGCTTCCGACCAAGTCTTGCCCAAGGTCGTTCAGAATGATCATCTCAAAGCACTGTTGGCCACTTGGGAGCAAACCAACTGAGAGTGGCATAGGGTGTGCTGCAATGAGTGATGCCAAAGAAGCAGAACGGTTTGCTTTGATTGCAATCGTCTGCAATTCGAGGGCCAAAGGCTTGATCGCCGAGATGGGCGTAGAAATACGAATGCCATTCAACCCGGTTTTCTGTCTAGGGCTTGTTGAGATACAGGATTCACATTTGAGTTAAGTTTTGCTTCACTCCTTTGAAAAGGGAGATTTGGATGTTGAGTGATCCTTTTGTCATCACAAATACGCAGTGGATTTTGATGGAACCACATTGTTTTGGCTAGAAAAACGGCCCCGGTCGTACGGGCGAGAACTGCCGCCTTTTCATGGAAGCCGTATTGTGGATTGCGCCAAACCGGCGCACCTTGGCGCGACCTGCCGTCCGAGTATGGCAACATCGTTTCCTTTCGTCTGATGCTGGGACAAGCTCATGATCTGTGTGAAATGTTCCTTGCGGATCGGGCGTTTGACGCCAATTGGCTACGCGAAAAAGTTGCGTTTAATTGCTCCGCGGCGCGATTGGTTTTCCGAATTCTAAACAACTTTGTAACTTGACACTCTTGCGCTCACAGAGTAACTGACCGCTTGGTATACAAACCGACCATTTGGTCAGGAAGAAATGATGAAGCGAGCCCGTAATGCATCTTTGGAAATCCTTGCCGCTGCGCGTAAAGTAACGGCGCGCCATGGTGCCGGGAATCTGACAATCGATTCGGTTGCCCGCGCGATCGGCATGAGTAAGGGGGGCGTGCTATACAACTTCCCTTCGAAGCAGGCTCTGCTATCGGCCCTTCTACAGGACTTGATAGAGGAGCATGTCATGAGGATGAGCGAGATTGATCAGGCCAAACCGAACGCAACCCTGCGGGGGCATCTACAGTCGCTCGCCACGGCCAACGATCTTAAGGCAGACCTATCAATGGCTATACTTGCGGCGGCTGCGGAAAGCCCTGAACTCCTGAACCCGCTCCGCGACATGGTCGAGAGCGACCAGCAGAAGATTGCGGCTCAATCCACGGATCCAGTCGGGGCGCACATTATATTCGCCGCACTGGACGGCCTGCGGTTTCAACATCTATTGCGTATGCCACCCTATGACACCAAGACACGTGACGCTATTAAAGACCGGATCGGGAGTATGATTGATGACTTACAATAAGGCCTTTACGCGTTCTGGCTATTCTTTGAACCTGTTCGCTGTTGCGGGCCTGATCGCCGTGTCTTTGGTATGCGTCGGAACGGCATCATTGGCGCAGGATCAGCCAGTGAGCACCACGGCCGTATCCCAAACGATCACCGTTCCGCTGGCTGTGGCGGAGTCTTCTGAAAATGACGTGAAGCGCGTCTTTGTCGGGCGGTTGGAGCCGTTGCGGGTGGTCGATCTGGCGTTCCAGGTCTCGGGACAAATTCAGGAATTACCCGTTTCGGCGGGGGAGAGTCTGAAGAAAGGCGACCTGATCGCCCGTCTGGACAAAGCCGACTTCGAACTGGCCGCAGCTCGCGCCCAGGC
>DEIK01000101.1:0-394 GCA_002352425.1 Rhodobacteraceae bacterium UBA2776
AGATTATTTCCAACACCCATTATTACCCGCTCGATGACAAGCTACGCCATCGAACCAAAAGGAGAAACAGATGTCCAGAAAAGCCTATGTAACAGGTGTCGGAATGGTTCCGTTCCAAAAACCCAGCGAGGCCGAAAGCTATGACATCATGGCCGCCAAGGCTGTTCGCACCGCGCTAAAAGATGCCGGGCTGTCCTATGAGCAGATCGATCAGGCCTATGCCGGATATGTTTACGGCGACAGCACCTGCGGGCAACGCGCGCTTTATCACGTGGGCATGACGGGTATCCCGATTGTCAATGTGAACAACAACTGCTCGACCGGCTCATCGGCGCTGTTTTTGGCGCGTCAGGCGGTCGAAGGCGGGGCGGCGGAATGCGTCCTTGTTGTCGGG
>DEIK01000101.1:421-3765 GCA_002352425.1 Rhodobacteraceae bacterium UBA2776
CGGGTTTGAACAAATGAATGCCGGCGCGATTGGGTCGGTATTTGAAGATCGGGTTAGCCCGTTTCAGGCCTTTGACGATGCGACTGATGATATTGTCGGTGACAACGGCCTGCCGCTGGCGCTGCGCTATTTCGGCGGGGCGGGCAAGGCGCATATGGACGAGTTTGGCTCCACGATGGAAACGCTTGCCAAAATCCGCGCCAAAGCCAGCCGCCATGCCGCGCAAAATCCTGTGGCGTTATTGCGCAAGGTATTCACCCCCGAAGACGTGCTGGCAGACAAAGTGATTTGGCCTGGCGTGATGACCCGCCTGATGGCCTGCCCGCCCACCTGCGGCGCGGCGGCGGCGATTATCTGCTCCAAGGAATTCGCCGATAAACATGGTCTGGATTCATCGGTGTTCATCTCGGCGCAAGCCATGACAACCGACGGGCCGGAAACCTTTAAGGCCCGCGACATGCGCGAAGTGGTTGGTGCATCAATGGCCAAAAACGCCGCCGATCAGGTTTACGAGACAGCGGGCATTGGCCCCGAGGACATCAACGTGGTCGAATTGCACGACTGTTTTGCTCATAACGAGCTGATCACCTACGAAGCACTTGGCCTGTGTGGGCGCGGCGAGGCTGGCAAGTTTGTCGATGATGGCGACAACACCTATGGCGGTAAATACGTGACCAATCCGTCGGGTGGTTTGCTGTCCAAGGGGCATCCGCTGGGTGCGACCGGTTTGGCGCAATGCACAGAACTGGTCCAGCAGTTGCGCGGCACGGCGGATGCACGCCAAGTCGACGGCGCGCGGTTGGCGCTTCAGCACAACCTTGGCCTGGGTGGCGCATGTGTCGTGACCCTTTATGAAAAAGCATAAGGAAGAATGAACATGACTGCTAAACTTGACGGACGCTCGGCGCTGGTATCGGGATCGGGACGTGGCATCGGGCGCGAAATTGCGCTAAAGCTGGCATCAGAAGGCGCGCGGATTGTGATAAACGATCTGGACGCAGATCCGGCAAATGAAACCGCCGAACTGGTCCGCAACATGGGTGGCGAAGCGGTGGTTTGTGCCGGTAGCGTCACCGAAGACGGCTTTGCCCAGCGGTTCATAAACACGGCCGTTGATAGTTTTGGCGGCATCGACATCATCGTCAACAACGCAGGCTATACGTGGGATACGGTTGTGCAGAAAATGACGGACGATCAATGGCACGCCATCATCAACGTGCATCTGACAGCCCCTTTCCAGATTTTGCGTGCCGCCCAGCCGGTTCTTAGCAGCACCGCAAAAGCCGAGGCCGCCCAGGGGCACGAGGTGTTTCGCAAGGTGGTGAATATTTCGTCCATCGCAGGCACCGGTGGCAATGCTGGCCAGATCAACTATTCCGCCGCCAAGGCCGGCATTATTGGCCTGACCAAAACCATGGCCAAAGAATGGGGCCGCTATAAAATTAACGTGAACGCAGTGGCTTTTGGCCCGATCCGCACCCGCCTGACCGAAGCGCCTGCCGATGGCGACAGCAATATTGATGTGGCGGGGAACAAGATCAAGGTTGGCCTGAATGCGGATTTGTTAAAACAAATGGAAACCACGATTCCACTGGGGCGCGTTGGCACACCGCAAGAGGCGGCGGGCGCGGTCTATCTGTTCTGCGCACCGGAATCAGACTTTATCACCGGCCAGCATATCATTTGCGGCGGGGGATTTGTGCTGTGACAAAGCCACAAGGTCCGCTTGAGGATATTCGCATTGTCGAGCTGGGCCATGTTATCGCAGGCCCGTTATCGGCAACATTGATGGCCGATTTCGGCGCCGATGTGATCAAGGTTGAAAACCCGCGCGCCCCCGACATGATGCGGGAATTGGGCCCCAAAGCCGTGCAAGACGGCGTTGGCGTCTGGTGGAAAACCATTGCCCGCAACAAGCGTATCCTGTCGCTGGACTGGAAGGCCGATGAGGGCCGCGCCATTCTGCGCAAACTGGTTGAACAGGCTGATGTGCTGGTCGAAAATTTCCGCTCTGGTGTGTTGGAACGTGCGGGGATTGGCCCCGATGTGCTGCACGAATGGAACCCCGATCTGATCATTTTGCGGATTTCCGGCTATGGTCAAACTGGCCCGATGGCCAAAAAACCCGCCTTTGGCCGCGCCGCCGAGGCAATGGCGGGGATGCCGCATCTCACCGGCCACGAAGATGGTCCGCCCATGCACCCCGGTTTTCCAACCGCCGATTCCACCACCGGCCTGATGGGCGCGCTGGGTGTGATGATGGCGCTACACACGCGCGGGCAAAACGGTGTGCGCGGTCAGGTGGTCGATCTGGCGGTATTCGAGGCGCTGATGCGGTTGATGGATTACCATGTGCCAGCCCTGACCGGCGCGAGGCTTTCGCCAAAACGCAACGGGCTGCGTCAGCCGATGGATTTTTCCCCCGGCGGTATGTTCCGCACGAGCGACGGCACTTGGGTAACGGTTTCCGCCGCCAGCCCGCAAACGGCGCAACGATTGCTGCGGGCGGTGTCCGGAGATGCGTTGGCCGATGATCCACGCTTTGCCGATATGCCCTCGATCACCAAAAACATGGCGGCGTTTTTCGATGCGTTAAACACGTTCGTCACCCAAAATGATCTGGCCACAGTCGAGGCTGCGTTTTTAGCAGCTGATGCCGTGGCGGCCCCTGTTTTATCAGTCGAAGATATTCTGGCCCATCCGCAAATCAATCACCGCAGCGATATTGCAGAGGTTGAAGGCGAAGAAACTCAGGTGATTGCGCCTGTGCCCAAACTTAGCAAAACACCCGGCGCAATGCGCTGGCTTGGGCGTGGAAAAAATGCTGATAGCCAGATGATTTTGCAAGAACTTGGTCTAACCGCCGCTGAAATTGAAACACTAGCCGCGCAAGGCATTATTGGCCTGCCAGAAGGTGAAAAATGACCTATCGTTACACTGAGTCCCAGCAGGAAATCCGCGATACGATCTTGCGCATCTGTGCCGATTTTGATGATGACTACTGGCTGGACCGTGATGCTAACGGCCCATTCCCGCATGATTTGCACAAGGCGATGGCCGAGGGTGGCTGGCTGGGAATTGCCATGCCCGAAGAATACGGCGGTGCCGGTTTGGGCATCACCGAGGCCGCAATTATGATGCAGGCGATTGCTGAATCCGGCGCGGGGGCAAGTGGTGCTTCGGCCATTCACTTAAATATATTCGGGCTGACGCCAGTGGTGGTCTACGGCACGGAAGCACAGAAGAACCGGATGCTGACACCGTTGATTGAAGGGCGTGAAAAGGCCAGCTTCGGGGTGACGGAACCGACCACGGGGCTCGACACGACGAAACTGAAAACCCGC
>DEIK01000101.1:3772-4003 GCA_002352425.1 Rhodobacteraceae bacterium UBA2776
CCGCGCCGTCAAGCAGGGTGACAAGTATATTGTGAACGGTCAGAAGGTCTGGATTTCGACCGCGCAAGTGGCCGACAAAATCCTGTTGCTGGCCCGCACTACTCCGCTTGAGGACGTTAAAAAACCGACAGAGGGGCTAAGCCTCTATTACACCGACCTGAACCGCGACTATATTGATGTGCGCGAAATCCACAAAATGGGCCGAAAGGCGGTGGATTCAAACGAGATGTT
>DEIK01000129.1 GCA_002352425.1 Rhodobacteraceae bacterium UBA2776
CCCGATACGATCGAAGCCGTCGCCGCACAGAACATCAACTGAAAGAAAAAGTCGGACCCGACAGAAGCGTAGGTCAGATCAGGTGTTTCGCCCTCTAGCCCGACAGCCTCCAGTGCCGTGGGTGAAAACGCACCCAGAATGTTGGTGATTGCCCAGCCATCGCCTGGGTACATCAGGTTATAGCCAACCAGATAATAGGCAATTGCCGCCAATGAAAACAGCGCCATATTCTTGGTCAGCTGCATGGTCACGTTCTTGCTGCGCACCAAACCCGCTTCCAGCATGGTAAATCCGGCGGCCATCCAAAAGACCAATACGCCCGTGACCAAAAACATGAATGTGGTGAAAATAAAGCCGATTTCGGCGTTGGTGGGGGTCGTGTCGACCTCTTGTGCAAATCCAATTGTCGGCACCATTGTCAAGGCCGCAATTGTGGGTAGGTAAGTGGTGGGTTTCATAACAAGTTTCCTATATCTCTGGGTCGACCTAGATCGCGTCCTCATTGGTTTCGCCTGTCCGCACACGGACGATTTGCTCAACATCAAGGACAAAAATCTTGCCGTCGCCGATCTTGTCGGTTTTGGCGGTCGTCATAATGGTTTCGACCACTTGGTCGACCACATCAGCGGCCACCACGAGTTCGAGCATGACTTTGGGGACGAAATTGACGGTGTATTCAGCGCCGCGATAAATTTCAGTGTGGCCGGACTGCGCGCCAAATCCCTTGACTTCGGATACGGTCATGCCGCGTACGCCGATTTCAGTCAGCGCCTCCCGGACTTCCTCCAACTTGAATGGCTTGAGTATTGCCTTGATAAGTTTCACTGTGTTTTCCTTCTGATAAGTCGCAAATTTCCGATATTAAGGGGGCCGCCCAGAGGGGGGCACAAGGAAATGCAGCAAGGAAACCGCTGAAAATTCGCAATGGCGCACAAATTATGCGCAGAATTTCAGATTCGATTAATTTTTAGGCAACATTTAGTTGCAAACAACGCAAGCTTCCCCCTCTACAATCGCGGGCAGGGTGTGTAGGTTGTCAAAAAGCAGGCAAGCACCAGATAAGGTGATATATGAGTGGTTCAGGTAAAAAGCGCGGTCGTTTAGTGGCCGATCGACGGTATCCTTCGGTAAAACTGTCAAAGAACAAAAAAAATGTGGCCAAAAAGGTCGCTCGAAAACCTGTGCCGAAAAAGCCGGCAAAACCTCGTGCGACAAAACCCCGTGCGACAAAGGCTGCAAGAAAGCCATTCTTTCGGATGCCCGCATTTTCGTGGCCGTTCAAAAAGAAAACCAAACCATCGAAAAAGCCCGCGGTCCGCAAGCCAGCCGCCCGCAAACGTCGGACGGGTTCAGGATTTATCCGTGGTTTCTTTGGTTGGATCCTAAGCCTGATATGGCGCATCGGTTGGCGGGTGACGGCCGTGATTGGCGCGCTGGTGGGATTGGGCGTGGCCTACGATTACACAACTCTGCCACCGGTTTCCGAACTTGTGGACGGGCGCGCGCGTGGTTCAGTGATTTTGCTGGATCGCGATAACCGCAGGTTCGCCTCGCGTGGTGATCTGTTCGGTGGGATGGTGACAGCCTCATCTGTTTCGCGTCACCTGAAAAACGCCGTCATCGCAACCGAGGACAAACGGTTCTACCGCCACATGGGTGTCAGCCCACGCGGCGTGGCAAGCGCCGTCAGGATTAACCTAAGGGCCGGACGTGGCCCCTTATCAGGCAACGGTGGCTCAACCCTCACACAGCAGACCGCCAAACTCTTGTGTCTGGGTAAACCTTTCGATCCAACGGCCGGGATCAGCGAAAAAGACTATGAGGCTGATTGTCGCCAAGGCTCATTGACCCGCAAGATCAAGGAAGCCATCTATGCGATGGCGCTAGAGTTGAAATATTCAAAAGACGATATCCTGACGATCTATTTGAACCGCGTTTTCCTAGGGGCAGGCGCGCGCGGGTTTGAGGCCGCCAGCCAGCGCTATTTTGGCAAGCACGCCAGCGACATCAATCCGGCCGAGGCCGCGATGCTGGCCGGATTGCTAAAAGCGCCAACCCGTTTTGCACCGACCAACAACCTGCAACGCTCGCAAGATCGCGCGCTGACAGTACTTAAACTGATGACCGAACAGGACTATCTAACATCGGCAGAAGCCGCCCAAGCACGCGAAAACCCTGCCGTGTTGTCCCGGGCCGCAAAAGCACGCGCAGGTGGGTATTTTGCCGATTGGGTGATGAGCAGCGGGCCATCCTTTTTGACCCGTGACACCACTGAGGACGTCACGATCCGCACCACGCTAGATGCCCGTATCCAGCGCGCTGCCGAAGAAGCATTGGCTTATGTATTCGAAAATAAAGTATCCTCCAGCTCCAAAGCCCAAGCCGCGATCATCGTGATGTCGGCAGATGGGGCTGTGCGGGCCATGGTTGGTGGTCGCGAGACCAAAGTGTCGGGCGCCTTCAACCGCGCCACCCAAGCGTTGCGTCAAACCGGCTCGACCTTCAAACCCTTCGTTTTCGCCGCGGCTCTTGATCTGGGTTACAGCCCGAACGACCTTGTCATGGACGGGAAACTGACGATTGATATTCCGGGGTCCGGCCCTTGGTCGCCGACAAATTATGGCAACAAGTATTATGGCCGCGTCACCCTGACCGAAGCCTTGATGCGGTCGCTAAACACCGCCACCGTGCGGGTGTCCGAAAGCGTTGGGCGTGACAACGTGCGTACCATCGCGGCCGATTTTGGCATCCAAAATGATCTGGCGGCTGGTCCAGCCTTGGCCTTGGGCGCGTCAGAATCGACTTTGATCGAAATGACGGGGGCCTATGCAGGCATCCTGAATGGCGGGCGCAGCGTAACCCCATATGGCTTGATTGAGCTGAGCCTACAGGGCGACAGCGAGCCATTGATGCGCCAAGACGGCGGACTGGGTGAGCGGGTGATTACCAAAACGGCCGCAGGCAACTTGATCTATATGATGCACCAAGTTGTTGAAAACGGCACGGGTCAGCGCGCCAAGTTGGCCGACCGTCAGGTGGCAGGCAAAACCGGCACCACGCAAAAGGCGCGGGATGCTTGGTTCATTGGATTTTCCGGCGATTACGTCACCGGCGTCTGGATGGGATACGATGATAACACGCCGCTCAAGGGGGTCACCGGCGGCGGGCTGCCCGCTAACATTTGGCATGAAACCATGGTGCGGGTGCATGAAGGTGTCTCGCCCAAACCACTGCCGATGATTGTGCCCAAATCAAGCCCCGCGATTGCGACACCGGTCATCGCCCCAGCCCCCCAAACACCGCGTCAGCCACGGCAACCACGGCAGCCGCGAAAACCGAAATCACAAATGAACGAAGACGACCTAGAAGAATTGATGCGTGATGTGCAAAACGGCATGACACTGAGATAGTTGAGGCTCCAATGCGATCCGCCTCAGCAGCCTCACCTCTTGATCACATCAGGCGACGCGATTGCCCTTCTTGACTTGAACCGCGCGATTGTCGACGGCTGGCAACATCCGTGCAGGGTCACCGTCTGCCCAGCCTGCGGAATGGTGAACCGTTTGGTGGCGATCTCACCCAATTTGCAACCAGCCACGATGATACAATCCGAGGCCGCAATCAGATCATTCGCGATCCGGTCATAACGCCCGAACAGCCCCGCCGACAGTGGCGGGACACAGGCAATTGCATCTTTGGCCGACATCGTATGCGCCACGGGTATGGCGTTTTGTTCGGCAAATTCAGTCACAGCCTCGCAAGCGGGTTTCAGGACCGACACCTGATCGGTTTCCTGTGTCATGTTCTTGCCCGCATGGTCGCGTTGTGCGTCCCCCACGATGGCAACCATCGGCGATCCGGTGTTCAACGCCTCGCCCAAACCCGTCACAAGGTTCGTCGCCCCTGGCTCAAGCGTGGCGTCAACCAGCCCGACCGACCGGACCGGACACCTTTGCATAGGCGTAGGCGATCGAACCGCGTGGCGCACCGATCCGCACGGGGCGGGCCTTTAGCAGTTCATTTTGCGCAACGGTTGCGACGATCTCGGCCCCGAAGCCACCGACCGACACGCTTTCATGCGCCACCACCAGCCGTCCGGTTTTGCGAACGCTGGCCAACACGGCGGCCTTGTCCCGGGCGTGGCAGGGCACACAACAAGGCCGCTGAAAACCTGTCGCAGGACGTGTTAGAGAGTATGCTACGCAGATGCGCCTAACTTGAATAGTTAGAGCCTTCTTCATCAAGTATGGCTTTTAATTCCGTCAGATGGCGGATGTCTTGTTCTGGATATTCTTCAAGCTCACGTGCGGTCTTTTCGGCGATGTCATCTGGCAAAACGCGCAAGGCTTGTCCGGTTTGCAATGCCCGAATATAGGTCTCGGCGGCACGCTCAAAATAGAACAACCGGTTGAAGGTTTCAGCGACCGTATCGCCAATGATCATCACCCCGTGGTTGCCCATGATCAGCACCTTCTTTTTGGGATCCGTCAGCAGCGTGGCACAGCGCTTGCCTTCTTCCTCAAGCGCCAACCCGCCATAGCTCTCGTCAATCACATAACGGTTGAAAAACGTCGCGCAGTTTTGGTCGATCGGCGGCAGATTTGAATCCGCCAAAGATGCCAAAACCGTGGCGTGGATCGAATGCACATGCATCGCGCATCGGGCAAGGGGACAATGGCGATGCAAACCGCCATGCAGCCCCCACGCGGTGGGGTCCGGCGCGCTCAAACCTTGCAGAGTGTCGGGATCATTGGCGTCAACCACCAGCATGTCCGAGGCCTTGATCCGGCTGAAATGCATCTGGTTCGGGTTCATCAAAAACTTGGTGCCATCCTCATTGATGGCCAGCGAGAAATGATTGGCCACGCCTTCATGCATGTTCAGCCGCGCAGTCCAGCGGAACGCCGCGGCAAGGTCGACACGCTCTTGCCAGTTGTCGATATTTGGATGGGTCATGACGGGGCTCCGGGACATTTTTGGGGATGTTAAATGTTGTAATAAATATGTCGTATATGCGCTGTAATAGATAGCAAAATAGAACCATAATTCCGGAATAATAGAAGCGTTATACCATGCTTGCACTCCCACAAATCTGCAATGTATTTTCGGGGCTTGCATCATCCGCGAAACTCATGACAATAGGTAAATGGAAAACACAACTCTCAAAACATGGGCCGAATGCGCCGCCAATCTGATCGCTGTTGCGGCAGGGCGCGCACCCGCTGACATGGTTATCACTGGCGGAAAATGGGTGAATGTCCAAACCCGCGAAGTGCTCGAAAATCACGACATTGCCATCAAGGACGGGCGCTTTGCCTTTTGCGGCGCGGACGCCAGCCATTGCATTGGCGACACCACCGAGGTGATCGAGGCGCATGGCCGCTACATGATCCCCGGCCTGTGTGATGCGCATATGCACATCGAAAGCGGCATGCTGATTCCGGCTGAATTTGCCCGTGCCGTGATCCCACATGGCACCACGTCGATGTTCACCGACCCACATGAAATCGCCAATGTCTTGGGCTTGCGCGGTGTGCGCCTGATGCACGACGAGGCGATGATGCAACCGATCAACATCTTCACCCAAATGCCATCCTGCGCGCCATCAGCCCCCGGATTGGAAACCACCGGATATGAAATCAGCCCCGAGGATGTGGCCGAGGCCATGACGTGGCCTGGCATCATCGGCCTTGGTGAGATGATGAATTTCCCCGGCGTGATCAACGCCGACCCCAAAATGCTGGCCGAAATCGCCGCCACCCAAAACGCCGGCAAAACCGTGGGTGGCCACTACGCCAGCCCCGATCTTGGCCCTGCCTTCCACGCCTATGTGGCGGGCGGTCCGGCGGACGAGCACGAAGGCACGTGTGAGGCCGACGCGATTGCACGGGTGCGCCAAGGCATGCGCTCGATGATGCGGTTGGGCTCTGCGTGGTATGACGTGGAAACCCAAATCACCGCCGTCACGGAAAAGGGCCTAGACCCGCGCAACTTTATCCTTTGCACCGATGACAGCCATTCCGGCACCTTGGTCAACGACGGCCACATGAACCGCGTGGTGCGCCATGCGATTGACTGCGGCTGTGATCCACTGATCGCCTTGCAAATGGCTACGATCAACACCGCCACCCATTTTGGATTGGAGCGCGAGCTAGGCTCTATTGCGCCGGGACGTCGTGCCGATATGATCCTGACTTCGGACCTCAAAACACTGCCAATTGAAACCGTAATCGCGCGCGGCGTGATCGTGGCTCAAGATGGTGAAATCAGGGTCGATTGCCCACATCTGGATTGGCCCGAAGACGCCAAAGGCACCGTGCATCTGGGCAAGCATCTTGATGCCACGGATTTTGAAATCCACGCCCCCGACGGCGCCAACGCTGTCAAAGCCAAAGTGATCGGCGTGGTCGAAAATCAAGCCCCGACCAAAGCCCTGACAGCGGAACTGGACGTTCAAGACGGGTTGGTCCTGACTGACGAGCCCAACGACGTTTGCCAAATCGCACTGGTTGAACGCCACCGCGCCACGGGCGATGTGGTCAATGGTTTTGTGTCTGGCTTTGGCTATAAGGGCAACATGGCAATGGCATCGTCCGTAGCACATGACAGCCACCATATGATTGTGGTTGGCACTTCGCGCGCTGACATGGCGCTGGCCGCCAACCGTCTGGGCGAAGTCGGCGGGGGTGTCACCGTCTGGCAGGACGGGCGCGAACTGGCTCTGGTCCAATTGCCCATCGCGGGCTTGATGTCGGACGCCCCCGCCAAAGATGTCGCCGAACAGGCCCAAAAGATGGTCGATGCCATGGCGGCCTGCGGCTGCACCGTCAACAACGCTTATATGCAACATTCTTTGCTGGCGCTGGTGGTGATCCCCGAGTTGCGGATCTCTGACCTGGGGCTGGTGGATGTAACCAAGTTCGAGCTGACCGAATTGTTTGAGGAAAATAAATGAATAAATCCGTGGCTGATGCCGAAACCCTGACTCCAAAAAATGTTGCGGCCGAGGAGTTCACAAATGCCGCCGCAGCCGTTGACCGGTTGTTGGAACTTTACAACGCAGCGACTGAATTCCTGTGCGATCATTTCTCAGCAACCGTCGGTGGCGTGCCGCCAAAAGGACGGGTGCGTGCATTTTATCCCGAAATTCGCCTGACCACCACCAGCTATGCCAAGATCGACACCCGCCTTAGCTATGGCCACGTGCATGAACCGGGAACCTACGCCACCACCGTCACCCGCCCCGATCTGTTTCGCAGCTATCTGGAAATGCAAATCGGCCTGCTGATGGAGAACCACGGCGTGCCTGTCACCATCGGCCTGTCGCAAACCCCGATGCCGGTACACTTTGCTGTCGCCAGCGAAGCCAACGTGACTGTCCCCCAAGACGGCGCACTCGATTTTCCGTTGCGCGATGTGTTCGATGTGCCAGACTTGTCCACCACCAATGACGACATCGTCAACGGCTTTGGCTTTGAAAATCCGGACGGCTCATCCCCTTTGGCCCCTTTTACCGCCCAACGCGTAGACTATTCACTGGCGCGCCTGTCACACTATACAGCGACCAAACCCGAGCATTTCCAAAACCACATCCTGTTCACCAACTACCAATTCTACTTTGAGGAATTCGAGGCCTACGCCCGCACCCAACTGGCCGATCCAAACAGTGGCTACACCAGCTTCGTTGGCACCGACAACATCGAGATCACGGACGCCGACGCGCCCATGCCTATTCCCGCCAAACAACCCCAAATGCCAACCTTCCATTTGAAGCGCGAAGGCGGCGGCGGCATCACCTTGGTCAACATTGGCGTCGGCCCCAGCAACGCCAAAACCGCCACGGACCACATCGCGGTTTTGCGCCCCCATGCATGGATCATGGTCGGTCACTGCGCCGGTCTGCGCAATTCCCAAAGTCTGGGTGATTTCGTGCTGGCCCATGCCTATCTGCGCGAAGACAATGTGCTGGACGACGACCTTCCGGTCTGGGTTCCAGTGCCGGCGCTGGCGGAAATCCAGATCGCGCTGGAACAGGCCGTGGCCGGTGTAACCCAGCTCGAAGGGTTCGATCTGAAACGCCTGATGCGTACCGGCACCGTGGCCTCGCTCGACAACCGCAACTGGGAGTTGCGCGACCAATCCGGCCCCGTGCAACGCCTGTCGCAATCGCGCGCCATCGCGCTGGATATGGAGAGCGCGACCATTGCCGCCAACGGATTTCGCTTTCGCGTGCCCTATGGCACACTGTTGTGTGTCAGCGATAAACCCCTGCACGGCGAGCTGAAACTGCCTGGAATGGCCAGTGATTTTTACACCACACAGGTCGCCAAACACCTTCATATTGGAATCTCGGCGATGGAATCCTTGCGCGAAATGCCGCTTGAACGCATCCATTCGCGTAAATTACGCAGCTTTGAAGAGACCGCATTCCTATAATTGGGCGGAAATATCAATAAAATGCGCAAATAGTGAGGAAATCGCACTACTAATCGTTGTGTCCTGCCTCAACATTCAGTTAAATACGACAGATGAGGCCCAAGATAACGCGGGCAGAACAAGGAGAGCTGAAAATGGCGACGAAACCAATGACGAAAACCCAACTTGTGGCCGCACTGGCCGAAGAAATGGGCGCAGACAAGAAATCCGCATCCGGCGCGCTGGATTCGATCATCGCGATCATCACACGCGAAGTATCCGGCGGCGGCGCAGTTACTCTGCCTGGCGTTGGCAAAATCTATTGCCGCGAGCGTCCAGCCCGTATGGTTCGCAACCCTGCCACTGGCGAGCAAATCGCAAAAGACGCAGACAAAGTTGTCAAAATGACAATCGCTAAAGCGCTTAAAGACAGCGTAAACGGCTAACCTTTCGGGCCTTGTGTCCAACAGCAAAACCGATAGGGTCGCCCCATGAGGCGGCCCTTTTTCGTGGTCGCACCTCTTTTCGGATGGGATAAATTCAATGGACCTGCGGGCGATACTAATGGGGCTGACCTTTGCCTTCATCTGGTCTTCGGCTTTCACCTCGGCACGGATTATTGTCGCTGATGCACCGCCGCTGGCCTCACTCGCAGTGCGGTTCCTGATATCGGGCGTTCTGGGTGTCATTTTGGCACGCATGATGGGCCAAACATGGAACCTGACCCGCGACCAATGGCGCGCCACGTTCGTTTTCGGCCTGTGTCAAAACGCGCTGTATCTAGGCCTGAATTTCGTCGCCATGCAAACCATCGAAGCCTCTTTGGCCTCGATCATCGCTTCCGTGATGCCGCTGATGGTGGCCTTTGCGGGCTGGGTGTTTTTCCGTGACAGGTTGCCAGCAGTTGCCGTGGCCGGATTGATCGCCGGCGTTGTCGGTGTTGCCATCATCATGGGCGCGCGCATGAACGAGGGTGTGGACGGCTACGGGCTCATGCTTTGTGGTGTGGCTGCGGTCGCATTGACCGTCGCTACGATGTCGATGCGCGGTGCCTCTAGTGGCGGCAACCTGATGATGGTGGTTGGATTGCAGATGCTGGTTGGCTCGGCCGTGCTGGCGGTGGCCTCGGCGTCGCTTGAGGTAATAACCGTGAACTGGACGTGGGAACTGGGCCTTGCGATGGGCTATACCACGCTTGCACCAGGCTTGCTGGCCACATGGATTTGGTTTGCCTTGGTGGCACGGATCGGCGCTGTGCGGGCGGCCACCTTTCATTTCTTGAACCCGTTCTTTGGCGTGGCGATAGCTGCCGTTTTGCTGGGCGAAACATTGGGGGTGATGGACGTGGTCGGTGTGGTGATCATCATGGCGGGCATCTTGGCGGTGCAATTGTCCAAACCCAAACCGTCACAAACCTAACTTCATTGTGAAGCCGCGTCAGGTGACTCTGACCATAATCTAGGCCATGTAAAAAACATGGACTTATTGCTTGGATATGCTGCGGGCCTTTTGACCCTGATTAACCCCTGCGTTCTGCCGGTGCTGCCGATTGTGTTGGCCACGGCCCTGCAGGCCGACAAGCGCGGGCCATTGGCCTTGGCAGCGGGCATGAGCCTTGCTTTTGTGGTACTGGGCCTGAGTGTGGCAACGCTGGGATATGCCTTGGGCATCCGCGAAGAAACCGTCGCCCGCGCCGCCGCGATTTTGATGGTCGGCTTTGGCGTGATCTTGCTGGTGCCCCGCTTTAGCGCCGGATTCGCCACCGCAACGGCAGGGGTATCAACCCGCGCCGACAGCCAAATGGACAGTATCGACAATTCCGGCCTTAAGGGTCAGTTTTTGGGCGGCATGTTGCTGGGCGCTGTCTGGTCGCCCTGTGTCGGACCCACCTTGGGCGGCGCCATTGGCCTTGCCTCTCAAGGGCAAAGCCTATGGCTGGCGGGCGGCATCATGCTCGCCTTTGCAATGGGTATTTCCACCATCATTCTGGCACTTGGTTATGGTGCGCGATCGGTGATCATGAAACGCCAAGCCATGATGCGTAAAATCGCCGAAAAATCCCGCCCCATCATGGGGGTTGTTTTCATCGCGGTCGGGCTTGTGATCTTGACCAATTTTCTGCGGATTGTTGAGGGCTGGCTGGTGCAAAACCTGCCTGCTTGGCTGATTGACCTGTCCGTTATCATATAAAAGGAGCTATCTTATGAAACGTCGTGACTTTATCGCGCTCACCAGCGCCGCCACTCTGACACCGCTTATGGGGTCTGCCAATGTTGTGGATTATACCCCCGGTATGGTCAAAAAAGCATTGGCCAGCGGTAAAACTGTGTTCATTGACTTCAGCGCAACATGGTGCAGCACATGCGCAGCCCAAGACCGCGTGATCAACGCTCTGCGCGATGAAAACCCTGCCTATGATGCCAACGTCGTTTTTGTCAAAGTCGATTGGGATAATTTCGGCGATGGCAAACTGTCAAACGCCCTTAAAATCCCGCGCCGCTCAACACTTGTGGTCCTAAAGGGCAACAAAGAATTGGGACGCATCGTGGCGGGCACCGCGCGTCAGCAAATCAAACAATTGATGGACAAGGCTTTGAGTGCGGCCAACGCCTGACCACGCCGCCGTATGAACGCTTGAAGCCAAATCCTTGATGTGCGAAAATTTGCCCTGAAACGAATAGGGATATCGCAATGCCAGGGTTTGAGCTGATCGGACAAGAAGAGCGCGACGCGCTGAACGCATTGATGGACGAGGGCGGCGTATTTTTCGCCCACGGCTTTGACGCCAAACGCAAGCGTTTCCACGTCCGCGAATTTGAAGCGGATTTCTGCGCCTATCTGGGGTGTGGTGATGCGCTTTGCGTGTCCTCTGGCACGGCGGCGATCAAAGTCGCGCTCAAAGCCATCGGCGTTGGGTTTGGCGACGAGGTTATCACCCAGAGCTTCAATTTCATCGCAGATGTTGAGGCCATTATCGACTGTGGCGCGACCCCCGTGATTGCAGGGTCTGATGACACATTGAACATGGACCCCGCCCAACTTGAGGCGCTGATCACACCCAAAACCAAGGCCATCCTGCCGGTCCACATGCTGGGCGTTCCGGCCCGTTTGGACGAAATTCTCGAGATCGCCAAACGCCACGGTATCCCCGTGGTCGAGGACGCTTGCGAGGCCGTCGGTGCCAAGTACAATGGGCAGTTCTGTGGCACTTTGGGACAGGCTGGCGTGTTCAGCTTTGACTACGGCAAAGCCATCACCACGGGCGAGGGCGGCTTGGTCATTTTGAACGACACCGACATCGCCGTTAAGGCGCGTCAATACCATGATCACGGCCACATCAACCTGCCCGGTGTTGGTCGTGGATTGGACCGGGCTGGCATGACTGGATTTAACTACCGGATGAGCGAACTAAACGCCGTCGTCGGTAAGGTGCAGCTGAAAAAACTGGACTTCATCACAGCTGAATCCGGCAAGCGCTATGATGCTTTGGACCAAGGCATCACTGCCGCCGCCTACAAAAAACGCGCCATTCCACCACAGGCGACCCCCGCCTTTGACACCTATATTGTTGAAGTGAATGACGCCCAAATCCGCGAACATGCGATTCAAAAACTGGGTGAATTGGGTTTTGGCACCAAAAACCTGCCGGACGCCATGAACTGGCACTGCAGCGTGTTTTGGGACCACATGGGGTTTGACAGCCGCACCCCCGCACAGCTTGAAACGCTCGCTTTGCTTGAACGTCAGGTCGCGATTCCCGTGACGTTGGGAAAATCCGTTGAGGATTTTGCGGCCCTTGCAACCGCCCTTAACGAATTGTCCGTTTAGCCCATGTTGATTATCGTGCCTGCCCGCAAAGGCTCCAAGGGGGTTGTTGGTAAAAACACCAAACCCTTTCGCGGGCACGCGCTGATTGAATGGAGCTTTGCCGCCGCCCAAAGTATCGCGGATGATCTGGGCGCGCGCGTTGTTTGCACTACGGATGACCCTGATGTTGCGGCGCTGGTCACGGGGCACTACGGTGATGTCCTGCTGCATGAACGCGCGGCGGATTTGGCCAGTGATACGGCAGGCATGGCCGAGGTGGTTCTGGATGTTTGCGATGTGCAAAAAACAGACCGCTACACCCTGTTGCAACCTACAACCCCCTTGCGCCTGACGGCTGATTTGAAGCGGCTGATAAAGGCGACATTGGCCTATGGTACTGTCGTGTCTTGCACCGATCCAGCGGAACACCCCGAGGACCTGATCACACTCAACGACCATCACGGCCACCCTGCAATCAACGCGCAAAAATCCAGGCGCCGACAGGACCGCGTCACCGAATACCGCTTTGTTGATGGCTGCTACTATTCCGGAATAGTAGAAACGTTACGCAGCCAAAAATCCTTTCTCCCAACCGACACATTTTACCAAACTTTGGACGTTCCCGCAGCCGTCGACATCGACACGCCGTTTGATTGGGTGATGGCCGAGGCACAGCATGATTGGTTGACCGCCGAGGGGATTGATTTTGTCCAACCAGACCGCTGACATAGCCATCATCGGCGGTGGTTCGGCGGGGTTGGAACTGGCCCGCATGGCCTCGATTGCGGGGCAAAAGGTGGTCCTGTTTGAACAGGGCGATGCCAACGGGCGACATGTATTCCAACGCATCCCCTTGCTGGTCGGCAAAATCATCGGCAATCGCCGCTTCGTCGATGCAGCGCAATCCGTGCCGCAAACATCTGCCGGAAATCGCCAACTCCCCGTCTTGACGGGGCGCGGGTTAGGTGGCTCGTCGCGCGTGAATGGTAATGTTGCCTATGCTGGTTCAACGCTGCGCTATAGCCATGTGTTCGACCCTCTTGGGCTGGATTTCACCGACATCCTAAATGACATGAACAAGGATACCACCGCCCCACGTCCTCACAGTTGGAACGACGCGCTCAGCGACAAATTCTTGACCGCCGCCCAAACATTGGGCACCCCACGCGTAGATGATCCAGACCAGCACGGCGCACTTAACGGTGGTTCGATTTTGCACGTGAACACCAAACGCGGCCTGCGCCACAATCACTTGGAAAACTTCCGCGCCAATGCCAATTCTAACAACATTGAGATTATTCGCGCACAGGCGTCAACAATCACATTTGATGGCAACCGCGCCACGGGCGTAGCCTATCAAACCGGCGGGACAACCCAGCACATTTTGGCGGGCGAAGTCATCCTTTGCGCAGGCGCCATCGGCTCACCTTTGCTGCTGATGCGCAGCGGTGTGGGCGAGGCACAGATGCTGGCCAGCGCCGGCCTCCCGGCTGTCCACAACTTGCCCCAAGTCGGCCAACACCTAAAAGACCACGCCAACCTGCGGCTGCCGTTTTCCTGCGACGGGCACAACACGCTAAACCAGAAAACCCGCGGGGCGAGCGCCCTGTGGGAAGGCCTTAAGTTCATCGCGGGCAGCAAGGACAGCATTCTGCGCGGCCCCGGCGCCTCGGCGGGGGTAAACGTCGCGACCAAGGGTGACATTATCGATGATAGTTACCGCATTCAATTGGTGCATTTTACCCAAGACCGCTCCAAGGTTTCACAATCCGGCATTGTGTTTGAGCGCCAGCAAAAAGCCTCACTGGGGATATACGCCCTGTGGCCAAAGTCCGAAGGCGCGGTTCGGATTACCCCGCAAGGTGCGCAAATCGACACCGGATTTTTGTCCAACCCTGCCGACGTGCAAACCACCCTTGCAGGCATGAAACACGCCCGCGCCATTATGTCCGAAATGGGGGTTGGCCCCGACCCACAAACCGACATCGACGAAGAACTGATGCGCAACGGCGTCTACTCCGGCTACCACCTTATCGGGTCAAACCGCATGTCGATGGACGCGGCCAGCGGTGTCGTCGGGCCGGATTTTGCCGTACACGGATTAAGTGACCTATCGGTCTGTGACGCCTCGGTTTTACCTGACCATCTGTCCTCGCACAGTTACCTGTCGGTGATCGCAATGGCGCGGATGTTCGGCCAAATCCGAGGGTGGTTGTGATGGGCTACCCCAAACGTCTGATCGACCGTTTGGCGCTGTTTGGTTGGGACATGCTCTGGCTGATATGCCTGCCGCTGGTGCTGTTGTACTTGTGGCATCGTGGCCGCAAAGAACCGCTTTATCGCCAACATCTGCGGGAACGGTTCGGCTTTGGCCTTGCCGTGCCGGCGGGCGCGATCTGGGTACATGCGGTGTCGCTGGGCGAAATGCGGGCCGCGCGGCCTTTGATTGATGCGCTGCTGCAACGTGGCGAGCATGTTTTGATCACCAACATCACCGCCGCAGGCCGCGCCGAAACTTATGCACTGTTTGCCGATGCGATTGCGGCGGGGCATTTGCATGTGCGCTGGTGCCCAGCAGAATACGTCTGGGCAACGCGACGCTTTTTCAAACGCAACCAACCGAAATTCGGCATGATCATGGAGATCGAGCTTTGGCCCCGCCTGATTGCCTCGGCCAATTATGCGGGCGTGCCGATGGTGCTGGCCCAAGCGCAGTACCCCGACAAAAGTTTCGCGCGTGATCAACGTGGCCTGAAACTGCGCGCGCAACTGGTCCACGGGTTCAGCCTGATCCTCGCCAAATCCGAACACCACGTCGAGCGTTTCCGCCACTTCGGCGCAACGAATGTGCAGGTGATGGGAGAGTTGCGGTTCGAGCAACCGATCCCCCCCGCCCATCTGCAAGCGGCGGCGAAATTACGCGCCATGATCAACCCTGCACGGCCTATATTCTGTCTGGCCAGCACCGGGCCGGATGAGGACCCGTTGTTGATTCCCGTGGTGACACAGTTGCGTCGTGCGGCGGTGGATTCCGGCAGGCCCTTGCCATTTTTCGTCTATGTACCCCGCCATCCTAAGAATTTTTTGGATACGGCAAAATTGTTGCAAACCAATGGCTTGAAGATGTTACAACGCTCAAACGATCTGGATGAAAACCTGCATTTGACCACCGAAATGCCCGACGATCTGGACGGACTATTCGGTGACTCTCTGGGGGAGATCAACTTCTATTTCGCGCTGGCAGACCACGTTTTCATTGGCGATACGTTCAACGATGAAGGCTCGCACAACATCATTGAACCGTTGAGCGTCGGCAAACCCGTCGTGGTCGGCCCCAGCATTTGGGGCATCGAATATCCGGCCATTGAGGCCATCGAGGCGGGTGTTCTGACCAAGGTACAGACGCCGGATGAGTTGTTTGAATATTGGAATGCGCTGACGATCACGGGTGAAAACCCGATGATCCGCGCCTTCCTAGATCAGCACGGCGGGGCTACAGCCAAGGCGGTGGAGCATCTGCGAAGCGCGGGTTTGTTAAGCTAAGGCTCAACCAATCTCACCACCACCATCGCCAATCTGTCCGCGATGCAACAACACGTGATCCAGCAAAACACAGGCCATCATCGCCTCGCCAACCGGCACGGCACGGATGCCGACGCAGGGGTCGTGGCGGCCTTTGGTGATGATTTCGACCTCTTCGCCGGACTTGGTGATCGTCTGACGCGGGGTCAGGATGGACGAGGTCGGTTTGACCGAGAAACGCACAACTACATCTTGGCCGGTAGAAATGCCGCCTAGGATTCCACCCGCATGGTTCGACGAATAAACAGGCCCATCTGGCCCCATGCGGATTTCGTCGGCGTTGGCTTCGCCTGTCAAAAATGCAGCATTCATGCCTTCGCCGATTTCGACACCTTTGACGGCATTGATCGACATCATCGCAGCGGCCAGATCGGTGTCGAGCTTGCCATAAACCGGTGCGCCCAATCCAGCGGGCAACCCGCGCGCGACCACCTCGACCACGGCCCCAACCGAGGAGCCGGATTTGCGCAGACCATCCAAATAGTCGGCCCAAGTTTTGGCCATCAAAGCGTCCGGTGCCCAGAACGGGTTGTTGGAAATTTCGTCCCAATCGAACGCCGCGCGATCAATCGAATGTTGTCCCATTTGTACCATATAGCCGGTGATTTGTACATTTGGTACCAAAGTCGCCAAAGCCGCCCGCGCCAATCCACCCGCCGCAACCCGCGATGCGGTTTCGCGTGCAGACGAGCGACCACCACCGCGATAATCGCGGATGCCGTATTTTTGCCAATAGGTAATATCGGCATGTCCGGGGCGGAATTTTTCGGCGATGTCGCCGTAATCTTTGGAACGCTGATCGGTGTTTTCGATCATCAACTGGATAGGGGTGCCTGTGGTCCTGCCCTCAAACACACCGGACAGGATCCGCACCTGATCGGCTTCTTGGCGCTGGGTGGTGTATTTGTTTTGCCCGGGTTTGCGCATGTCCAACCAGTGCTGCAGCATCTCCGCATCAACAGGCACATTCGGCGGGCAGCCATCAACGGTCGCACCGATGGCAGGCCCGTGGCTTTCGCCCCAAGTGGTGACGCGGAAGAGATGGCCAAAACTGTTGATCGACATGGGAACGCTCCTTTGATCTATGCGTTTAGCCGTCACAGCGCGGCGGCTCAAGGGATTTTGACTTGTCATGCGCGATTGCGGCGCATAGAGGTAGCAATACCTCGGGGGGCCTAGTTTGGCTGAGATGCAATGATGCGGACCCGTAGAACCTGAACCGGTTAACACCGGCGGAGGGAAGGTTTCGGATCATATCCACCTTTGCCCTTTCGCCGCATTTGGAGGATTTGAGATGAAATATCTACCACTTGCTGCGGGATTTTGTGCGATTGCCAGCAGCGCGATTGCCGAAACCCCTGTGCTTACAGTCTATACCTACGACAGCTTTGTGTCCGATTGGGGCCCTGGTCCCGCAGTCGAGGCCGCGTTCGAGGAGACCTGCGGCTGTGATTTGAAATTCGTCGGCGCGGGCGATGGCGCTGCATTGTTGGCGCGGGTACGTCTGGAGGGTGAACATACCAAGGCTGATGTGGTCTTGGGTCTGGACACCAACCTGACCGAAACTGCCCGCGAAACTGGCCTGTTTGCACCGCATGGGGTTTCTGTCGAACTGGACCTGCCTGTGGCTTGGGGGGACGATTTGTTTCTGCCTTATGACTGGGGATATTTCGCGTTTGTTTATAAGCGCGACGAACTCACCGAGGTGCCAAGAAATTTCAAAGAACTGGCGACGTCAGATTTGAAAATCGTCATTCAAGACCCGCGTTCCTCCACACCCGGATTGGGATTGCTGATGTGGGTCAAGGCGGCCTATGGCGACGAAGCCCCTGCAATTTGGGACAGCTTGGCTGACAACATCGTCACCGTCACCAAAGGCTGGTCCGAATCCTATGGGATGTTCTTGGAGGGCGAGGCCGACATGGTTTTGTCCTACACCACATCACCGATTTACCATTTGATTGCCGAAGAAGATGCCGGAAAAGAGGCCGCTGCCTTTGACGAGGGCCACTACTTGCAAATCGAGGTGGCGGGTAAAATTGCCACCACTGATCAGCCAGAACTGGCCGATCAATTCATGGCCTTTATGGTGTCTGACAAATTTCAGACCATCATCCCGACAACCAACTGGATGATGCCAGCCAAGATGCCAAAGGCAGGTTTGCCCAGAGGGTTTGAGGTTTTGGTTGTGCCGCAAATCTCATTGACCACCGAACCGGATCAGGTCGTTGAGACCCGCAACAAAGCGTTGGAAGAATGGCTGAACGCGCTTTCAAAATAATACCAATCATTGGGGCGGGCGCAGGGGCGACCTTGCTTTTGCTCGCTTTGATACTTGGTCCCCTTGGGGCGCTGTTCTGGCGTGCCGAGGGGGTGGCTGCGTTGGGCGCTGCAGATTGGGCGGCGGTGCGGTTTACGGTGCTGCAGGCCACGCTGTCTGCCGCGATCAGCGTTGTTTTAGCGGTGCCCGTTGCAAGGGCCTTGGCGCGGCGGCAATTCTTTGGGCGAGGGGCGTTGATCACCCTATTGGGCGCGCCGTTTATCTTGCCTGTGATGGTCGCTGTGATGGGCCTGTTGGCGGTGTTTGGCCGTGGCGGGGCAATCAGTGCCATGCTGGGCTGGCTGGGATTACCTCCTGTCCATATCTACGGGTTGCACGGCGTGGTTTTGGCGCATGTGTTTTTCAACCTACCACTGGCCACACGATTGATTTTGCAAGGTTGGTTAGCGATCCCATCCGAGCGGTTTCGCTTGGTCGCCTCCTTAAATATCACGGGCCGCGATGTTGGCCGCATATTAGAACGCCCGATGTTGCGCGATGTGTTGCCCGGTGCCTTTATGGTGGTGTTCCTGATTTGCCTGACCAGCTTTGCTGTGGCGCTTGCATTGGGCGGTGGGCCTAAGGCCACGACGGTGGAACTGGCGATCTATCAGGCGTTTCGGTTCGACTTTGACCTGGGCCGTGCAGCGTTGCTGGCGATGGTGCAATTCGGCATGGGCGCAGCGGCGGCGGCGGTGATGTTGTGGGTCGCAGTGCCAACCATGATGGGGGCAGGGCTGGGCCGCACTGTTGAGCGGCTGGACGCGCCAAACGCTTGGTGGGATGGCCTGCTGTTGTGCGTCATGTCGTTGTTTTTGGTTGCACCATTGGCAATGATCATCGTCGACGGGTTGCCCAATCTGTTTTCTTTGCCGGCAAGTGTCTATTCGGCAGCGGGACGGTCGCTAAGTGTCGCCCTGTTGTCGATGACCACCGCCGTGATTTTGGCGCTGACCATTGCCTTAATGGTGGTGCGTTTGAAACGCGGCGCGCTGCTGGTCGAAAGCATCGGCTATCTGGTTCTGGCGGCCTCGCCCTTGGTGGTCGGCGCGGGGCTGTTTATTGTTTTATTTCCCGTGGCCGATCCGGTGGCTTTGGCGCTGCCGATCACCGCGCTGGTGAATGCGATGATGAGCTTGCCTTTCGCACTGCGCACATTGGTGCCGGCGGTGCGGGACATTGAAGCGTCTTTTGGACGGTTGGCAGACAGCTTGCAGATGACGGGTTGGGTGCGGCTGCGGTTGGTTTTGTGGCCACGGCTGCGCCGCCCGTTGGGGTTTTCAGCGGGTTTGGCGGCGGCTTTGTCGATGGGGGACCTTGGGGTGATTGCCTTGTTTTCCGACCCCGACAGTGCGACGTTGCCGTTACAGATGTACCGTTTGATGGCGACTTACCGGATGGATCAGGCCGCGGGGGCGGCGGTTTTGTTGCTGGGGTTATCGCTGTCTTTGTTTTGGATATTTGATCGCGGAGGGCGCGCGGATGCTGACCTTTGAAGGGGTAGGATATACCCAAGACGCGTTTTCATTGCAGGCTGATTTCACGGTTCCGATTGGGGCGCGTGTCGCGGTGATCGGTCCGTCGGGTGGTGGCAAGTCGACGTTGTTGAATTTGGTCACAGGGTTTTTGACGCCCACGCAGGGCCGCGTTCTTTGGGCGGGTTTTGATCTGGCTGGCACGGCTCCCGGCGCGCGGCCAATCAGCATTTTGTTTCAAGACAATAATCTGTTTCCACATCTAACTGTGGCGCAGAATGTCGGCTTGGGGTTGCGAGCTGATCTGCGGTTGACGGAGGCGCAAAGGCAGCAGATCGAAACTGTGCTGGCGCGGGTCGACTTGGCGGGGCTTGGTGCGCGCAAACCTGCGGCGCTGTCGGGCGGACAGATGAGCCGTGTGGCACTGGCGCGGATGCTGTTGCAGGCGAAACCCTTGGTGTTGCTGGACGAGCCGTTCTCCGCCCTAGGCCCTGCGCTGCGCGACGAGATGCTGGATTTGGTGGCCGACCTGATGACCGAAACAGGAGCAACATTATTGATGGTTAGTCACAATCCCGAGGATGCCAAACGGATCACGCAAAGTGTGGTTTTGGTGGGGGATGGGGTGGCCCATGCGCCTGTTGAAACGGGTGAAATATTTGCCAACCCACCTGCGGCGTTGCGCGCCTATTTAGGCTAGCCAAATGGAGACCCTTCGGGTCGCTTTATTTTCAAGTGCCTCCGGCGGAGGTATTTAGAGCAAGAAGAAGGCAAAGAAAAAGCCCCGCTATGGTGAGCGGGGCTTTGTTGTTTTCACGGCCGTAAGATTTAGCTGTTTTCAGTGTCGTCTTTGGCGCGTTGTTTGACCGGTGCCCAGAGGCGTTTGGTTGTGGCATAGAGCAGAACCGAAAGCAGGGTCAGCATCAGGACGCCGATGAAGCCTGCACGTTTGCGGGCCATCATTTTGGGTTCAGCCGCCCACATCAGGAAGGCCGCTGTGTCTTCGGCCTCATGGTGCAACGTGTTGCTGTGACCATCGGCGAAATCAACGTCTTCGCCATAGAGCGGCGGTGGCATTGAAATCCAGCCACCCGGGAAGGCGGTGTTCTCATAAAAGGTTGTGCCGGCTTCTTCTTTTTCTTCGCCGGTATAGCCGACGAGGATTGAAAGAATATATTCTGGCCCACCCATGCCGTTGATCAATTGGCTAAGGCCAAGGCCGTAGGGGCCGTGGTAGCCAGCGCGTGACTTGGCCATCAAGGACAGGTCAGGCGCGTTTGGATCGGCGGAAACAGGGAAGTGATCCGTTGGTTTGGCTTCGCGTGTGTCGCCAAGTTCAGCGTCATCACTGGTGTCGGCGGCCTCGAATTGGGTTGCATATTCACGCACGGCGTCGGCAGACATGTGTGGACCGCCTTTGTCACCCAAAGACCGGATCGGCACATACTGCATACCATGGCAAGAGGCACAGACTTCGGTGAAAACCTGAAGTCCGCGTCTCAGTTGGGCTTCATCATAGGTGCCAAACGGGCTCTCGAAGGAGAAATCCGTGTCGTGAATGTGGCCACCATCGCCACTGGATACAGCGCTGGTCACCGACAATGTCAGGGCAGTCAGGGCTGTTAGTGTGAGTTTTTTGATCGACATTTTTTGATCCTTTCTCACTTGGCGTCTGCGTCGGAGGACGCATGGCCATAATGGGCGTTAAAGTCGTCTTCGATTGTCGCGGGGGGTTGGTCTGGTTTTTCAATCACACCCAGCAGCGGTAGGATGATCAGGAAGTAAGCGAACCAATAGGTCGACGCGATCAGCGAAATCCAGTCATGTGGAAAATCGGTATCCCGTGCACCAACCCACATCAGAACGATGAAGTCGATGGCGAACAGGGCGAAGAACATTTTGAACATTGGGCGGAACCGACCGGAGCGTACCGACGAGGTATCCAACCAAGGCACAAGTGCCATAACCGCGATCGCACCGAACATGGCCAAGACGCCAAAGAACTTGGCATCAACCACGCCGAAGGTGATCCAGTCGACAAACTGCACAGCCCAAACATCCGCCGTGAAGGCGCGCAGGATCGCGTAGAAGGGCAAGAAGAACCATTCCGGCACAATATGTGCAGGGGTCGAAAGCGGGTTGGCCTCGATGTAGTTGTCAGGGTGGCCAAGGTAGTTGGGCATGAACCCAATGACCGCAAAGAAGATCGCCAAGATAACCATCAGGGCGAACAGATCTTTCATCACAAAGTAAGGCCAGAATGGCAGCGTGTCTTTCGCGGCTTCTTCTTTGGAGCCACGGCGCACTTCAACCCCGGTTGGGTTTGAGTTGCCCGTCGTGTGGAACGCCCAGATGTGGATCGCCACAAGCGCCGCAATCACAAACGGCAGCAGGTAGTGCAGCGAGAAGAAGCGGTTCAGCGTGGCATTTTCAACCGCTGGTCCACCCAGGAGCCAAGCCTGAATGCTTTCACCAACAACAGGGATCGCGCCAAACAGGCCGGTGATCACAGTCGCGCCCCAAAAGGACATTTGCCCCCAAGGTAGAACGTAGCCCATGAACGCCGTCGCCATCATGGCAAGATAGATCAACATACCGATGATCCATGTCACTTCGCGCGGCGCCTTATAAGAGCCGTAGTAAAGACCGCGGAAGATATGCATGTAAACGGCAAAGAAGAACAATGCCGCACCATTGGCGTGCATGTAACGTAGCATATGGCCGCCGTTCACGTTGCGCATGATGTGCTCGATACTGGAGAACGCCAGATCGACATGCGGTGTATAATGCATGGCCAAAATCACACCTGTGATGATTTGCATCACCAGACAGAATGCCAAAACGATGCCCCAAATCCACATCCAGTTCAGATTTTTGGGTGTTGGGATCATCAGTGTGTCATAGACCAGCCCAACAATGGGCAGCCGTACGTTTAGCCATTTTTCAAAGCCCGTTTTGGGCTCGTAATGATCGTGAGGAATTCCAGACATTACTCTCTCCCTTTAACCGAGCTTAATTGTGTTGTCGTCGATGAACATATTTTCCGGAACCGGCAGGTTCTCAGGGGCCGGACCCTTACGGATGCGACCGGAAATATCGTAGTGCGAACCGTGGCAGGGGCAGAACCAGCCCTCAAAATCGCCAGAGTTACCGCCCAAAGGCACACAGCCCAAGTGGGTGCAAACGCCCATCATCACCAACCATTCGCCAGCATCATCAAGCGTGCGGTTTTCGTCCGAAGCATCCATCTCGGGTTTGGCGACATTGCGGCTCATTTGATCCGGCAGATCGGCCAGCGGTGTTGTGCGGGCGCGTTCAATGTCCTCGGGGGTGCGACGGCGGATGAAAACCGGCTTGCCGCGCCATTTTACAGTCAGCTGTGTGCCAACTTCGACATCTGATACATCAACAAAGATGGACGCAAGGGCGCGCACATCGGCGGAGGCGTTCATTTGGTTAACAAGCGGCCAAACGGCAGCACCTGCGGTAACTGCACCGGCGCCGGCTGTGGCGTAGTACAGGAAATCCCGTCGGGTTTCTGAGTGATCTTCTGCGTGGGACACTGGAATCCCTCCTTTGTTGATAGTTAGGTCGAAATGGCCAGATCCAAAGACAGAGCCGTACCGAAGCCGCACCGCAAAAACGGTACTCCTTGGACGGGTGTTTAACTTTGGAATCGTGGCACGTCTAGCGCAACAATGTGAGGTAGACATTAAAACCCGCTAAAAAATGCACATTTTTGCATAAATGGGTCATTCTGCGACGATTTATAGCGGGCCCGAAGTGTGTTGCGGTTCCGCTAAGGGCGGGTTGCCGACATGCTGGGGCGTTCGGCAGATGTGGCGAACCAATCGTCCAGTGCATCACGACCTTTGCGCCAGTTGCGGTCGCCATGGCGAAAATCGAGGTAACCCAAAGCGCAACCGATTGCGATATGCCCCATGTCGAACGGTCCGGCGAGGTGGCTCATCCAGCGGGTTGTGACGGCGTCCAACGCACGGCCTATTTTGTCCCATTGCCCATCAACCCAATCGGCTGATTGCATGTTTTCGGGGCGGCAACGCGCTTCATAGACCATCAAGACAGCGGCCTCCATGATCCCATCAGCCGTGGCCTCGAGCGTTAGGACATCCCAAATGCAGCGCTCTGGATAGAGCTCTGCCTTGGCGCGGGCATCCAGATAGCGGCAAATCACCCGACTGTCGTAAAGCGCCGGGCCATCAGGGCGGGTCAGGGCCGGGATTTTACCCAGTGGATTGTGGGCCGTGGGCATGTTTGATGCATCAAGCGGCGTGCCGGTAGCATCAACCAGCTCGACATCATCCAGCTGGTCGGTTTCATGCAAAGTGATCAGAACTTTGCGCACAAACGGCGAGGCGGCAGCGTAGAAAAGTTGCATTCAGAGTTTCCTTAATTTGATGCGCCCAAGCGCGGTAATGTCGATTTCAACGCCGGGACCGTTTTCACCCAGTCGGATCTTGCGCTTGAAACGGGCGGTGCTGCTGGCCTGTCCGGGCTCGCGACGCGCCGACAGCCCTTCCTCAAGATCATCCAGCGCATCCTCGGCACGTTGATCACGGCGGCCAAGCGACACCTTGCGTGTCACAGCATAAGTGGCCAGCGCAACCGTGCCATAGCGCAGTGCGATGCCGGTAATCGGGGCAAGGGGTAGGGGCACTTCATATCCTCCCATAGGTTCACATTCAATGTAGGCCTGTGGGCGGTGACTGTCCACTTAATCAGTGACGGGGGCTTGCATCAGCGCGGCCAAAAGGGCGGTTTCCTGCCCGATGCCGTAAGCCTGCACATGTTTGGCGGCTGAGAGGCGGGCCTCGTCGGGTTTGTTCTGGCCCAGCTTCCAGGTGCCATCGACCGCGTCCACATCAAAGCGAAACGGTACGATCATCCGCATCATTTTTGCCAGCGCTTCGGGCGCCATTTTGTCGTTGGTCCACGGTGCCTTGGGGGCTAGTCGTTGCTCGAACTGGGCGGCAAGTGTGTCCAGACTGCCGCGCAGGGTTTCGGCAGGCATTTGCGTCAGGGTGCCGCGTAGATGTACGGCGACGTAATTCCACGTGGGCACCTGATCGTCGACGCCGTACCAGTCGGGCGAAATATAGCTGTCAGGGCCGGACACAGCGAGAACTGCCCGCACGGGCTGGCCGAGCGCGCGGGTGATCGGGTTGGAGCGCAGCAGATGCAGATCGGCGTATTTGTTGTCTTCTGATAGCGTGAAAGGAATATGGGCGATCAGCGGGCCATCTTCCCCATTCACGGACAAAGTCCCAAAGCCGCGCTCACGGGCAAAGCCAAGATTGGTCTCATCAGGGGATTTGCGAAAAGCGGGATTGGGGTGCATGGGTTGGCCTAGGATTTGGGCGGGAACAGGGTGACGGGGTCGCCTGCCTGCCATTTCGGATACTTCTGCATAATGTTCGTAAATCGGCTGGATGCAATGAAAACTTCCAACCATTCCGAAAGATGTGGCCAAGGCTGGGCATCGAACCACGGCTTATCAACAAATGCGAACTGACGTACGAAAGTCAGGATCGCCATATCGGCCAACGTTGCGGTTTGGCCAAACAGGTAGGGCTGGTTTTCCAATCTGTGATCAAGGTCGGTCAAAAACGTGGCCGCAAGGGCGCGATCATCTTCGCTGCGTTTATATTTGTAGGCGTCAAGCGCGGGTTTGAACTGCGTGTCCGATTTTTCAATCAGCGCGTGGCCCTCTGCGGGCATGTCGAGCCATTGTTCAGGGTCGTTTTGGCCGAGCGCCCAGATCATGATGTCGAGACTTTCATCAATCACCTTGTCTGCCACCAAAACTGGAACCGTGGCTTTGGGCGAGGCCATGATCAATTCGGGCGCTTTGTCTCGCAACAGGATTTCACGCAGTTCCGTGGCGATGCCGGCACTGGCAACGGCAAGACGCGCCCGCATGGCGTAGGGGCAGCGACGAAACGAATAAAGGATGGGGCGAGTTAAAGAGATTTTGGGCCTCCGGCGGGGATATTTTTGAAAAGAAGGCAAGGGCTAGGCGATGAGTTGGGTCTTTGTCGCGCCCTTGATTGTGGCTGTGATGATTTGGCCCTCTGATTGGTCGGTCTCAAAGCGGACTTCGGTGAATTGCTCGGTGCGGCCCATGCGGGGATTTTCCATCAGGATGCTGTGGGTTTGGCTGATTTGGGCGGCGAGATGTTTGGCGACTTGGGTGTCTCCAGCGGCACGCAAAGCGGCGGCGCGGGTTTTGATCACGGTGCCATTCACCGCAGGCATGCGGGCGGCGGGGGTGCCTTGGCGGGCGGAATAGGGGAAGACGTGCAACCATGTCAGATCGCAATCCGTGACCAGTTTCAACGAGTTCGCGAACATTTCGTCTGTTTCAGTCGGAAAGCCTGCGATAATGTCCGCGCCAAAGGTGATGCCGGGGCGTAAGCGCCGTGCTTCTTGGGTAAAGGCAATCGCGTCTTCGCGGTTGTGGCGACGTTTCATACGCTTCAGGATCATGTTGTCACCGGCCTGCAAGCTGAGGTGCAGATGCGGCATCAGGCGCGGCTCGGTGGCGATGGCTTGCATCAGGGCGTCATCGGCCTCGATGCTGTCGATTGACGAAATCCGCAGACGCGGCAGGTCTGGCACCAGTTTCAAAATACGCATCACCAGATCACCAAAGCGCGGCGCGCTGGGCAGGTCGGCGCCCCAGCTGGTCAGGTCAACACCGGTCAGTACGACTTCGTTATATCCGCTGTCGACCAACCGTTTGATTTGATCCACCACAACCCCCGCTGCGACCGAGCGCGAATTGCCCCGCCCATATGGGATGATGCAAAAGGTGCAGCGATGATCACAGCCGTTTTGCACCTGAACATAGGCGCGCGAGCGGGTGCCGAACCCGTCGATCAAATGGCCTGCGGTTTGGGTGACCGACATGATGTCGTCCACCTGAACGCGTTCACTGTCACCGATGAAGTCAGGGCCAAGACCCGCCCAAGTCGCGTGCTGCATTTTTTCGGTGTTACCGATGACAAGATCGACCTCGTCCATTTTGGCGAATGTCTCGGGCTCGGTCTGGGCGGCGCATCCGGTGACGATCAGCTTGGCGCCGGGATGGTTGCGGCGTAGTTTGCGGATTTCCTGACGAGCCTTTCGCACGGCCTCGGCTGTGACGGCACAGGTGTTGATCACCACAGCGTTTTCGACGCCCGCCGATTTGGCGAGGTCTTTCATCGCCTCGGTCTCATAGGAATTCAGACGGCAGCCAAGGGTGGCAAAGATCGGCGCATCTGCCATGATTATACCGCCTTTAGGAAATCGGCAGTCAGGGCGCCGTTCAACACATGCATCGTGGCCCCCGTCATCCAGACGCCATCATCGCGCCACTCAATCTGCAGGGTGCCGCCGTCCAGATCAATCTGGACTTTGCGCCCGGTCAGCCCACGACGGGCTGCAGCGACAGCGGTGGCACAACTGGAAGATCCAGAGGCCAGCGTGACCCCAACGCCGCGTTCCCACACCCGCATACGGATGTGGTCGGGACCAATCAAGCTGGCGACCTGCACATTGGTACGTTCGGGAAACAGTTCGTGATGCTCATGCGCCGCGCCAAATGCAGGCAGATCAACGGCCATCGCATCCGTGACAAAGAATGTGCAATGCGGGTTGCCCATGCCGGTCGCTGTGGGGGCTCCGTCGATCGGCAGTTCCAGCGTTTCCATTTCACGGGCCAGTGGAATTTCGTTCCACCGCAGTTGCGGCTGGCCCATATTGACCGAGGTCAGACCCTTTCCCGCATCCTTGGCAAACAGATCGCCGCGCGCGGTGGTTAAATGTAGGTCGGTCTGGCCCGTTTCATCCATGATATGACGGGCAATACAGCGGGTGGCATTGCCGCAAGCCGCCGATAGGCTGCCGTCGGCGTTATAAAACGTCAGATGAGCGTCACCAGCGCCATCGGTGATCACCGCAAGCTGGTCGAATCCCACCCCCGTGTGGCGATTCCCCACTGCGCGGGCCAGTTTTGGCGTGACAATATCCTGCGCATTCCGTGAATCACCACGGGCATCAATGACCACAAAGTCATTGCCCAGTCCGTGCATCTTCATGAACGGGAGGGCGGCATGGCTTTTTTCCTTGCGCATATGCGCCATATAACGGGGCTTTTGGATTTATTCTAGTGAGGGATGTTAAAAGGTGCGACAAAGGGGTTGACCCCATGGCGTTAGCTTCCTAATTAGTCGCTCTGTGTGGGCCGGTAGCTCAGTTG